>CBIHOZ010000042.1:0-44595 GCA_966211525.1 uncultured Chitinophaga sp. | reverse complement strand
CAGATACGCGTGCAGCTCGCCAGTATTGGTTGTGTGATTAAAGGTGATTTAAAATATGGAGATGATACTCCAACCGACAATGGAAGTATTTATCTTCATGCCAAAAGACTTTCGTTTGTTCACCCGGTAAAGAAGGAGCAAGTGTTGTTTGAAGCACCGGTACCTTTCATGGGGTTGTGGAATAATTTCCCTGAAACCGAATAAAAATATGGCGAATACTTCGTGGATGGAGCGGCTCAAGCAACGATGGAAACTGGGAAGTATATCTCAGGTTGTTGTCGTGTTGATTGTGTTTGCCTGTACCGGCTTCACCGTTTTGTTCATTAAAAAACCAATTCTCAGGTTTCTTGCCGGAGAAAATAGCGATACAGCGTTTGCTTCCGTACTATACTATATATTTATTCTGCCCCTATATAATGTCATTTTGTTAGGGTATGGTTTCCTTTTAGGTCAGTTCACTTTTTTTTGGGAATTCGAAAAGCGCTCCGTTGGCAGGATTATTTCTGCTTTTCGAAAGACGAAAAAGTAGTGGTTTATGAAACATATTTTATTGCTGGCAGCGGCTATTTTAATAGTCACGGCATGCTCATCTCCAAGGTATACCTATAATTTTGATTACTACGACTATAACAGCGGCCGCAAGCATCATCATGCGAAATCTGCACCATCAAAAACTGAAAACGAAGAACATCCGCTTACACTTGAAGAACGCACCCTCGTAGCCAGCGCTGCTCCTATTGTTTTAACAGAAGAAGATATAGCAGCAGATAAAGCAGCCGCCAAACCCGCTAAAGTATCAAAACCATCGAAGGCTGCTCTTGCTGAAACAAAAAAAGCAGAAGCAGCCGCGAAAGAAAATGCAGCATTACTTGCCAAGCGATATAAAGAACTTTCTAAATCACAACGTAAAGAATTTAAAGCTGAGTTGAAGAAACAATTCAAACGCTATATGAAAGCCAAACGCACGGGTGATACAATAGCGGCAAATAATGCTACGAGCAATATGGACCAGGATTTAAAGATGGCCATTATATTCGGAGCCGTAGGACTAACATTAACATTGTTCGGGGGTATAAATGAAGCCTTCTGGATATTAGGTGTGATAGCAATCGTAGTTGGCGTTGTGGTTCTTGTCAAATGGTTGGTACGTCAGTAGAGATATATCGTACAGATATACCATAAAATAAGAAACCCTGAAGTTGTCTCTTCAGGGTTCTCTGTTTATACTCGGAATGTTTTAAAAAGCTCAGGCTGCTATACCATCTGCCAGCAGAATTACTTTGTTCTTCAGCACTTCCACTACGCCTCCGGTAACAGCTATCTGATGAGATCCGTCTTTACCTTTATACTCAACGATACCTTCTTTCAGCAAGCTGATAAGGGGCGCGTGATGATCCATTACCTGAAAGGAACCATCTGCTCCCGGAAAGGTGGCTATCGTTACATCGCCTTCAAATACTTTTTTCTCCGGAGTTAATATTTCAAGATGCATGATCTTTTGATTGTAAGATTGAAAGATTAGAAAATTGAAAGATTAAAAGATGGGTATTTAATATTCCAATCTTTCAACCTTCCAATTTTTCAATTTTAATTCTAGCCTTTTGCTTCAGCCAACATCTTCTCACCTTTTTCAACGGCTTGTTCGATGCTACCAACAAGGTTGAAGGCCATTTCAGGCAGGTGATCGTATTGACCATCCATAATTGCGTTGAAGCCTTTGATAGTATCTTTGATATCCACCAACACACCTTTAAGACCTGTAAACGCTTCAGCCACGTGGAATGGTTGTGAAAGGAAACGTTGTACGCGTCTTGCGCGGTGTACTACTTGCTTATCTTCATCAGACAATTCATCCATACCGAGGATGGCGATGATGTCTTGTAATTCTTTATAGCGCTGCAGAATGTTCTTCACACGTTGTGCGCAGTTATAGTGTTCTTCACCAACAATCTCCGGACGGAGGATACGTGATGTAGAATCCAACGGATCCACAGCAGGGTATATACCAAGCTCAGAAATTTTACGGCTCAATACGGTTGTTGCATCCAAGTGAGCGAAGGTTGTAGCAGGAGCAGGGTCGGTCAAGTCATCGGCAGGTACATATACCGCCTGTACCGATGTGATCGAACCATTTTTAGTTGACGTGATACGCTCTTGCATCGCACCCATTTCCGTAGCAAGTGTAGGCTGATAACCCACGGCTGAAGGCATACGACCTAAAAGAGCCGATACTTCAGAACCCGCCTGTGTGAAACGGAAGATGTTATCTACGAAGAAGAGAATGTCGCGGCCTTTTCCTTTGCCATCACCATCGCGGAAATATTCTGCAACGGTAAGACCAGATAACGCCACACGAGCACGTGCTCCAGGAGGTTCGTTCATCTGTCCGAATACGAAGGTTGCTTTAGAGTCAGCAAGTTTCTGATCATCTACTTTGGAAAGATCCCAACCACCGGCATGCAATGATTTGAGGAACTCATCACCATAGTTAACGATACCTGCTTCGATCATCTCGCGGAGAAGGTCATTACCTTCACGAGTTCTTTCACCAACACCAGCAAACACAGAAAGACCAGAATATGCTTTCGCGATGTTGTTGATCAATTCCTGGATCAATACGGTTTTACCAACACCGGCACCACCGAACAAACCGATCTTACCACCTTTTGCATAAGGCTCGATAAGGTCGATAACTTTTATACCTGTAAAAAGAACTTCAGTTGAAGTTGAAAGATCTTCGAAAAGAGGAGCCGGGCGGTGGATAGGAAGTGACTGGTCGCCTTTAGGTTGTTTAATACCGTCAATAGCCTCACCCACAACATTGAAAAGACGTCCTTTGATATCGTCACCGATAGGCATTTTAATAGGTGAACCTGTGTCGGTTACTTTCATGCCTCTTACGAGACCTTCCGTTCCTTCCATTGAAATGGTACGAACGCGGTCCTCGCCAAGGTGTTGCTGGCATTCCAGGATAACCTTGGTGCCGTCAGCTTTTGTTACTTCCAAAGAATCGAGGATGTTTGGTAACTTCGCTCCTTCGCCATCAAAGGCTACGTCTACAACAGGGCCGATTACCTGGGTGATCTTTCCAATATTTGCCATTAGTTAGTTATTTATTAAGTCAGGGTTCTGAAATTGACCGCAAAAGTAGGTAGTTACGAACGAAGTGCAAAGGGCTGTGAATTAATTATTCAGCCTATTTATTAAGGACTTTGCGGTGTGTGTTTTACGGGTTGGAACGAATTACTTTTTTCAGGCTGCATTCAGGATAATTCTGAACGTTGTGCCCTGATTTTCTTCCGAAGATTTTACGAAAATTTTGCCGTTGTGGTAGGTTTCGATAATTCGTTTGGCAAGCGTGAGCCCTAAGCCCCAGCCGCGTTTCTTGGTTGTGAAGCCCGCCCGGAAAACAGAATCTATTTTTGACCGCGGAATTCCTTTGCCGGTATCCGACACATCGATAAATACTTTGCCTTCATTGCCCCGCAGGATTTTTATCGCAATGGTGCCGGTGTTGCTCATAGCATCCACTGAGTTTTTACTGAGATTCTCAATTACCCACTCGAAGAGCGGTGCGTGAACATTAACGAAAATTGTTTCCGACAGCGTAAAGACCTCTATCCTTATTTTAGATGATACACGCGGACGAAGATAATTCACTACGTTATTGATCAACGTTACAACGTTCTCTCTTTTTAAGGTTGGTGTCGATCCGATGCTCGAGAATCGTTCGGTTACGATGCGAAGTTTTTGAATATCTTTCTCCAGTTCTTCTACAACACCTTTCTCCTGCATGTCTGAATCTTCACGGATTACTTCCATCCACGCCATAAGCGAAGATATAGGTGTGCCGAGCTGATGCGCTGTTTCTTTGGCGAGCCCTACCCATACGCGATTCTGTTCGGCCATTTTAGAATAATTGAATGCCAGGAAAGAAATGAATCCAAACAACGCTATAACCGATAGCTGTATATAGGGATATGCAATAAGCTGTTTGAGGAGGAAAGAGTTTTTATAGTATATATACTGTGTGCCGAAGATCTCATTTGTCTGCGGGTCGCGCAGCGTCACCGTAATGGGCTCGTACGTTTCCCGCATGATATTCATTTGATTCGCGAGAAACTCGTCCTTACGTTTTTGCGACCAGGACTCTTCTACGTCCAGATTGCGATGTGCCAGTACTTGCCCTTTTTCATCAGCCTGTATAATGGGTATCGAATTGTTTTGAAAAAGAATTTCCTGGGCAATGAAATTAACATCACCATACGTGTCGTCTTCGTTGGCGGTATATTCGATAGCCTTTGCGTAGAGTTGTACCTGCTGGCGCTCGCGACCTTTAAGCTGATCGACCAGAATTTTAGTATAGTAAATCGAACCGGCACTGATGAGAATGGAAACAATTAACACAACCCACTTGAAGGCTGTGTTGCTCTGATAAAAATCAAGTCCCGGAATGGATGATATCTTGCTCATTCGTGAGGTGAAAAATAAAATAAAAAACCAGATGTAGCTACACACCTGGTTTTATTATCGTGAATGTTAAACGAAGATCAGTTCTTCATCATAAACCATTTGGCAAGAACTTTATAGTTTACTTTGGTGCCGTGCATCAAAATACCCACGCGGTAAACTCTGCCGGCCACCCAGGTGGTGAGTATAAATCCTCCGATTAATAAGACAACTGATAATGCCAGTTGCCAGAACGGAACACCGAAGCCTATACGGCCCATCATAGCAATCGGAGATGTTATCGGTATAATTGATAGCCATACACTAATCGGTCCATGCGGATCTTTCAGTATAAACATGAAAAGACTCATGTATGAGATCAACATCGGAATAGTAATCGGGAACATGAACTGCTGCGCTTCTGCAGGACTATCCACAGCAGAGCCGACTGCAGCAAACAATGCTCCGTATAGCAAGTAGCCGCCGAGGAAATAAAACAGGAAGCTGATGCCTATCTGCATCCACGGAAGTGATGTGAATTCATTTATAACCTCTGCTGTTTTTGAAACTGCAGCGGCCTGCTGGGCAGCAGCCTCGGGTGAGATTTGTTGCATAGCCTGTTGTTGTGGTGAGTCTACACCCACCATGTCAACCACTACAAAGGTTAACGTACTCATCAGTATAATCCAGATCAAAAACTGTAGCAAGCCTACGGAAGCCAATCCTAAAATTTTACCCATCATCAATTGAAAAGGTTTTACCGAAGAAACAATTACTTCTACAACCTTACTGGTTTTTTCTTCTATGATTCCCTGCATGATCTGCGCACCGTAAATGAAGATGAACATATACATCAGTATACCGCCTGCCATACCTATGCCCGAGAGTATAATGGAGTTGTTGGATTTTTCCTGGCCACTTTCTGTGAAGCTTACCGTGCTGATGTTTACGTTTGTCTTCAGGCTATCAAGTAACTTCTGATCGATCCGCATGCGCTGCATTTTCAAATCTTTCAGTTGGGCTTCAAAAAGATTTTCGATGCTGGATATATCTTCCATGCTTGGCGATATCTTCGTATAGAGTACGATGCCTTTCGGGTCAGAGATATTTAGTTTCGGTATATATAGCAATCCGAAATCATC
The DNA here is from genome assembly GCA_966211525.1 of uncultured Chitinophaga sp. Classification (GTDB taxonomy): domain Bacteria; phylum Bacteroidota; class Bacteroidia; order Cytophagales; family Cyclobacteriaceae; genus Ohtaekwangia. The sequence continues at coordinate 39,004 of CBIHOZ010000042.1, read as the reverse complement.
TGTAGCGCGATAAGCTGTCTTGGCATCCTCCAGCGATCCTGTGAATTTTTTAAATACAAATTTGGAGGAGTCAGGAGTGAATAACGCAGACTCATCGATATAGTGCACTACTTCTTTCTCGGCATGTTTATCCTGCTCTTTGGCAATATATACCAGTAAACCAATAATAGCGGGAAAGATGAGGGGGATGAGAATGGTGGCAATGAGAAATGATTTTTTCTGAACGCGATTCAGGAACTCGCGTTGTGTGATCAGCCATATCTTATTCATCGGAACCTCCTTTTACTAACGTTATAAAGATCTCACTCATAGTTGGTACTTTTTCAACGAAGCTGTGCACCTCGGTAACTTCAGTGAGGTCGCGTATAAGTTGATTGGGACTCGTGTTTTCGTTCACTTTGATTAATGATCGGAAGTAAGTGTCTTCCAGATTTTTTTGTTCCAGCAGTTCGTATTTCGCTGGCACTGTAAAGGCTCCTATATGTTCAACAGCAAATGTACCGGTACGATAGGTGGCCTTTACTTGCTTCTTGGAGCCTTCCAGAATTTTTTTCGATCTGTTTATTAACGCGATGTGGTCGCAGAGATCTTCTACTGTTTCCATGCGGTGCGTAGAGAAAATTATAGTGCATCCGCGCTCTTTCAGTTCGAGTATCTCTTTTGTAATAAGCTGCGCATTCACCGGATCGAAACCAGAGAAAGGCTCATCGAGAATGATAAGCTTTGGCTCATGCATCACCGTGCTGATGAACTGGATCTTCTGAGCCATACCTTTACTCAGATCTTCAACTTTTTTATTCCACCAATCGGTGATCTCGAATTTTTTTATCCACGCTTTACTTTTTTCAATAGCGTCTTTTCGGCTGAGTCCTTTCAGCTGCGCGAGGTAAGTAAGCTGTTCGCCTACTTTCAGTTTTTTGTAGAGTCCTCTTTCTTCCGGCAGATAGCCGATGGTGCCGATGTGTTTTGCCTGGAGTCTTTCACCAAAGATTGAAATCTCTCCGCTGTCGGCAGTAATGATTTGATTGATGATGCGGATGAGTGTGGTTTTACCGGCCCCGTTAGGCCCGAGCAATCCGAAAATAGTTTGCTGCGGAATGGTAAGACTCACCTCATCAAGCGCTACATGATTGGTGTAGCGCTTCGTTACATTGCTGGCAGATAATGCTTCCACGTAGGTTGAGTGTTAATACTGGATAAGTTAGTATCAATACTCGACAAAGAATTACTGAACCGGAAGCTAAAACTTAAAAAACTTGAAAGCAGCCACAAGGCCGCGGGATGATTATAACTACTGCTGACTCTCTTTGAAGATGATGTTCCCCATCGAAACGTCAAGATCGAACGTCATAGCGTTCTTCGAGTCTTTGCTGTAAGCTGCGTTGGCAAATGTATCATCATTGATCTTGACCAGGCTTGCAGGTACTTTTACGCTGCATAACCAGGAGTCGTGTATCTTCACCAGCACGGGAGTTTCTTTATTTGGAAGGATGATGGTGAGATTACCGGCACCAACACTTCCTTTAACTTTGTTTTTTACCAACGGCTTGTGACTGAAGTCAAGCGTCATATTGCCGAAGCCTACATCTGCCATCACTACACGTGTACGCGATAAGTTTAAATTCTTAACGTTCACAGATCCCAAATCAACTTTAACAAAGAAAGTATCCATGTCGATCTGGTTCTCCAGCGATGAAGCGTAACCAACATTTACGTTGGCACTGCCGGAATTGATCTTGAGTTTTTTTATAGCCAAGCCAGAGAGATCTACGTTTGCATTTCCTACACCGTAATTCAATTCAAGGAAGTACGGCTTCATGTCTGTGAGGTACATCTTCCAGAGTTTGTCACCTGAAGTTTTTTCAGCAGCACCAAAAAAGTTAGCCGATATAGATTGACCTAAACTCTCGGTCTGGTTTTCTTCCAGGTTGAGTTGTACTTCGCAGGTTTTGCCTTTGACTTCTTTTCTGAAGTTGTGAGCGTAAGCTGTTTCCGTCTGATTGCTGAAAACATTCAATATCTCCGGATTCTGGCTGGGCTTGATATAGCAATTGCCACTATTGGCTTTGAGACTAAGCCTGATATTTTCGCACGATTGGCTGTCTTCTACAGTAAATTGCTTCTTAATCTGCCCGCATACCGCCACCGTCAGCGCAATTCCGCAACATGTTAACCAAATCTTCTTATGCATGCTGAATAATTACGGCCTCACAGTCCGTAGGTTACATGGTGTAAGGTTAAACGTTAAATTAAAGCAAAAACCCCGCTTTAACTTTTAATTAAAACGGGGTTCGTTGATGAAAAGATTTATGTTTCTAATTAAAATACTCTTTCATGCGCTCAAAAAAGCCTTTTTCGCTTCCATCTGGGTGAGGTTGGAAATTAGTTGACTCACGCAAACTCTCCAATTTTGCCTTTTCTTCTGATGTCAGTTTTTTTGGTGTCCAGACGTTTACGTAGATCAATTGATCGCCAGTTTCATAGCCGTTAATGTCTTTAAGACCTTTTCCTCGCAATCGAAGGATTTTTCCACTTTGGGTGCCTGGTTCGATCTTGATTTTAACCTTGCCACTAACCGAAGGAACTTCAACTGAAGTACCCAATGCCGCATCGATAATGCTGATATATAGTTCGTAAATCAGGTTGTTACCGTCACGCTTCAGGTGCTTGTCTTCCTGCTCTTCAATTACAATGAGCAGATCGCCGGCAACACCGCCGGGAGCTTCGTTACCTTTGCCTGACATGGCGAGCTGCATACCATCACCAACACCTGCCGGTATTTTTACATTCAAAATTTCTTCTTTAGAAACAAGCCCCGAGCTGTCTACACCTGCAGGGCGCTTGTCAATGATCTGGCCGGAGCCATCACAATTTGAACAAGTCGTTGCCGATACCATTTGACCAAGCATGGTATTAACAACTTTTTTAAGTTGCCCTGATCCGTGGCAGGTAGGACATGTTTTAAACGTTACGCCTTCTGCGCGAACCAGACGATTTACTTTGATCTTCTTCTCAACACCATTAGCAATCTCATCCAGCGATAATTTTAGTTTGATGCGCAGGTTTGTGCCTTTACGCTGACGTCTTCCTCCGGATGTGCCACCGCCTCCGAAGAAACTATCAAACGGACTTCCACCTCCAAAAATATCTCCGAACTGGCTGAAGATATCTTCCATGTTCATATGGTGGCCACCGTATCCGCCTCCGTTACCCGGCATGGAATGTCCAAAGCGATCGTACTTGGCGCGCTTGTCAGCATCGCTCAATACTTCGTAAGCTTCGGCAGCTTCCTTGAATTTTTCTTCAGCCTCCTTATTGCCCGGGTTTTTATCCGGGTGAAATTGGATCGCTACTTTTCGGTAAGCTTTCTTAATCTCCTCTTGCGTGGCTCCCTTGCTTACTCCCAGTATCTCGTAAAAATCTCTTTTGGTAGACATGTCTTGGTATATATATTCAGTGATTGATAAACGCGGATGGTATAGACTTAACTGCCTACAACAACCTTGGCGAAACGAATCACTTTTTCGTTCAGTAAATATCCTTTTTCTACTACATCTACGATCTTGCCTTTCAGCTTTTCGTCAGGAGCTGGTATCTGTGTAATGGCTTCGTGCAGATCCGGATTGAACTCTGAACCCGCGCCCGCTTCCATTGTTTTTACTCCGTACTGATCGAGTGTTTTCTTGAATTTATTATAGATCAAAAAGAAGCCTTCCAGTTCTTTTGAGTCTTTGTCTTTAAACGATTTCTCTGCTCTTTCGAAATCATCTACCACAGGCAACAAAGCTTTTAGCAGTTGCTCGTTGGCTGACTGAATCATCTCGAGTTTTTCCTTCGCTGTTCTGCGTCTGAAGTTGTCAAACTCCGAATACAGGCGAATGTATTTATCTTTTTGTTCAGCAACTTCACCTTGAAGTTTGGCAATATCGGCCTGCTCTTCTTTTACATTCTTTGCATCTTCTGCTGAAGATTCAGGCAGGTTGTCAGCGACTTCTGCGGTGTTTTCTGAAACTATCTCTTCGTTTTGATTCATATCTTTTTCTTCTGCTTGATTTCCCATGATAACGGCCTTTTAAAAATTAATTAAAGCGCAAATGTCAACAATTTTGCCAAAGGTATTTTAATGCCAAACTGACATTTTGAGATGAATGGGGGAGGGAGCTCAAAATGATTTTAGCGCACGGGATTTATATCGTTCACAAAACAAAACAGACTAATGAAGATGTCTCCAGATCAAATCCTTTAATTCGGTTATGCCTTGTGTTGTGATAGAGGAAATAAAGATTGTAGGGAGATCGGTTGGGAGTTCTCGTCTTATCTCCGTTTTAAGTTCTTCGTCCAGCATATCTGACTTCGATATGGCCAGCAATCTTTTTTTATCAAGAAGCTCCGGATTATACTTACGCAACTCGTTCAGCAAAATGTCATACTCGGTTTTAATGTCACGAGAGTCTGCCGGAACTAAGAAGAGCAACAACGAATTTCGTTCAATGTGTCGGAGGAAACGAATACCCAATCCTCTGCCTTCTGCAGCGCCTTCAATAATTCCCGGTATATCGGCCATTACAAAAGAGCGATCATCGCGGTAGGGCACAACGCCCAGGTTAGGCGTCAATGTAGTAAAAGGATAGTCTGCGATTTTTGGTTTGGCAGCAGAAACAACGGAGAGTAAAGTAGATTTACCGGCATTCGGGAATCCAACAAGACCTACATCTGCCAGTAATTTTAATTCAAGTATAACCCACTCTTCAATACCAGCCTCACCGGGTTGTGCATATTGAGGAGCCTGGTGTGTTGGCGTAGCAAAGTATGCATTGCCCTTTCCACCACGGCCTCCGGGAGTAAGTATAAATTCCTGTCCGTCTTCTGTGATCTCGCAGCGAATGCGACCTGTCTCAGCATCGCGCGCTACAGTGCCGAGTGGTACCGGTATAATTTCATCTTTGCCATCGGCACCGGTTCGATCCTGTTCTTCGCCCGGATTACCATTGCTGGCAATTACGTGCTTCCTGTATTTCAAGTGAAGCAGTGTCCAGTGCTGCGAATCGCCACGCAGAATTACGTGGCCACCACGGCCTCCGTTGCCACCATCAGGACCGCCCTTCTGTACAAATTTCTCGCGGTGAAAATGCAAACATCCTGCGCCACCATGCCCCGAGCGTGAACAGAATTTAACGTAATCAATGAAGTTGGGTGAAGACACTGCTGCTTATCAAATTATACCAGTAAACTTTTATCTATCTCCGTACAGATGTTTTTGAAGATGTCATTAATCTCGCCAACACCTATTACGGATGCATATTTATTGTGCTCTTTATAGTACTGCGCAACGGCTACCGTTTCAGCTTTATAAACAGCAATTCTGTTTTCAATTACTTCAGGTTTTGCATCGTCCGGGCGATTTTCTTTCGCTGCGCGCTCCGCCAGTCTCTTTTTAAGTTCGTCTTCCGGAACAACCAGTTCGATCAGAATTTTTATAGGAGCCTGCTTCGATGCCAGTAATTTATCCAACGCCTCTGCTTGTGGAATGGTGCGTGGAAAACCATCGAAGATAATTCCGCTGATAGAACCGCTGCTCTTAATCTTGTCGTCTACCATGTCAATCACTACCTGATCCGGAACAAGATTACCCTTATCCATATATCCCTTTGCCAATTGGCCGAGCGGAGTTCCTTCTTTCAAATGTTTTCTGAAAAGATCTCCGGTGGAAATGTGTGTGAGCGAATACTTCTCAATGATCTTGGTGCTCTGGGTACCTTTGCCTGCGCCCGGAGGGCCAAAGAGAATAATGTTAATCATTTCTGCTTACGGTTATTAGTGATTGAGATGGGTTTTAGATTTATTAAAGCTGACGAAGATAAGGAATGATCTTTCGATTTTTAAATTCACGATACACGATTTTTTTATGCTTTCGCCTCCGGTGCAGCTTCTGACGCGGGCAAAGCCTTATAAATTTCTTTCAGATTTCGGCCCAGACCATCGTAATCAAGACCATAACCTACTACAAATTCATGATCGATCTCAAAGCCTACATACTTTACGGTAAGCATCTTGTCGCGTGCCGGCTGCTTGCGCAGTAACGACACTACTTCAACTGATTTTGTACCAAGACCTTTCAGCTCTTCAATAATTTTTTGAAGCGTAAGTCCGGTGTCAACAATATCTTCTACCAGGATAACATCCTGATTAAATAAACTTGCTTCAAGGCCGATCAATGTTTTTAACTGGCCTGATGAACTAACAGCACCACCATACGATGATACTTTTACAAACGATACCTTGCAGGGCACTTCAATGTTCTTGATCAGATCGGCAGCAAAAACAAATGAACCATTCAGTATCGGCAGAAATACAGGTGTTTTCTCTTTGTAGTCTGTATTGATCTGCGAAGCCAGTGTTCTTACTTTTTCCTGAATTTTTGATTTGTTTATGAACTGCTTGAACTGTAAATCTTTGATCTGCATACACACCCCTTTGGTTAAGGGACCGCAAAGATAAAAGAAAAATCGGGAGCAGAATTTTTTGGATGCAAGATAGATGCGCCTAGGGTGCGTAACGATGGTGGCCAATAATGGTATACTTAAACAGACAATCGGAGATCTCCTGGCCCAGCCCTATATTATGTACGATAAGATTACGAAGTCCGTCTGCTGATTTTTGATCGATTACAATTCCGATATGGGTAACACCCTTACCCAGATCCCACGAAACTATATCTCCGGGTTTATAGTCTGCGGCAAGCGTTGTGATGGGCAGTGAATGCCCGTAGCGGCTAAAGAACGTCATCAGGTTAGGCACTCTTCTGTGATCTATATTTTTATCGGTAGTCTTCATGCCCCACTTCTTTGGATATACCTTGAAATTCTTCGCCATATCTTCATGCACTTCTTTCTGCAGATCAACGCCCAGCTTTCTGTAGGCGCGAATAATAACATCGGTGCATACGCCTCGGTCTGCAGGTATATCTCCGTTGGGATAGGGAATTGAAAAATAGGACGGATCGTAAATAACTTTATCGCCCGTTAGTTTAATAGCAGTATCTGATAAGCGTTTGTTAAATGTTGATTGCGCATGCGCGAACGCACTCATCAACAAAATACCACTGATAAGTATAAGTCGGTTAACGCGCATCGGTTTAGTATATATCTCCCAGTGCAAAATCATTCTTACGATACATCCATTTACCTTGGGTGAAATCCGGGATCTCCACGGTTTCGCCTCCAAGACGAATTGATGTTTCAGATAGCGGTGTAATAGCACTCCACGTTACTGCATCATATACATCTTGTGGTGTATTTACTTTTTGTTTCACGGCTTCTACAAAAGCGTTGAGTACAAACCAATCCATACCACCGTGACCGGCACCTGCCGCATCGTTACCATATTTTTTCCAAAGTGGATGATCGTATTTGTCAAGCCACTCTTTTGCATTCTCCCACTGATGTGGATTTTTACTTTTGCCTTCTATATAGATCGATTGGTTTACATCCATCCATATACCATGGGTTCCCTGTACACGAAAGCCAAGTGAATAGGGACGAGGTAAATTCGTGTCGTGCTGCAATAATATAGTTTCGCCATTCGCACACTTGATCATGGTTGTAACGATATCGCCCAGCTTGAATTCTACTTTTGTGTTAGGATGATTTTCGCCTCCCACTTTCTTAATATAGTCATGAAGGCCGCGTGCTTTGGTGGAGTAAGAGACAAGCTCGGTTAAACGATTGCCACGATTTATATCGATCATCATAGCAACAGGGCCGATGCCATGGGTAGGGTATAGATCTCCGTTTCTGTTTACAGAGTGCAGGGTGCGCCAGCTTGCTTCTGAAAATCCTTTCTCGCCAAACTCAACACCGCCACCGTAAGGCTGTTTACCATCATTGAATTTTACTTCACGCAGATCATGTTGATAGCCACCTTGTAAATGGAGAATCTCTCCGAATACATTTTGTCGTACCATGCTCAGCACAGCCATTACATCTCTTCGGTAACATACATTTTCCAGCATCATCAACGGCATGCCTGTACGCTCGGATGTATGCACCAGTTGCCAGCACTCTTCAATCGTCATTCCGGTAATAACTTCGCAGCCAACGTATTTTTTTGCGTTCATAGCATCGATGCACATCACCGTGTGCCACTCCCACGGAGTAGCAATGATCACGGCATCTATATCTTTATTATCCAGTAATTTTTTATAGCCGTAAGGTCCTTCCAAAATGATCTGGGGCATAGGCTTGCCGCTTTCTTTTACAAGCGCTTTGCTCATGTCGATCATGCGTTGTTGTATATCGCACAGAGCAACTACTTCTACATCGTTTCTTCGTAAGGCAAGTTTAAGGTGGTTTTGTCCGCGGAGGCCAACGCCTATAAATCCAAGCCTGACTTTAGGTTCTTTATCTTTTGCAAATACAACAGATTCAGGAAGTGTTGATAAAGCAATGCCGGTAAGCGCTGCAGTTCTAATGAAGTCTCTGCGGGTTGAAGCCATGGTGGTTGAAGTTTTGCGTAATAAATTCAGGAAACAAAACAGGCTTTGCAATAACTTTTATATTTTAATTATGAATTAGTGTTTTAATTACATTCATTATGATGGAAGTTTATAGAGGATTACCGGAAGGAACGCAGGCAGAGTTAATAGATGCAACTATTTATATATCGACTTCCCGTGTTCGTGCACATCAGCGCACGGTTGCTATACTTTCTTCGAGAATGATTCTGTATGCAGAAGAAAAAGAGATTGGAGAAGTGTATACCGCTCCATTTGATGTATACCTGGATGAACACGCCAATGCTGTTCAACCAGATATAGTTTTTGTGTCGGCGGCAAAGCTTTCAATCATCGATCGGTACATTTATGGTGTGCCTGATCTTATTGTTGAGGTACTTTCGGATGGTAACGAAGATCACGATCGCATTAAAAAAAAGCTTTATACGAGCGGTTCGGTGTTTCTGAATATTGGATTATTGATGCTTCTACAAAAAATGTTACCGGCTACTTCTATCAAAATGGTAAATATGACGAGGCTGTTACCGGCACAGGTAAAATCGCATCACGAGTGCTGAATAATACGTTTGAGTTTTAGTATATCTCAAAGATCTTTCATCAGCCAGGTATATAAATCAATCATGCTTTTGATGTCGCGCTTGTGCACTTTCTCATCAGGCGTATGCGGATTGTGTTGAGGTGCACCGACAAAACACCAGTCGAACGGATACGGTGATACCTGCAATTCGCGTCCGTCACTCGAGCCCATCCCTTCCACTTCCAGTTGATATTCTACTTTACGTTTTTTGGCAATATCAATGATGCGGTTAACATAACTTCTTCGGGGAATATTCCGGTCGCGCATCGAGATGGCAACCCCTTTGCCATGGTCAACACCATCAGACACCCACGTTATATCGGAGACAAGTGCTTGCTTCACTTTCCATTGTTCATATATAAATTTAGCGAGGTATGGAACAGAACCACCGCCATGTTCTTCCCAGGTGCTGAATACAATAACGCCATCCTTTAATGTCTCAGCAACTTTCAGTGCATTGTAAACACCCAGTCGGTTATCGAGGTAAGCAGACTCTATATAGTCTTTGCTTTCGCGGAAATTTACTTTGTAGGTAAGCTCGGTGCCGCGATCAATTTGTCTTCCGAATTTATAGAATGCATGATTCTCCTTGTCAAATTCAAGTTCGCATTCAATTGGTCCGAGACTGTCTTCGCCAACGAGCTTGGTTCCCATCTCTGCATCCGGACTTCCAATCGGTAATAGTTGATTATAGTATCGAACCGTAAAACCAATGCTGTCAATATGTGCAAAGATGGCTGTCCGCGGTTTGCCAAATTTTAGAATAATGTTGTCCTGAAATTCGTCACCATAATATAGGGTGGGTTTGCCCTTCCACTTCCGTTTTTCTTTCTTGATATAGTTCAGTAAGAATTCCGTCATGCGGGTTTCATTCCCGGAAGGTGCATGTATTTCGCAGAGTTGTTGGAGGAGTTTCATAGTAAAGAAGTCGGAAAGTTTAGAAGTCCGAAGTCGGAAAGTTAGTGTAGTTTGAAATCGAAGAGTCGGCCGGCTTTTAAACTTCCGGACTTTCCGACTATCGGACTTCCAAGCTTCTCAACTTCCTAACCTATTTTTAATTCGCGTTGTTTATAGTTCTTCTGCAACTTTATCCTAAATTTTGATTAGAAAAAAGTGACATCTATGGTTTTTAACCTCAGCGAGCAAAACTCGGTAGCCAATCAGTTCATTCTTGAATTAAGAGACAAGACTCTTCAGCAAGACCGAATGCGCTTTCGCAGGAATATGGAACGGTTAGGAGAAATTATGGCGTATGAAGTTTCAAAGAAATTTCAATACACTACCCGCATCGTTGAAACACCATTGGGTAAATCACGTGTCAATGTAATAAAGCAACAGCCGGTGCTGATCACCATACTGCGGGCAGGCTTCCCATATTTTCAAGGCTTTCTTAATTTTTTCGATCAGGCAGAGGCAGGATTTGTAGGTGCCTACCGAAGAGAGAGCTTACACGAGGTAAGTATAAAACTGGATTACGTTTCCTCGCCTTACCTGGAAGGCCGTGATGTTATTTTGATCGACCCAATGCTTGCAACAGGACAATCCATCATGGATTCAGTGAAGCAACTTTTGAAAAGAGGTGCCCCCGGCCACATACATATAGTATCATTGGTAGCGGCACCGGAAGGTATACGTTTTTTAACACAACATATAAATACACCTTATTCGCTCTGGACTTGTGCGATCGATGAAAACCTGAACGACCAATTCTATATAGTGCCCGGCCTGGGCGATGCCGGAGACCTCGCCTATGGCACAAAACTTTGATATATAAACGAAGACACTTAAACACATAAACACTTACACACCCTAGGCCATGTTGGAAGAAATTCTCAAGGCAATACCCATTTACTTTTCAAGCATGCTCAAATTTATATTGGGGCCACTGGGAGGTTATGCTGCCGGGCTTACACTGGCCACTACTATACTGATAACCGTGGCGGGTATGATGACCGTTGTATTTGCATTTGCATTCTTTGGTGATTTTCTGCGCACAAAAGTTGTCGATCGCTTTTTCTCCAAACGGAAAAAGTTTTCAGATCGCAATCGCAGGTTTGTAGGCATCTGGAAAAAATATGGACTGCCCGGTGTTGCTGCACTTACTCCGGTGTTGTTAACACCCATCGGAGGAACACTGCTGGCTATCAGCTTCGGAGCTCCGCGTAACAAATTAATCCTGTATATGTTTATCAGTGCCTCTATATGGTCTGTAATCTTTAGCGGAGCTGTATACTTTTTCGGTAACGAGGTGTTGCCTGATGTTATCAAGCCCGATCCGATTCAATAGCCGCGTTGATTTTTTAATAGTATAGCAGGCACAATATTTACAAGCCGATCAACAGGTTAAGTAAAAAACAATAACCGAATGAAAACCCTGTTTATAGTAAATCCGGTGTCAGGTGCTACGAGTAACGATAAAGCTATTTTGTGTATTCACGAAAAAGCAGTTGCTACGGAAACTGATTTTAAGTTCTGCTATACCTCGGGCAACAACGATGCGGAAACTATATTGGAACACATCGAAGATTTTAAACCCGATCGCGTAGTAGCCGGTGGAGGTGATGGAACAGTTCAGCTGGTAGCACGTGTACTCATGGGGAAAAATATTCCCATGGCTATATTACCGCTGGGCTCTGCAAACGGACTGGCTACTGCTTTGCAAATTCCTTCCCGGATTGAAGATGCTGTCGAGCTAAGCATGACAGGCAAAAATATCCGACCGCTGGATATACTGCGATTCGATCAAAAACATTATTGCACACACCTGGCAGATATAGGTATTAACGCGCGCATGGTAAAGCGCTATATTGAAGAAGGCGGCAGCGGCATGATCGGCTATATGAAATTTTTACTTCAGTCGATCAAGGAAAGTCCGTTGCTAAACTATACCGTTAAAACCCCGGAAGGTATATATCATAAGGAAGGCTACATGGTTGCCATTGCCAATGCACACATGTACGGCACCGGTATACATATATCGCAAGGCTCCGTGTCGGATGGAAAGTTTGAAATCGTGAATGTGGAGCGTGTTGCACTGGATGCAGCGATAAAGGCAGGACTTACCAAGTTCAATGTATTTATAGATAAGGATATGTTCTCCGATGTGATCAGTTGCACCGAAGCCGAAATTACGATCGATAAAAAAGTAGACTTCCAGGTTGACGGAGAGTATATGGGCGAGATCGATCACCTGCACATCGACATACTCTCATCGTATCTGCGTATAGTAACCCCGTAGCGCGTGAGTAGAACTGCACCTATATTGTTAAGTTTTTACGCGCTGTCCAATGGCAAGTCGATGATAGCCATCGGGCAGCTCACGTATTCATCACTGCGCGATTTCAGTTTCAAGAATTACGGAAGACGAAAAACATTTCGTTCCATACTTGCTTTATACCGTACGCGTTTTTTTGATCACGAAGCGATTGAATTGGAATTTGATAGCGGTACCTATAAAACTATAACGGATGAAGCAGGTTCTTTCTTTTTAGAAGTAAACAATGCGGCCGCAGTTCGTGAGCTCACATCAATCAAACTCATCAACGGGCAATCTGTAGAACTTGTTGAGGGACTATATACCCGTACGGTTCATACTGTGCAGTCGTCCGAAATAATTGTATCGGATATTGATGATACACTTCTCCATTCGCACATCTCCAATAAACTTTTAAAGTTCAGAACGCTTCTGTTTACATCCGTTGAAAAACGCAAGGCTGTTAAGGAGATGATGAAAGTGATTCATGATTTTGCTGACACGGGCACAGAACCTTTTTACCTTTCTAACAGCGAGCAGAATTTATACCCGCTTATATACCGATTTCTCCGAAATAACAATTTTCCCAGAGGTCCGCTTTTTCTCAAACAGATGCGGCATCTGCGCGATGTGTTCCGAAGGAAAGATATACTGAAGCGCGATGTTCATAAACTCACAACACTCGAAAAATTACTTCGCTTCTTCCCGGATAAGAAATTCATTCTGATTGGTGATAATACCCAGAATGATCTGAAGATATACCTGAGCACATCGCAGAAGTTTCCGGAAAGTATTCGTGCCGTTATTATCCGGAAAGTAATTTCTCAGCCACTTGACAGAATTCTCTTTAGCGAAGCTGCTGATAAGTTCAAGGCACTGGGCGTCAGCTTTTATTACGATAAATCATTCCCGAATGGATTTGAATTAAAGCGCGTAGTGCAATCGCAGATATAGTATATATTCCTCGTGTTATGATTTGGCATCTTCATCCGGCAACATCTCGATGGTGTGGATGAGTACTTTCTTTGCAATGGCTTGTCCGGTTTTAGTAGCCGCTAATCCGCCCAGTGCCGTTTCCTTATAACGAGTTTCCATGCTCGAGCCAATTTCACCCATGGCTTCAATCACTTCATCTACCGGTATAACACTGCTTACGCTGGCCAATGCTATTTGTGCAGAACTGTTTGCTATAGCAGCGGCACTTGCGTTGCGTACCACACAGGGTACTTCCACCAAGCCGGCAACGGGATCGCACACAAGTCCTAACATACATTGCACCGTTATAGCAACTGCGTTAAAGATCTGGTTCGTGTCGCCTCCCAAGCAATATACTATAGCCCCTGAACCCATTGCAGCGGCTGTTCCGGTTTCGGCCTGACACCCGCCTACAGCACCGGCAATGGATGCGCGTTGTTCCATAATCAACGCTATACCGGCGGCAATGAGCATCGCCTCCAGAATTTTTTTGTCTTCAATCTGGTGGATATCCTGTAGGGTATATAATACACCGGGCATTATACCACTCGCTCCGGCCGTAGGTGCTGCCACGATACGGCCCATGCATGAGTTAACTTCCTTCGCTGCCAGTGCCCGCGATATAAGCTGTTGAAATTCTTTTGAAAGTACAGGAGTCGGGTAATTATATACTTTCTTCGCACCGTTGTTGATCATGCCCGAACGCGAAGTCATATCTTCTTCAAGTCCCGTGCGCACGGCTTCTTTCATTACCTGCCATGCCTGCGCTAAACCATCCAGTGTTTCCTGTTCACTTCTTCCTTTTTGTGTTTGCTCATATTCAAGCACAATCTGGTGCAGCGACATGTTGTGTTCGTTGCTATAGTTCTTCCAGCTTTCAAAAGATTCAAATAGAAAAGCCATACCGTGTAGTTTGTTTTCGAAAGTACGGTGTTTACAAGGGGCTTAGCAAGTTGTATGGTGTATCTAAAACGATTTAGCAGAATAATCGGTTCAAAAACACAGGCGGTATACGCACGATCAAAACTTATGACTATACTTGAAGCGAAATGAAAAAGTATTTCCTGATCGGTTTGCTATGGACAAGTCCGGTGGCCTTTGCGCAGGAGCAGAACTTCTGGCAGGTGTTGGCACAAGTGGGATTCGAAAATAAAAAGGACAAAAACGGATATGACGTTGAGGTGCCAGTGTTCAGCAAACATCTTAAAACTTTTCATGGAAAGAAGGTCCGCCTGAAAGGGTATATCATTCCGCTGGAAGAGTTAGGAGGACAGGGAAAATTTATGCTTTCATCGTTACCTTTTAATCTTTGTTACTTCTGCGGTGCTGCAGGGCCCGAGACGGTTGTGGAGGTTGATGCTGTTGACAAAGTAAAGTTTACCACGAAACAGATCGTGATGGAAGGAACGCTTGTACTCAACGACAAAGATCCTAACCATCACATGTATATTCTGAAATCTGCAATTTTGTTATAAACTATATATGCGCTTATTGCTATCCTTCCTCTTCATGATCGGAGTTTCCGGCCATGTGTTTTCGCAATCGTCAGACGAGTCTGCGATCCGTCAGATATATAATGAAGAACTCGCCCGCGGTAAAAGTTACCAGATGCTGGAGTATCTCACCACACACATTGGCGCACGCCTGAGTGGTTCGCCCGGAGCGGCTGCTGCGGTAGAGTGGGGGCGACATGAGTTGGATAATTTCGCTGACTCAGTTTTCCTTCAACCCGTTATGGTACCGCATTGGGTTCGCGGACAAAAAGAAATTGGCCGCGTAATCAACTCTAAAAAACGTGGCGTTGTAGAAATGAATGTATGTGCACTTGGTATGTCTGTGGGCACAGGCCCTGCCGGTGTCACAGGAAGCGTTGTTGAAGTAAAGACGTTTGATGAACTGAAACAACTCGGTGAAAAAAATGTGAAGGGTAAAATCGTATTCTTCAACCGCCCGATGGATCCTACAAAAATCAACACGTTCGAGGCGTATGGCGGTGCCGTTGAACAGCGCGCGCTCGGCCCATCTGAAGCCGCTAAGTATGGTGCAGTCGGTGTGATTGTTCGTTCGATGGGATTAAACCAGGAAGACTACCCGCATACAGGAGGTTTGCGCTATACACCAAATATAGCGAAGCTGCCGGCTATAGCGATCAGTACAAAACATGCCGATCTTCTTAGTAAAATATTGAAGGAAGAAAAAGATGCTCAGTTTTACTTTGAGACACACTGCGAGACTTTACCCGATGCTCCATCTTATAATGTGGTGGCAGAGCTTGTGGGTTCGGAGTTTCCCAATGAAATTATAGTTGTCGGTGGCCACCTCGATTCGTGGGATCTCGCGCAAGGTGCACATGATGATGGTGCAGGTTGTGTACAGTCGATGGAGGTGATCAGACTTTTTAAAATGATCGGCTATAAACCGAAACATACTATACGTGTAGTGTTGTTTATGAATGAAGAGAACGGTTTGCGTGGCGGACTTGAGTATGCGCGACAGGCAGAACTTAAAAAAGAAAAACATATAGCGGCAATGGAGTCGGATGACGGAGGCTTTACTCCGCGAGGCTTTACCATGACTGCATCCGAAGCGGTGCGAAATAAAATAAAAAGCTGGAAGCCTTTGCTGGAGCCTTATGGCTTGTATGATTTTTCGCACGAAGGTGGAGGCGCAGATATAGGACCGCTGCAAACGCAAGGTGTACCGATCATCGGGTTTCTGCCAGACTCACAACGTTACTTTGATTATCATCACACGCAGGAAGATACCATTGATAAAGTAAGCAAACGCGAACTTGAACTCGGTGCTGCTTCCATGGCTTCGCTGATATACCTGATTGATAAGTACGGTTTGTGATCTTAGTATAGATATATATACAAGGGATTACCATTCGACAGAAAATAAAAATCCTCACGCTGTAATAGTCGTGAGGATTTTTTTGTTTTGACAGCTGGTTCGGAACTATATAGTAACTGCGCGGAAGATTATGTAATCATGTCGGCAACAATCTTCCAGACACCATTCTCCTTCTTCCATACTCGAAGATAGTTGGCGTTGTTTGTCTTCTGCTGGCCCGCATCCTGCTTCACTATATTTACAGTGCCATAGGTAAAACCCATATCACCGGAAGAAGATACGACTGTTTCGGCCGGAGTAAAGTTGAGAACATCAGAAGTCTTGCATACCTCTTCTACCGAGGTGGATGGAAATTTATTCTGTCTGAAAAATTTTAACTCAGGCGATGCATGATGTGTATACGCTTTCAGTATATCGGTTGGTGCTTCTTTTATAAAGCTCTCCTCAATTGCAGCTAATTCATCCTTAAAATTTTGGGTTGTAGTCTTCGATGGTTGTGAAGGTATATCTGATGTTGTTACTGGATGGCCGTCAACAGTATAGGTGTCATGACTGATGCCGGCATCGATTAAGATTTTCCATTTGCCATCAGCTTGTTTTCTCCAAACGGTTATATACTCGCCAAAGGCTGTTGGTGTTTCTTTTTTACTCTTGCTGTAGCTCCAGGGTCCTGTCGTATAGCCGAAATCTCCTGCGGTTGAAATGTCCGCATATACCGGTTGCCAGTATAGCCAGTCGGTGCCAGCCTGTGATTTTTCCCAGAAGGGTTTTGCTTTTGTTATACCAGGCGAGAAAGATATAGATTCATCAATAAGATTCGCGAGAAAAGCATCGCGCGTATTTTTCTCTTTTGCCATGCGGGCAAATGCACGCTCGGCATCCACCAGCGATTGCAAATTTTTATTTGGGAATTCCTGCGCTTGCGCCAGCAGGAGAGTAAAGATCGTTACTGAAAGTGAGAGGAGTTTTTTCATAACGCTTTGTCTTAAGGTTGATATTATAATCCTACTTCTCCGAGTATCACGGCATTCTCCAGAATATAGATCATCTGGTCGGGATTGCGATCGTTCAGCATCAGGGTGCCTTGTATTTCAATGGGCTTCTCGGTATAGGTTACCGATTTTGTGGTGAATACCTCAACAACGGTTTCAGGCCCGCCAACACCACAGAAGAAACATGCATTCAATGGAAGTGACGATAGCATGAAGTGATTGCCTTTAATTCCATTTTCAAATGGAACCATATAACCTGGCAGCGTAACTTTTTTTCCACTCAATGCCTTTACGGCCTCGGTAAATATAGGTTTATCTACATCGCCCAGTCGGTCTTGTGTTTTTTCAAACTTGATGTTATATAGCTTGGGCCACACAAGAGAAGGGAAGCCTTTATAAGTACTGGTCTTCTGACTGAAGCCTGATAATGCGATTACATAAAAGACGAGTGTTACGAAGAAGCTTTTATGTAATGTTCGTGATAATTTCATAGCGTCTGCAATTATGTCGCGAGAATGTCTGAGTGCAACTGCGACCATTGTTCAATAAAGATACAACGAGAAAACTGTGCCATGTTTTATCGCTGCACAGTACATGATTAAAACGAAAAAGTCCCTTTTGCAGATTTACAAAAGGGACTTTAAAATGTGATTTAATTATGCTGTAACTGATTCTTCTTTCGAAGTATATTCTTCTATCGGCAAGCAACTGCACACCAGGTTTCGGTCGCCATACGCATTGTCTACACGACTTACGCTCGGCCAGAATTTATTCTCGCGTACGTACGGAAGCGGATAAGCCGCTTTACTTCTGCTATACGGTCTTGTCCAATCATCGGCAGTAATAACGGCAGCCGTATGCGGAGCAAGTTTCAATACGTTTTGTTCTTTGTCAGCTTTACCTTCTTCCACTTCACGGATCTCGTTGCGTATTTCGATGAGCGCATCCACAAAGCGATCGAGTTCTTCTTTCGGCTCGCTCTCGGTTGGTTCGATCATCAACGTACCAGCTACCGGGAAAGAAACCGTAGGAGCGTGGAACCCGTAGTCCATTAAACGCTTCGCTATATCTTCTACTTCTATACCTGCTTTTTTGAAGTCGCGGCAATCTACAATCATCTCGTGTGCGCAACGTCCGTTGGTGCCGGTATATAATATCTTGAAGTGTCCTTCCAGGCGATTCTTGATATAGTTTGCGTTGAGTATAGCATACCTGGTAGCGTTGGTAAGACCATCACCACCCATCATCGCGATATAGGCGTATGATATCGTTAATATACTGGCACTTCCCCAAGGCGCTGCTGATACCGCGTGAATGGCTTTCTCACCACCGGTCTTTACAACGGCATGGCCAGGTAAATATGGTTTCAGTTTATCGTTGCAGCAGATAGGACCCATGCCAGGGCCGCCACCACCGTGTGGTATACAGAATGTTTTGTGCAGGTTCAGGTGGCAAACATCGGCACCGATCGTTGCCGGTGAAGTAAGGCCCACCTGCGCATTCATGTTGGCACCATCCATATATACCAGTCCGCCATTTTTATGAATGGTCTCGCAGATCTCGATGATCGATTCTTCAAACACACCGTGTGTAGAAGGATACGTTACCATGAGACATGACAGTTTATCTTTATACTGTTCTGCTTTTGCTTTCAGATCAGCAACATCAATCTTGCCTTCTTCATCAGACTTCACTACCACTACATCCATACCCGCCATTACTGCGCTTGCAGGATTTGTTCCGTGAGCTGAAGCGGGAATCAACGATATAGTTCTGTGTCCTTCATTACGATCTTCATGATACGCACGAATTACCATCAGGCCCGCATATTCACCTTGTGCACCACTGTTTGGTTGAAGTGATACACCTGTAAACCCTGTTATTTCTTTTAACCAGTTTTCGAGGTTGGTAGTAAGCTCTGCATAACCTTGTGCCTGATCAGCCGGAGCGAACGGATGTATATTTCCAAACTCAGGCCATGTTACCGGAATCATTTCAGCAGTAGCATTCAGTTTCATAGTGCACGATCCTAAAGAGATCATCGAGTGTACCATCGAAAGATCTTTATTCTCCAGGCGCTTGATATAGCGCAGCATCTCGTGCTCCGAATGATGGGTGTTGAAAACAGGATGCGTGAGGAATGTAGATTTGCGAATGAGTGCAGCCGGCCAGCCAATAGCCTGTCCGTTGAAAGTAATGTTGGCAGCTTTTTTATTTTCCGCTGCAGCGAATATTTCGAGAATGTTTTTTACATCTTCAGTAGATGTAGTCTCATCGAGTGAAATACCAACGTGGTTATCGACAAAGTAACGGAAGTTGATTTCGCGTTTTATAGCCTCACGTTCTACAGCTTTCTTGTCGCTTACGGCAATCTTTAATGTATCGAAGTAATTTTCGTTTACTTGTTTATAGCCAAGTGTCTTCAGACCAGCGTCAAGTGATTTGGCAAGCGCATGTATACGACCTGCTATTTTCTTCAATCCTTCAGCTCCGTGGTATACCGCATACATACCCGCCATTACTGAAAGAAGAACCTGTGCTGTACAGATATTTGAAGTTGCTTTCTCTCTGCGGATGTGTTGTTCACGAGTCTGCAACGCCATACGATATCCTGCATTTCCGGAAGCATCAATAGAAGCACCTATAATTCTTCCTGGCATCTGACGTTTAAATTCATCCTTCGTAGCGAAGAACGCTGCGTGAGGTCCGCCAAATCCCATCGGTACACCAAAGCGTTGTGATGATCCTACAACAACATCAGCACCCATTTCACCTGGCGACTTCATGAGCACTAAACTCATCAGGTCTGCTGCCATTACCGTATATACATCTTTCTCATGTGCCGTGGCATTGAAAGAAGTATAGTCTTTCACTTCACCGTTGCCATTCGGGTTCTGAACAAATACAGCGAAGAGATTGGCATCCGTAAGGTCAAGTGTATTGATATCTCCTACCACGAGTTCTACGCCAATCGGAGTAGCACGTGTTGTGAGTAAATCTATAGTTTGCGGGAATGCATTCTGATCAACGAAAAATTTATGCGCATTCTTTTTAGAAGCTTTGCGCGAAGCATAGAGCAGGTGCATCGCTTCCGCTGCAGCCGTGCCTTCATCAAGCAACGAAGCATTCGCGATCTGCATACCTGTAAGATCAATAACCATAGTCTGATAATTGATCAATGCTTCCAAACGTCCTTGTGCTATTTCGGCTTGGTACGGAGTATAGGCCGTATACCATCCCGGATTTTCAAGAATGTTTCGAAGGATCACACCCGGTGTTATCGTGTTATAATATCCCGTGCCGATAAATGATTTATAGACTTTGTTTTTGGAAGCAAGTTTTTTGAATTCCTGGAGGAACTGATATTCTGACTGAGCCGCAGGAAGATTCAAAGGTTTTTTAAGCCGGATCGCTGAAGGAATGGTTTGGCCGATCAGTTCATCGATCGACTTTGCCTTGATGACTTTCAACATTTCTTCAGTCTGATGTGCATCCGGGCCAATGTGTCTGCCTTCAAATTTTTCGGTGTACTGGGAGTCAATATTCATTTTACGTGTTGATTTTCAGTTTACTAGGTTAATGAGCTATGAGCCTGAGTTATGGGCGCACAAAGGTAATATTTCGTTATGTAGTCCGGAAGCCGGAAAGTATCGAAGTCGGGAAGTAAATCGATAAATATTTTAAGCGGTAGCATTTCTTTTCCGGAACTTTTCTGGCAAAAAGCTGTCAGCTCTTCCTGAAATTCAACTTCCGGACTTTCCGTCTTCCGGACTTTTATTTCCACCCTGGTCTTTCAACGCTCGGTATTTCGTCTTAAAAAAATCCTCTACATATTGCCGGGATAATTCAAACTCATTAGACCATGAAGAAACTTATTTGCATGGCACTGGTGCTTTTAACCGCCAGTCGCGTGCTTGCTCAGGATCAGGTCGCCAAAAAATATGGTGATCAGATTACGCCTGCTGATCTGAAAGAAAATTTATCCATTCTTGCTTCCGATGCCATGGAAGGTCGTGAGACCGGTAAGCGCGGACAAAAAATGGCTGCTGCTTTTGTAAAAGCAAACTTCGAAGACTTCGGTCTGACAGCTCCTGTTAACGGAGGATACTATCAGCCAGTAGAACTTTATACCAGTGTACCAGGCGATATCTATATCAAAGCCGGACAAAATAAATTTTTAAACTTCCAGGATGTTGCTTTCTATGGCTCGTCTGATTCCGGTGGTGAAGTTTCGTTGCCCGTTGTATTTGTGGGTAAAGGTCGCAAAGAAGATTTCGACCAGGTAAGTGTAGAAGGTAAAGCTGTGTTGGTACAATTAGGTGCAGAAGAGAATTTTCGCGGACCTATATCGCTTGCGCGCGAACGCAAAGCAAAGTTGATACTGGTATATCATGACGATGTAAATGCATTTAAAGAACTTGTAGGACAGTTGAAGGACTATATGGGCAACGGCATTATGTCGTTGACGAAGCCTGAGCCGGTTGCACAGAATGCCGGTGTCTTTTTTGTTTCGCCTGATGTTGCAACGAAAGTGTTGAACACAACCAGTGAAAAACTTGCCAAGGCTATTACAGGAAACACCCTGAAGAAAGTGAAGGCTGGCACCATAGCCTATAAAACTGCTATGGATGTTAGGGTTTTAAAGAGCGATAACGTAATGGGCTACCTGGAAGGAACTGATAAGAAAGATGAACTGCTGGTGATTTCTGCTCACTACGATCACATCGGTAAACTGAATGGAACAGAAGGTGATCTGATCAACAACGGTGCTGATGATGATGGATCGGGAACAGTATCTGTATTACAACTTGCCAAAGTTTTTGCGCAGGCAAAGAAAGAAGGTAAAGGACCAAGAAGAAGTATATTATTCCTGTTAGTAACCGGTGAAGAAAAAGGTTTGCTGGGTTCAGACTACTATACGCAACATCCCGTGTTCCCATTGGAGAAAACTGTTGTTGACTTGAATATTGATATGGTTGGACGCAGAGATCCTCAGCACAAAGACAGTGCTCCGTATGTATATGTTATAGGTTCTGACAAGTTATCAACGGAGTTGCATAACCTGAATGAAAACACGAACAAGACGTATACGAATCTGATATTCGACTATACTTACAATGATCAGAATCATCCTGACAGACTATACTATCGCTCTGACCACTGGAACTTTGCAAAGAACAATATTCCGATCGTGTTCTACTTTGATGGTATACATGAAGACTATCACAAGCCAAGCGATGAAGTCAGCAAGATTGAATTCGACCTGCTGGCAAAACGCGCACAGTGTGTATTCTATACTGCATGGGAAATCGCCAATCGTGAACAACGCATTCAGGCTGATAAGAAGTAATAAAATATATACTTAGTGTATAATAGAAAGCGGGTGATGAGCCCGCTTTTTTTATTGATAAAATGATCGTGCTATATTTTAATCCAGCGGAACGTTAACGTGGCGTTCAGCATGATAGCTTGAACGAACCAGCGGACCAGACTCTACATATTTCAATCCGCGTTTCAATCCTTCTTCTCTATACATTTCGAATGTATCCGGGTGTATAAACTCCGCTACTTCTAAATGCATTTTGGTAGGTTGTAAATATTGACCAAGCGTAAGGATCATTAATCCATTTGCAGCAAGGTCATCCATGGCTTTGAAAACTTCTTCTTTGGTTTCGCCCAGGCCTAGCATAATACCAGTCTTGGTGCGCATACCTGCTTCGCGAATTCTTTTTATTTGTTCGAGGCTTCGTTCATATTTAGCCTGCGGACGAACCATGCGATATAGTCTGCCAACGGTCTCCATATTGTGCGAAACAACTTCCTGTTTGCCCTCGATCATGCGATAGAGTGCATCCCAGTTTCCTTTTGTATCCGGTATAAGTGTTTCGATTGTTGTTTCAGGACTTATCTTTTTAGTTTCGACAACGGTTTGATACCAGATTTCGGCACCACGATCTTTCAGTTCATCGCGGTTAACAGAAGTAATAACGGCATGCTTCACGCCCATTAATTTTATCGCTTCGGCTACACGCTTGGGTTCTTCTACATCATATTCAGTAGGTCTCCCGGTTGCTACAGCACAAAATGTACAGCTGCGCGTACATACATTCCCGAGAATCATAAACGTAGCCGTGCCTGCGCCCCAACACTCGCCCATGTTCGGACAATTACCACTTTCACAAATCGTATGAAGTTTATAATTATCAACCAGCTTCCGCACTTTAGCATATTCTGGCCCCACCGGTAATTTTACGCGTAACCAGTCTGGTTTACGTTTGCGGGTCTCTTCCTGCGATATGACGGGTAATTCGATCATGAGAATGAATAGTTAAGCGTTATCGGTTATCCGCAAGTTATACGTGCAGGTAACCGATAACATTTAACGGATATTACTTTCCAATAAGTTCCTTGTATTGTGCTGCAGAGAGAAGTTCATCTGTCGAACCAGTGAACTGAATTTTGATCATCCAGCCATCTCCGTATGGATCTTCGTTTACTTTCTCGGGGCTGCTATCGAGTATGGAGTTTACTTCCAATACTTTACCGGCAATCGGCATATATAGGTCTGATACGGTTTTAACCGCCTCTACCGTTCCGAAAATATCATGAGCGGCTACATCCTGGCCTACCGTAGTTATATCGACATAAACGATATCGCCCAGTTCGCTTTGAGCAAAATCGGTAATGCCCACGATGGCTGTATTGCCTTCAATTTTAATCCATTCGTGATCTTTCGTGTATTTCAGTCCTTCCGGGATGTTCATGATGCGTTAAAGTTTTTAGGTGCCGGCAAAAATAAGCAAAGTTTATAGGTTCCAAAATGGATTCAGGATGCAAGATTAAGCCAGTTAAGTAACTGACTTGAAATTCCTGCATCCTGAATAAATTTTTTACTGCGCCAGACTGAATCGCACCTGCGCACCAAAGCGAGTGGTGGCTCTGCGGAAAGAGTTGGATACCATCGGTTCGTTAATGGTACGTTCAAAGTATAACTGTATGTTCAGCTTCTGGTTTACAACATAGCTGATGTTAGGACGAAGCTGGAAGTTGATGTTTCCGTTCGTAACGATGTTTAGCTCTTCAATCTTTCTTTGAATGGTTTTTGTGTTGGCAACCGTCACATTCATACGGAACGTAACATCGTTCTTCAGCACAACCGTGCGACCCTGCGATTTGAACGGAAGCTTCATGTTGTTTTTTGTATAGCCCAATTCAAAGGAGAAGTCTTTACTGTTCAACTCGGTGATCTGTGCATTTGAAATGTTCAGCGCGAGATCACGTTTTGTTTTATACTGAATGTTGGCAGACAATCTTCCCTTCGTGCGCATATTTACTCCGATGAGTGGAGAGAATTGCTCGGAGATCATTACCTGACTGATGACGTATACTGGGACAAAGTCAGAGCTTCCTTTAGGAGTGCTTCCATAGTATTTGACGTTATAGTCTGTAATGGATCGATCTAATGTAAGTCTGTCTGTGTCTTCAAATTCCAGCGAGTTCGAGTAGTTCAAAACTGAATAAGAAGATTGATAGGCATGTGAAAGTGTTATTGATTGAAACACATCCTTAAACGCACTTATTTTATTCAACCCGGTATAATCGATGCGCCAGTTGGGAAGTGGTGTTTTCGGGAATGGAGACATACTCATCTTCTTAACATCATTGCCGGTATAGGCAGCGATGAAGGCCGGGATAATAACATCTTGAGATGTTGTGTCGTATTCGGCGTTGTTGTTTGCCAGAGACAAGCGGGTTCTCATTTCAATTAAATTCCTCTCGAAATCTTTGAAGACAGATGACTCAACGTCATTGTTGCTGCTGTTGAAGGCTGTTTTTATACTGATCGTTGATATTCTATAACTACCACTTCTGGTAGGGCTGAGATCACCATAAGATATACCACTACCTGGCAATGTATCGCGGAAGATGGATTGGTATGAATTACTGACTTCTTTTTTCAGATCAAGTAATATTTTGAAATCTGAAGATGGTTCAACGTTTGCTCGTATGTTTATAGTCTCATTTCGAATTTGGCTAAAGGGTATAGATAGGTCTTCTTTATTGGCAACAAGCCATCCATTCTCTGCCGCCTTGTAACGTATGCCCGGGTCCTGACTGCCCAATACAAATCCCCAGCCTGGAGCGTTCCAGTCGTTGTCCATTCCAAAGAACTTAGGTGTTTTGTTGAAGCCTGGCAATATAGTTCCTTCCGTGAGTGAATATGTTCCGTTTATAGATCGTACCGACATCAGCATGCGCAGAAGTCCTTTCACAACGCCAGGTACCTCTGCCGGTTCTTTTGTTTTTGTGGTATCGGCCTTTGCCTGCTGTTGTGTGCGGGCTTGCTGCGCGCGTTGAGATGCTGTTAACGGTTTTTTCGGTGTATTGAGTTCTTTTAAGAATTTGATCTTGTTATATAACCGTACCAAATCAATTTTACCTGAGAAATTTTGGTCGCGGCTATTTTGAATCATGTTCTTGAAATCATACGCGTCTAACAGGTCGACAGCAATTGTGTCAGTTCCCTCGATTCGATCCGGGCGATTTACAGGCCCCGCTTTCCAGTTGTAATTTACCTGGTAGCGATAGTCTGCACCCAGCCAGTCCGTTGCCGGTATTTTGTCGAGCGGTAATGTATAGTTTACGGTGATGCTTTGATCAAAATTTTTCATTCGGCCGAAGCGTTTCAGATTATGCCATACACTGTCTTTCTTCGCCTCTGTATCCAAATCTCCCTCTGGCTCATCTATAATTGCATTAGCTCTTGAATTATACTCCACAGACAGATTCTTAGAGAGGTTCCAACGTACGTTGTACTGTCTGTCGAATGTGAAGTACTTCATATAGTTTGCCGGCGATGTAATGAAGCCTCCTATACCATCGGGGTTCCTATAAACATTTTTAGAGAACGAGCGGTTAAGATCCAGACGTACGCCAATGCTGCTTGGCATGAGACTGAAGTTGAAATCCTTGATAGGCTTCAACCATGGAGACGACAATCCTTTCGCATCTTTAAAAGGTTCAATACCAGTGGCCTTCGGATTATAGGTATAGGCTATAGATCCTTTTTGTTGCTTCTGGAATGCCTCCTGTACGTTGAAGTTTGAGCGTATCCGATCGCTATAGGAATAACTGAAAGAAAAGTTCTCAATGTCCCATATATGCGTAGGCGCATCAGGTTTAACTTTTGTCTTTCGTACGTTTACAAAGTTGAGACTTCGCCCTATCGTTTGGTCTCTTACAATCTTGAGGTAATTGATGCGTTGTTCCTCATTAAAGGATTGCAGCGCGGCATCCAGTTTTAAGTCAGGGTTGGCAGGATCATATAGTGGAGTTATGGTTGTCTTTTCATAACTCACAAACATTGGAATCTTTATCCCCGTATTGCCCGGTAAAAGTTTATCAACGTTTACGTTGGCCGATACATCATATCCGGTTGTTTCTTCACGTGTACGTTCAAATATTTTAGAACTCACACCTCCGAAACCAAAACTGGTATGGCGCACAGCACCCGTAACGGTTGCAAAGTCTGCGAGCTTGGCGCTAAGTGTGGCGTTAGCAGCCCACCCCGGCGTTCGGTTGAAATCGGTAACGCGCATTTCATTGGCCCATATACATACCGGGAACGATCGTTTGTCGTCAGACCTTGGATTACGAACGCCAATCAAAATGGATTGTACACTCGTAAGATCGGGGCGACCAAAGATCCGGATTCGATGTCTTCCTACGTCTCTTCCTGCGATGGGATAGAATTGATTCATCGAAACATTCTCCCGATCGCGATCGGCCTTCAATCTATAGAGTTCATCCAACGCAAGATCGATCTCATTTTCTTCCGGCCATACCGCGCGCTCACGATCACCGGAAATTGGAGTTTGTGTTATCTTCAACGGAATCTCGATCTCATAAAAGTTAGAGTCCAGATCTTTACCAAGACGAAGGAATACACGAAGATCATCATCAACCGCTATATCACTGTGTCCGTGGAAATACATTTTAATGCGGCCATAGTTGAAGAGGTCAACCGCCATGTTTTTATACATCGCACGTGCATCGCCATCTTTTACATCATCAGCACAAAGCTGCGCAGATTGTTCATTCAACTGACGCGACACAGAAGAGGTAACGTCACGATCGCGCACCACTCCCGGAGGTATAACGTATGGAGGTTTGTTTTCACCACCATAACCATTCTCTTCCAAGTTCACAACCGATACCATGAAGTCATCCAGCGTCTCTTCATAGTCAGGCACCAATCCGCCTTCCTGCAGGCTGCTGGTATATCTTCTCCAGCGACTTCCCACCATGCGGAAGTTTGCCATACGCAGTACGATGGGATCCTTGAATCCGGTGAGCAGCATACGTACATACTTGATCGACTTGAAGCCCTCTATATTTCCCTGGGACCGTTCAGGAACCCGTACCGGTATACGGAATAAATACCAGGTAACACTTTCTTTCGAGTTGTTGTTAGTAGTCGTGATTTCATCAACGATATACTCTCGTCCAGTACGCATCTGTCCCGGTTGCAGGTTCATATCGTATTCGTAGTATTCTTCGAGTTCGCTAAGCGTATTATCGGCGTTCAGATCTTCGTTGTCTGGAATAGTTGTAGCCGCCTGCGCAATCAGATCGCTGCCGGTAATGATCGGAGAGTTTCCATCGAGTCCGTTAAAGTCTTTATAGCGCTGAAGTATTTTTGCATTCATTCCATCGTATTCCGAGTCGAAGTAATACCGGAAGTTATCTGCAGAGGGGTCGCTTATAATCTTGTCGCGTTCCGAAGCGGGAACCCCGGGACTATTAATGAAATCCTGAAACTTAGTGGTCTCTTCTGTTGTGGATAATCCGTCCAACCCAACGTCCTGATTTGCGCGTGCATTAGGGTCGTTATCAAATGAGCTGGTGAGATACGGTTGGGATGTAACATATCCCCACTGATTAGGATCAACCTTACCTTTTACTTTGTCTCCGTTAGGAGGGAGTCCATTTTCAAATGCATGCTTACCATCGAGCATGATGTCTTCCGATACACTTCCCAGTTGAAATACGAGTTTACCACCACTCGCACGTTTGGGAACTCCGGAGCCATCGATAATAGCGCCATTGTTGGTCTGGATGAACGGATCAAGCATCCAGAACTCTATATATTCAATGTTTGCTTTATCAAAATCAACCTCTGTGCGAATAGCGGAAGTTATACCTGCCCAGTTATTGGCAGGGTTACTTATAAAACTGCTCAGATTAGGATTGTAGTTATAAGGACCACGTTCGGTCGGATAATATGCTATATCAAAAATCTGTTCGTAAAATATACCTTGATTTAACTGTCTGTTCGGAAATATTTCCTGAGGGCCTACAGGTCTTACATAGTGATTCAATAGATCATCATCCGTAATGTTGTCAGGTTTGAACCGGCCGCCCGAACGATAGAACTGGTTGTCAACGGAGTACCATGCAAGTTTAGCGCGTCTGTAGCCGGACTCAACACTGAGTTTGTCATCAAGTTTACCGTATACATTGTTATCCGTCTTTGGCGTTGTAGCAAGCTTCCAGCTCTGTGGGTTCATTAAGGTATATGGCGTTGCCGAGTTCTCAAAGTCGTCAATATAAGCCGTACCTTCTCCATCAATAACGTTCGATGTGCCGGGTAGCAGCTGTGCAAATTCGCCGGTAAGGTTTACGGTTGACTGCTCTTTGGTTTGTAAGAATGGAATGGCATCTACAATCTTCGTAAGCATGCGACTTTTCTTATTGACATTGAAGTCAAAACCATACTGCATATTGCGTGCGGGCTCTGTGCCAATCTGGTTACGACTGATGATAGGCCGCTCGTTATAGTATAGGAAGGTAGAGCCGAGGTTTACATCTTCGTTCAATTTATAGTCAAGGCGTGTCCCTAGTAAACTTCGGGTTTGGAACGCGAACGGATCAGACTGCTCGTATTGTACTTCTATATTTTTACCCGAGCTGAGTATAGCATCGTTAAGGATTGTTACTTTGCCGAAAGTATAGTCTACCACGTAGTCAGTGCCCTCATTTAAAGGTATACCACCGGCAAAAAGTTTAACGGAGCCTTGTGATACGCCGAAGCCTGGAATGAGAATTTCTTTTGATGAGCCGGCACTATACGTACCCATCAGGTAGAATTTATTCTTGGTAGCATACAACTCTGCATCTGCTTTGGTGGTGCGGTACAGTGTGTCGTAAGCATATTTCTGAATCAGGAATTGCTCATTGGGTTCACCTCTGAAAGATCGGCGAAGTCCTTGTCCAAATGGCTCGAGGAACGGGAAGATAATAGCACCCGTTTGTGTGTTAATAGTAATGTTATCGACAAAGTCAAAATTACCATCACGCCCGGGATCATTCACCGGGTTAAGCCGGTCGAGTCCCAAGACTTCTATGAGTTGTTTTTCGCGTAAGGTAGAAGATCCATCCTGTAATTGCGGGTTGTTAACACCACTGCGTGCATCGCGGTATACGATACGCAATTGAAAACCTTCACGTGTTAGCTGACTTACATTGAGGTTGTAAATGTTTTTCATCATCAGGTCCCAGGTAGGAATGATTCTTCTTGCCTGGTCGCGTATAGCAACTTTGCGAGGACGAAGTAGTTTCAGGAAAATCACATCTTCATCTTTCAGGTTGCCATAATCTTCAGTCAGTTCACCTACCGTGTAGGCTCTTCCTTGGTAGGTATATTGATAGGCAACAGCCAGCACTTCATCATTCTGAAGTTTGCGCGCTAATGTTATATAGCCGAGTTGAGGATGGAAAGTAAATTCAGTAGGAGAGAGCTTTCTTGCTCCTGTGATTTTTTCGAAATCAGTACCGTTAACGAGTTGACGCTCTTCCAGTAGGCCATTAATACCATTAGGGTCTCTAGGAGTATCCTTGTTTGTTAGTAAAGTTGAAAGATTATTAGCTCCGTTGTAGTTAAATAAGTTGTTGCCTTGTGCTGGTAAAACATTTGTATTATATATCCTCCTGGGTTCACCAAGATCCATTAAAGCTACAGCATTACGGAGAGTTTGTGTGTCGTTGTTACGGTTCAGTACATATACTTCAACCCGCGTGATGTTTACATTGGAAATAATCTGCGGCAGGTTTGCGATAGACCGCTCGTAGTTGTTACGGAAGAAATGCCCAAGGAAAAAGTGCCGGTTATCATCATAGTTGGAAGCTATAATTTCAAACGGTCTTCCTTGTCCGCTCGAGCCTGCGCCACCTCCTATATCTATAGAGGAAGCTTTACCGCGTTGGGTTGTTGCAATGGTAGTAACATTTAATTTACCAAATTGCATCTGCGCTTTTATACCAAACAGGTTCTGTGCTCCCTGTATCAAAGTGTTATTAAGTGGCAGACTCACGTTTCCGATCTCAAGTTTCTGAAGAATATCTTCCTTGAAACCGGTATACTCTACTTTCATGTTATTCTGAAAGTCGAAGGAGTTGTTATTATCGAAGTTGGCAGTAACGGCAAGCTTCTCACCAATCTTACCGACAACGCTCATATTTATCTGCTGATCGAATTCAAAACCACCATTGCGTTGCTGGCGTATTGGTAATGTAGGGTTAAACATTCGCTGGAACGATGCGCCGAAGTCAAGCGTAACAAAACCGCGCGGTACAAGTTCGATATAGCTTCCACCAAAGATGCGGTCCAGTACAGGACTTAAAAATATCTTCGGTACAAAGCCACGACCGCTCACCGGGCTCTCGCCATCCTGAGCTTTGGCGCGCCCTTTCCAGTAGCTCTTTAATATTTGCCGGTCCTGGTATTGTTTGAATTCCTCGAACGACATGCTGGAAGTCGGGCGATAGTTCAGATCACCGATCTTCTCATATATAGTATAGTTGAGTGCAGTATCAATCTCCACATCCAGCTTCATCTGGTTGGGATCTTTCAGATAAAGCGGAGATTCGCTTTGCCGGTTAGAGAATGGATCTCCATACCGGTCTGAAGGTTGATACGTGGGGCGCTTGTTAGAGCGGTACGGCACACTCGTAGTGTCAGAGTTTACGCGCGTAGTGTCCTGCCGTTGAGCGAATGCTTCATCGGTCAACGCAGTAAAGCTAAGCCATGCAATGATGAGGCGGCCAAGCTTGAGGGTAACGTGGGGTCGTAGAGTAAAGACTCTCAAACGTCTAGGCGTTTTTTAGGGCTTGTTTAACTAAATCTTCTAAGGTAATGGTATTTCCTGATTTTTTCAGGACGGTATCAACACTTTTCTCAGCAGTTGCTTTCGGCAGGCCGAGCGTAAGCAAAGCTGATAACGCCTCCTTACGTAAAGTATTGTGAGGGCCTACAGATATAGACGGCTGGCTGTCTTCCCAGCTTTCTTTCTTCAACTTATCTTTTAATTCTATAATAACACGTTGTGCAGTTTTTCCGCCAATGCCTTTTATGCTTTGAAGTGCTGCAGCATTTTCTTGAACGATTGCCGACTTCAACTCCTGGCTATTCATATAGGAGAGCATCACAATGGCTGTACTTGGTCCGACACCGTTAACCGATATAAGCTGCTGAAAAAGTTTTTTCTCGCTTTCACTGCTAAACCCGAACAACACGTGCGCGTCTTCACGAATCGACAAATGCGTGTGAAGCATTATGTTTTCCTGCTCTTTAATGTCCGAGAAAGTTTGTAAGGAGATATGTACCAGATAGCCTACACCATTAACATCAATCAAAACGTGTGTCGGGTCGCGGTGTGCGAGCCTTCCTTTCAGGAATGCAATCATAAGATTAAAAAATAGAGGTTGTTTTGGGTTCTACAAAGATTGCAAAAGAATCGAAAAAAAAGAGCGGCCGTGAAGTTGATTTAGTGTTGACCCGGATATATAGTCTGTGCTCCAGAGTACTTTTACAGCATACCCGCACTTCGTTCGTGTGAGTTATAGAAAAGCGTTGTTACCCGCATTTCCGGTATGCAAACGATGTAAGAAAAATTTGATTAAAATAAACCCAAGGGCTTTCTGATCGATAGAAATTATTTCTTTAACATTAGCCTAAATATTTATTGATCAAAAGGTTAACGGTATAGTATCGAACGTGGGGTTAGACACTTGTTAACTTATTGTAAACAATTTGTGGAAAGATTTAAACGTGCTTTAAAGTTTAATTCTTACGCTTCGGGTATTTTTACGCGCTCTAAAAACCATTAATCTAAATCAAATAAACATGAGGAGAATTCTACCACTAACCTTAGCCTTGATGCTAACGGCCATAACAGGCTTGTGGGCACAGGTTACAACATCTTCCATGGCGGGGGTGATTACTGACGCCAATGGAGAACCACTGCCGGGGGCAACCATTCAGGCAGTGCATACACCTTCAGGAACAACTTATGGAACAACAACTTTGGCTGACGGTCGCTATACTTTACCCGGTATGCGTGTTGGTGGACCTTATTCTGTTAAAGTAACTTTTGTTGGCTACAAGGAGCAGACGTATGATAATATATATCTGAATCTCGGTACTAAGGCCGACTTGAATGTAAAACTTGCTGATGCCAGCACAGAGCTGCAGGAAATCACGGTAGTGGGTACGCGAAATGATATATTCAGTTCAGATCGTACCGGTGCCGATATTTCTTACGGAAATGCCGCGATCAACAGCCTGCCCACGATCGGCAGAACAGTGAACGACATTGTTAAGTATAACCCTTACAGCAACGGTCGTTCTTTCGCAGGACAAGACAGCCGCTTCAATAACTTTACAATTGACGGTTCTGTATTTAACAATGGTTTTGGTTTGGGAAGCTCGGCACAGGCCGGTGGTCGTACAGGTACTGCTGCTGTGTCGCTGGACGCACTTGATGAAATTCAGTTGAACATTGCTCCGTTCGATGTTCGTCAGTCAGGTTTTACCGGTGCCGGTATAAATGCTGTAACAAGATCTGGTACAAATGATGTAAACGGTTCTGTATACTATCTCTTCAGAAACAATGATCTGACGGGGACAAAAGCAGACGGCAGAAAACTGAGCAATGTTAATATCGATGAAAAAACTTTCGGTATACGTATCGGTGGTCCCATCATCCCGAACAAATTATTCTTCTTTATTAACGCAGAACAATTTGAAAGCAGCACGCCAGCACTTACCTGGCAGGCTAATCGCGGAACTTCAGGTGGTAACGTATCACGTGTACTCGCGTCAGACCTTAACGATCTTGGTAACTTCATGAGAACCAATTTCAATTACGACATCGGTGCAATTGATAACTTCAACAACGAACTGACCAGTAAGAAAGCCCTCATCCGTCTGGATTATAACATCAACAATCATCACAAGCTTTCAATCCGTTACTCACATCATAATTCAGAATCCGATCAGCGTATCAGCGATAGTAACAGTAGTAACACTGCCGGTTTCGGAAACCGTACCAACAGTGCACTTGCTATATCTCCTGAAAACACAGGCTATATAATTCAGGATAATACACGTTCAATCGCTGCCGAGTTGAACTCAACCTTCGGCAGTAAAATTGCCAACAACGTAGTGATTACCTATAACAAGCAGATTGAAGATCGTAAGTATAAAACAGCGATGTTCCCTACCATCGAAATATTGGATGGCGACCT
This sequence comes from uncultured Chitinophaga sp., assembly GCA_966211525.1. Classification (GTDB taxonomy): domain Bacteria; phylum Bacteroidota; class Bacteroidia; order Cytophagales; family Cyclobacteriaceae; genus Ohtaekwangia. The sequence goes on along the minus strand of CBIHOZ010000042.1, from coordinate 5,255 downwards.
GGCTACACCACAGGGAAGTGTTTACACTTCACTCGGCTTCGATCCGTTTACTCCGAGTAACAAGTTGAACTATTCTACTTTCAACATTACTGATAACCTTACGTACTTCCTCGGTAAACATACTTTTACACTTGGTCTTTCTTACGAACACTTTACATCCAACAACTTGTTCTTCCCGGTGTCGAACGGTTTGTATGTATATAACTCAATCTCTGATTTTAAGGAAGCTGCTTTAGCATATAAAAATGATCCGACTAATCCGGTATCTCCTGTTAACGTAGAGAAGTATAACCTGCGCTATTCATTATTACCAGGTGGAGCTGAACCATGGCAAAAGCTGAATGTGGCAACGTATAGCTTCTACTTCCAGGACGAATTCCAGGTTAACGAGCAGTTCAAGTTAACAGCAGGTCTTCGTGGCGATGTATTTGCTTACGACAACGGTACGGCTACTGATTTCTACAACCCGATTGTAGGTGCCATGACTTTCAGAGATGAAGACGGTAAAAATTATTCTGTAAATACAGGTGCTTTCCCGAAATCACGTTTACTGTTATCACCACGCATTGGTTTTAACTACGATTTGAAGGGTGATAAAAACACACAGTTCCGTGGAGGTAGTGGTTTCTTTGTATCACGCATACCACAAGTGCTTGTTTCTAACCAGCTTGGTAACAACGGTGTGAATACTGCCGTAATTAATGTAACAGATGTTAACTATCCATTCAGACTTAGTCCGAGTGAACTGCCTGCCGGTATAGTTCCTACCAGCACCGATATTTCTTCACTGGCTCCATATGTTGTTAACGCAACAGATTCAGATTTGAAATATCCGATGATCTGGAAAACTGACATTGCGGTTGATCAAAGATTACCTTGGGGCTTGGTAGCAACAGGAGAGTTTATCTATAACAAAACGTTGCAAGGTCTGCGCTATATCGATGCTAACCTCAAGGCTCCGGACCGCGAGTTTACAGGTCCTGATACACGCGATCGCTTCCCTGCTTCGGGTGTTGCCAGCTCCGGTACTGGTGCAAACAATACAGTGGCTCAGGCGCGCTTCTACAACCCGCAGGTTTCGAACGTGTTTGTGTTGAAGAATACAACAAAAGGCAGCTCGTATACAGCTACATTCAAACTTGAGAAAACAGTTTCCAAAGGTTTCGGAGGAATGGTTGCCTATACATACGGAATGGCAAAAGATATCCAGTCTGTAGGCAGTACAGTGCAGGCCAATATCCCTACCGTTGCAGGTCAGAACTATCTTTCTACATCCTATTCGGATAATGACATTCGTCACCGTATCAGCGGTTACGCAAGTTATAGATTTGAATATGGAAACAAGATTGGAGGTTCTACAACTATATCTCTGGGTATGGTATCAACCAGCGGTTCTAAAATCTCTTATACCTATCCAACCAGTGGCGGTGGTAACGATCTGAACGGTGATGGTCAGAACAACGATCTGCTTTTTGTTCCTAACCGTGCATCTGATCTTCTGTTTGCTCCTATAGCATCTTCAAGTTCATTTGCAGGCGCAACGCCAGAAGAACAGCAGGCAGCATTCGATGCATACATTGAAGGAAATGATTACCTCAAGACACGCAGAGGTGAGTACGCTGAAAGAAACGGTGGTTATTTCCCTTGGTTAACAAGATTTGATTTAACCGTTGTTCAGGAATTTACTGTGAAAGTTGGCGCGAAAGAGAAAAGAAATACAATCCAACTTCGTGCAGATATACTTAACGTAGGTAACCTGATCAACGATAAGTGGGGCGTTAGCTACCAGGCTACAACAACCGCTCCGTTAAGTGTAGCAAGCATCAATGCGCAAGGTCAGCCGGTATACCGTCTGGCTACACAAACACAATCAGATGGTAGCGTAACCTTGTTGAAAGATTCTTTCATCAAGAGTGCTACGATCGACAACGTGTGGCAGATGCAGTTAGGTATCCGCTATATCTTCGGAAACTAATTCTTCGTAAATGTTTCATATAGAAAGAGGCTCTTCGGAGCCTTTTTCTTTTTGTAAATAGTGAGTATATAATTATATAGAGTATATATTATGCTAAGAATAATAATCGTGTTATTGATCTATATGGTCGTGATGCCCGTAAATGCGCAGAATCAAAAAGATACCTTGCAGATATGCGGACACCGTGGAGGATTCTATAACATGTTGCCTGAGAATTCGCTGTCTGTAATTCGATACACGGCAGATAACGGTTTGTTGAAACCAGTTGTGGTGGAAGTTGATGTGCGTAAAAGCAAGGACGGTACGCTCTATATTCTGCATGATGAAACAGTCGACAGAACGACCAATGGGAAAGGCAATATCTCTACGCTGACGGATGCTTACATTAATACCTTGAAATTAAAAGCTTCTTCAGGGATTCTTACGAATGAATCGGTGCCTGCGTTTCGTGATGTGCTTGTGTACGCCCAAAGAAACAATGTGGTGTTAATGCTCGATGTGAAAGATGATATATGGGAAGACGTAATCAGCCTCGTGGACGAATATAGTATGGCAGAAAAATGCATTGCACTTACGTTCAATCCCGTAGTAACAGCCAAAGTATATAGCTTGTCGAATGGTATAGCTATATCGTTTCTTGCAAAAGATGAAGCATCATGGAATGCAATACGGAAATTAAATATACCATACGATAAGTTAATAGCATATGTAACGTCAACGACTGATCTTTCACTTATAAATGCTATACATCAGCGTAAGATCAGAATAATAGCTGATGCCAGTGAGTCTATGCGCAATAATGCATCTCTGTATAGCGATGATTTTTATCGTTCCATGATTGATAAAATGAAGCTGGATATATTGATAACTGACTTTCCGGTTGATGTATCGAAATTGTTGAACTGAAGAAGTAATTTTTGTTCTATAGTATATATAGAATGTTGCTATATGTCGTATAGACATACCGTTGTGTGTCATTTTTTTAATGTGCCTGAAAAGCCGTACCTTTGATTTTACTATGTTGGTTTTAGTACGCTTTTGGCTGGCGATTTGTCTACTCCTGGCCACGGCTTTTTCCTGCAATCCGCCTCAAAAAGAGGCTTTTCCGACTGATCCGGTGGTCGATTTTGACCTTCAGGCCATTCGCGAAAGAGGGTATATAAATGCACTCGTGGATAATAACTCCATCAGCTATTTTATATACAAAGGCCGGCCTATGGGCTATGAGTATGAGCTCCTGCAACATCTTGCAAAACACCTTAAAGTTGGATTAAAAATAAAAGTTACCAGTGGTGTTGAGTCTGCTATAGATCAGTTAAATAAAGGTGAAGGTGACATTATTGCGTTTCCGTTAACGATTAATAAACCGCGAAAAGCATTGGTATCATTTACGCGGCCGCATTTCAATACATACCAGGTACTCGTACAACGCAAGCCCGCAAACTGGCGTAAACTCAACGAAGATCAGATCAACGATTCTCTTATTCGCACACCATCGGCATTGGGTGGTAAAGAAGTATATGTTATAAAAGGCACGAGTCACGCCATGCGTCTTCATAACTTATCGGAAGAGATCGGCAGCGATATACTCGTGAAAGAAGATACTATAAATACAGAAAGTGAATCGCTGATACGAAAAGTATCTACAGGTGAAATACAATATACTATAGCGGATCATACTATGGCGCAGGTAAATGCTGCGTACTATCCGAACCTGGATGTAAAAACGGTGATCAGTATACCGCACCAGATTGCATGGGCTGTACGAAAAAATTCTCCGGAGCTTTTAAAAGCAACCGATGACTGGCTCTTGAAGATCAAGAAAGAACCAACGTTCATGGTGATCTATAATCGTTATTTTAAAAGTCCGCGTACGTCACTGGTGCGTATGAAGAGTGACTATTTTTCTTACGGCAGCAATCGTCTTTCTCCGTACGATGATATGATCAAACAGGGTGCTGCTAAATTACGTTGGGACTGGCGTTTACTTGCAGCCGTGATCTACCAGGAATCGAAATTTAATCCGCAGGAAGAGTCGTGGGCCGGTGCCAGGGGGTTGATGCAGCTTATGCCGGAGACAGCAAAACGTTATGGAGCTAAAAATGTAAACGATCCGCAGCAAAGTCTCAATGCAGGTGTAAGCTATTTGAAGTACCTCGATAAGTATTGGAAAAAATCAGTGCCTGATTCAGTGCAACGTCTCAAGTTTGTGCTTGCATCGTATAACGCAGGATTGTCGCATATACTCGATGCGAAGAAGTTATTGCAAAAGCATGGAAAGGATAAAAGCGTGTCGTTGTGGGACGATAACGTTCAAACCTACTTGCTGAAAAAATCTGACCCTAAATTTTACCGCGACCCGGTTGTCTCTGCCGGATATTGTAAGTGTGAAGAACCCGTTAACTATATACAGGACGTGTTCGAACGATACGAAGAGTATAAAATTCACATCAAGGACGATCTCTTCGATGAAAGCGCTATTCAAAGTGCAGTAACAGCAAATTAAAATATAGCAGTATATACTTGCTAAGCGTTGGAACGTATTTAATAAATATACGAAGGTCTGCTGCTGCTACTTACTTTTTTAATAACTTTTCTATCGTATAAAATTTAAACCCTCTCTTAATTATGAAAACCCTCAAAATGCTGATGGGCGCATCGCTATTGCTTTGCCTCATCGCGATCTCCTCGTGCGATGATTCGCACCCTTGTCGTACATGTCGCATCGATAAAGTGTACCTTGAAGAAGAATGGCATAAAGCCTACTACAGTAGTTCCGGCAGGCTTGTAAAACTGGAAGCAGCTGTCAGTAAAATTTTCTTTCACTATAACGGAGCGAACCAATTGACCAGTGCGGAAATATATACTGGTAATCCAGCTCCGGAATATAGCTTTGATTTTACACACGGCCCGTCCGGTATTGTAGAATCGAATGTATATGACTCGTACGGATTCCGGAGACACTTTGACTTCCACTACGCCTCCCCAACCGTTATAGATTACCTTGTTGAAAGTGAATACGGTGGCGGTCCTGGCGATCCTCCTACATTTGTGATACGAAAGGACCTATCGTATAGCAGCGGAAATGTGTCGTTTGTGAGCGGTACTGTAAATGGTAATCCTTTTACGGGATATACCGGCTCTGCTTACGACAAAAAAACAAATCCTTTCAAGTTACTAGCGCAAGCTGTAGGCAACCCTGCGTTCTTCCCGGTGTGCAATATTGTGTCTTTCCCGGTAGTTCAGTATGATATCTCATTTCTGAATATATTCTCAAAGA
>CBIHOZ010000041.1:0-45943 GCA_966211525.1 uncultured Chitinophaga sp. | reverse complement strand
TAACTACACACATTTTTTGGTTTAAAAATGTGTATAGCTATTTTGCTTAGAGACACATAGACTTGATGCACCGTTTTTATGAATGATCCAAGGAAATTGTAACTTGACTATCTGGATTACAAAATCCAAACTGTCGTATGGATAAGAACCCTTTCGGACTTGGCGACTGAAGTCATTGACAGGTAAAGTTGAGGACCATAAAACAACAAAGTATTTGTCCCCGACTGCGTAATATTTTTTCAACTTAGCTAGCTCAACTTCAATCAATAAAAGCATTAAGTATGAAGATTGCCAAGGACATTAATAACGCTCCGGTTGAATGTGTTGGATCAACGCCTGGCGATGGCACCTATTACTGTTTTATTTGCGGCGAAAGGGCTTATCCTTGCAATGACCTTAAAAAAGAGAATGGCCGGAAAAAGGACTACTACTTTGCACACTATAGGGACAATTGTTCGGGGAACGTTGAATCATATTTGCATCACCTTGCAAAGGTGATTATTGCCGGGGCCTCTCAGATAGCATTGCCTGATCGGAGATTCTCATATGAATTGGCTGAGGTGGAGTGCGCAGTGGACTCATCACTCCGTCCCGATGTTTTATTGGACAAAGAGATTGCAATAGAAATTTGTTTTTCCAATCCCAAGACCGAGACACATGTCCAGCTATTCAGAGAGCTCAATCTTTCCGCTGTTGAAATTGAGCTATATGGATTGACCATCGAGTCAGGACTGGAGGACATACGATATGCTGTGTTGGACGACAAAAGAAATAGACACTATCTCTTTAGTGCAACCCAATCAAAGCAGGTTGAGGAATCTCATTCACCCAACCCGATCGTTGTTATCGTACTAATGGTGTTGGCTTTCATTGGCCTTAAGAAGTTCGTGCAATGGCTTCGCAGTTAGCCCATAGAGTCGAATATGGAGTTCAGAATTTTCAACATGGTCTTGTATGACATCCAACCTTGGAATGGTGAAGCAAAATTGCCTTTTTTTACTGAGTCGGAAGACAATGAGTCAAGCGTGGCCGAAAATACCGAAGACCAAATCCTGCGATGGATCATATCTCATAGAAGACTAGGCAGATTCTTAGTCGAACAATTTTTTGCTGACACAGCTGGCATCAGGGCATATCTAGGAATAAAGGAACCGTTTGTTGTAGCCAACCAAAAGCCAGGGGATATCGATTTGATTCTCGTCCATCCGTCGATGCCCGATCGATCAATTGCTTTTGAAGTCAAACGAGTAAAAGCAGTGGCCGTAAATGATGAGCTCTCAAAAATAAATGGTACCGAAAAAATTCGAAAAGGAGTTATCCAGGTGAATAAGTATCAATCGCTAGGATTCCATCAAACTTACTTAATGTTAATCGTCTTAAATGATGGTCGAGCGAAAACAACTCCAAACGTAGCGTTAAGAAGCGCCAACACAGTAGATGTGCAGCGCATCTACAATATTCCATGGAACGAGCCGATGCACCAAGATGTGGGAATCGTATTTGTCGATCTAAATCAATTCACAGGCAGGGCAATAGCGCAGACGGGTAGCATGGGAGTTTGCGTGGACAAAAGAGCTGCGTTCCTTGAACAAACATCCGAGTTTACAAAGAGAGTGGATGGGCTTCTGTCGACACCCACGTATCCATATACAGACTTTAGTTGAAACCATGCTCAGTCATCATACAGTGTCCGTTTTAAAAACAAATCTTTCGCCTCCTCCTGTGATTTCAATTCTGAATAGTGCACCATCTCATCCACAAACAACTTGTGTTCCAAGTATTTTAAGCTTTGGAACTCCTTCAGGATGCTTTGAATACCTAGCCATTTTGAATGGTAGATTTCGGAGATATTGGTTCGAGCCGCAAAAAATCCACCGGTAACTGACCAGTTGACTTCCTTAAAATCTTCAACGCTCGTATTGTGTTTTAAGAAGATCTTAAGGAATACATGAACCTGTCCAGGCCAAACTTCATCAACAATTTCCATCACTATTTTCACCTTTGCCATATTCTTGGCGTTCTTGGAAAGGTATTCTTTGACGAATTCCTGAAAGTCAATCCCGGTCTGAACGAATGTATCATTTAGGGTCTTATAGAACTCATCTGGATAAAGATGATGATTGGCAGCTAGGAAGTTTAAGAACTGATTGGACAACATCTCTAATTGCGCGTGGCCCTGCAAGCCTTTAATGAAACACGAGTCTTTCACCCCTCGGAAATCCTTCTCGCCAAACACAGCCTTGCAGAATTTCAATAAGAACTTTTCATTCTTTTCAACCAAACGTTTAAAGCCCTTACCACTAAAATCGAACGTATCAATGAGAAGATATTGCATAATATAGGTATCTTCGAGCAATGACATTTCAAGAGCATCAGCTTCCTCGCTAGTGAAGAAATCTCTTGGCAGTACGACTCGAACTTTGTTCTTCTTCCATTTAGAAACGAATTTTGTAAGTACTTCAGAACCGATGGACGGCTTCTGCTGGATTAAAGACTTAATCCAGGCAAAGTCGAAATAGAATCCACTTTTCTGGCGCTCAATCAAATCAAAAAGAAGTTTGTCGGGATTATTTACGGCACAATTTCCCTGAGTTCCCTGTAAAAAGACTCCAAACCAATCGAGTATGGATGGAAATGCCTGTCCATGTAGCAACGATAGAAATGACTCATGTAGCTCCGGCGACTTGCCAATAGAATCAAGTGCTCGATACGGAACAAAATTCAAAGAGTTCTCAGTTTCAACTAGGGTCTTTAAAAGTGACCATGTTTTTTCAACTTGTCCGGTTGAAAGGAAGTGCGTAGCCAAGATGTCCAATGAAGGGAGAAGTCCATCGCTATAATGATTGCCAATCTTGGGTGACCACGTATTAACAAAGCTCACTAATTGTCCCACTTGATTTGCGTCAAAGTCCTTGAACGCTTTGATCACCATATTCGACTTATAGCTGACATATTTGTCGACCTCTCCTTTATAGTCTAAGCGCACGGGATCTCTTGCCCAAGCCAACGTTGAATATGTTGTGTAAACTTCTGTACTCAATAACTGCTCTTTAATTTGAGAACCTAGGTCGCTCTTTATTTTCAACTTAACAACCAAGTCTCTTATTCTTGCTGCGCTTAAGAGGTGTTGCAAATTGGTCTTGTTGTATTTACGAAGAACTATCTTGGCAAGGTAAGGGATGTCAAACTCGACAAATCCTTTGATCAGATCAATTCTATACTCAGCATAGTGAGTCAGTATTTTGGAAAATGCATCGGGATCATCGTTGAACTTTGAGTCGATGAAGGACCAAATTAATTTACGTTGCTTTTTTAGGCTAGAGTTTAGGGGAGCCGCATGTTGCGTTAACGCTATCGAGTTCTTTTTGTGGCTTGGAACATTAACGGTAAACTTGGAGTACAAGAATTGATTCGCAGTGTTGGCAAACAATTCACGGTACAAGGCATGTTTGCTCCAATTGTTTGTGATGAGTTTTAAGTATTTCTCCTGTTTTTGATACTTTGGATAGGAGTCTTCGCTATATGTAATTCTTCCCTTAACTATGTCTGCGAGCTGAACAGAATGATTGGGCGACTTCTTTGTGAATAAAATAAGTAGCTGCAGAGCCGGAAGAAAATTCTCATTGTTGTAGTTTAAAAAGTCAATGAGTAGCCTGAAATACTTGGAGGTCTGATAAAATGAATCAATTTTGTCTTGCTCCTCAAGTTTTTTAATTGGCAGAGACGAGATATGTCCTTTTACATATTGAAAAAGATGATTGGGAAAATAGAACCAAAAACAATCAAAAAAGACAATCTTCTCCTTCTCATCAGTGATAGATTTTAGCTTCGTCAATAATGCTGACTGAGTCTTGTCTCGGATATCATCATAGTCGAATGTGTTATTGACCGAGATAATTATTTCTTTGATTCGGTTGTGATGCGTTGAGAAGAATTCCGAAAGCAGCGTAGCTATACTTAATTTCTTTTCAACTAAAAAGGCTTTGTAAAAGGAATATGCCTGTAGGTTCTGCTCGGTGATTCTGGCAAGATCCCCATCGATCTCGACAAACTCGATATCTTCTAATTCGCTCGCGGCTTCCCAAAACTCGTCCTTCTTTATTTTGAAGGTCTCAAGTATTTTCATTCCTTCAACTGAGCTCATATCCATTGACCTGAACACAGATAGGATGCCAAGGCACTTGAGGTGCTTGGCTGACGAAAATGCCGGCTTTTCCGCTATGATGTTGCTGAAGTATTGATCAAATATCTCCGACGCGTTTGTGATACTTTTTAGCGTGTTGGACTCTTTTGTAACTCTAGCCGCCATTAAAGCAATCCTGGGATTGCCTAATGCTAATGAAAGTATTTTGTCAATTGCAAATCGACTGAAGTTTGCCACACTTAGAAGTAGGTCTGTAATCTCGTTATCTTCGAATGGCTTAATCTGATCTATTTTTGGCTTGAGTCCATTAAGTTCACGCTCAATTTCATGACGGGCGTATTCTCGAACCGTTAGAATGAGTCGGACGTTCATGCCCTCAAGCATTGAATCTCTCAGATAGGACAATATTCGCGCGGACCTGTTGGCATCGTCAACAAATACTAAGTAGGACTTGTTTGGGAAGAAGTTGGTGCGGATATCCTCCAAGGAAAAAGTTCCCTTATCCTTCAGACATAAAACTTCGATATCTGGATTTTCGATTTGATACTGCATGATGCATTCTAATGCCAGCTTGGTTTTTCCTACTCCTGGTGGTCCTGAAAGGACATAGATCTGATTTTCTTTTACAGCAGTTTTAGCATTTGAAAGTTCGGTTTCGCGATGTAGAAACTTGTTTGATAGAGGCGTGCTGATTCCGCCTCGTTCGTATTCGGCAATAAATTCGTTAATGCTCAATACTTGTTTAGTCTCCACGGGGAGATTCAAATATTTGTTGGCAAGGAACGAGTGTCTTCTGATTTCTTTACTCCAACCATCAATATCTAAGAAGGTCACAGGAATAGTCTTGACCTTTAACCCCGTCAATATTTCCTTTCTATCCTTTATGGTGATAATGTGAGAGGAAGCAAGTACAATCCCTTGTATATCTTTTAGTGCGATTCCGGTTAGCTTCGGGTTTTGACACTTCAGTAAATCACCTTTCAGTTTTTTGATGTACTCTGACTTCTTCTCTTTTTTCTTGGTTGTATATTCAACGAGAATATATTTATCGTTTTCAAGGATGATGAGCGTGTCAGGTGTGCCAGTTTTCGGAGCACGTTTTCCTGGAGTAAGACCAATTGGTTTGAGTTCTTTAATTTTCATTGAAGAACAAAACTCGAAGTACTCATCGCCCATGCGCTGAAAGACACTAGCATCAATCTCAATCAGTTTGTTGTGGATAGATTCTAAAGATGGCATAGTCGAACGTTAGGAGCTAAGTGACGAAGGATTATTTCGTTAACGGCACCTCATGATTCCGCACCAGGTACTTGATCAATTTTCCGGAAGGACTATGAGATTTAGGATTGAAAATCCGTTCATTACCAAATACAATAAAGCTCTCTTTTGCCCGAGATACTGCGACATTTAAAATGTTGGGCTTATTGTCTCGGTCGAAAAACATGACGGACACGTCACCTTCACCATATACCGGTGAGAAGAGGATAATATCACGCTCAGCGCCTTGCAATGCATGAACTGTTCCTATTTTCATCTTGGACACATTCACTCCGCTGCTTTTGAGCTTATTGATGAGCAGACGCTTTTGTCCTTTAAACGGAGTGATGATAGCCACAATTTCCTCAATGGGCTTGTTCGGTTTAGTTGCGTCGCTGTTATAATGACTTTCAATTTTTGTCCGATTTGCTGTAAGCCATTTTTTGATCTGCTCAGCTTCACTGTCATTTGATCGGTCCTTATGATGAACTTGTGAGTTGCCTTCCGAATGAATTAATAACATTGGAGGAAATAACTGCCCGGCCTTTGCCTTACCTTTCATAGGCTTCAGCATTCCTTCATAAGCCAGATCATTACAATATGATATGATTTCATCGAAGCACCTCCGATGTTCAAGCAACATCATTCCTCGTTCCTTCATCTTATTCGATGGATCGAATACATCGCATGCATGCTGAGCCATCTTCATGATGGAGCCATTCGAACTTAGAAATCCATTGTCTGACAACGTTCGGTGCAACGGTTCTTCCACGTTCATGATGATCTTATGTCTTAGGAGATTACCCATATCCATCTTTGGAGTGATGCTCCAAACTGGCTCGATCTGTTTGACATCACCAACAATCACGGCTTTTTTTGCAAGGCCGAAAATGGCTGTTCCGATTTCAGGACTTACTTGCCCAGATTCATCTACAATAAGTAAATCAATAAAAGAGGTTAGCGGTGGACTTTCCCACTTAACCGATTTATCATCTCGGTATCCGGCTGCTTTAGAATAAGAGAAGAATTTCGGAGCCATGAAAAAAGTACTGACAAAGCAAGGAGTTAACATCGCACGTGTCTGCCAGTTCTCCATTCTGCCTCCTCGTCCATTATTTGGATCAGTTCGGTCAGTCATTGCCATGAGCCAACGCCCTTCCCAATAATGAATAGCCAAATGAAATGCTTTATGTCGTAGCGACAAATCTACTTCATCGAAGAAGTAGCCTAGTTTGTTCTTGCCTTTTAATTTGGCATACTCAATTTCCCACATCGCTTGTTCATCGTTTGGTGGGTTGTGGACAATACTATTGGCAGATTTCCAGGTGTTCCACGCTTGAAGGCTTTTGCAAATGTCAATGATTGTCTCGATGCGCTGATGAAAAAATTCCTGCAACTTGACTTTGGATCTATATTGTAATCCTTCTTTTCTTAATATAAAATCTCTGAAGAGTGATTTTACTTCCAATTCTCTTTCACGCACCCATCTCGCCAACGAAAAAAAGCAGAAGAGTTTTCTAAAGAACGGCTCGCGCTCGAAGTACTGTTTTACTTTTTCTTCAGTTGATTCAAGCTCTTGCCTAAGCCCCTGCCAGAATGTGATATCGTAACATTGGTTTAAATCGGGTGTAGTAGTAAAGGACGGATGGAACAAATCAATCTGTCCATTGAGTTTTTTCCAAAGCATCTGCGCCTGTTCAAGAGAAACTTTAATTCCAACAATCTCACGTTGTAAGGCATCTACAACTTCACTAACCTGGACATAGTTTTGATTGAGATAGGAGTTTCCTTTTTCAAGGTAAAGGTCTTTTCCCCGCGCGACGTAATCCGAATTTTCCATATCTGTGAACGTCCCTGGTAATTTTCCAAGCTTAATAAAGTTTAGGCTGGTCAATTCCTTTTCAGTCTTGTCATTAGCAGGTAGGTAAGATGCATATCCGGAGAAGTTCGGTAACCACCGATCTTTGAGGGAACCAAGATTGCTATCAGCTTTAACAAAGCTCTCATTGATATTTGTCACCGCTTGATTATTAGCGGAGCATGCAAGAATCAAAGGCGCCTCTTCTCCCTTAATTGCTGCGAGCACGACTTCATTGGCAACAATACTTTGGAGCAACGTGGTCTTGCCTGTGCCCGGAGGACCGTTGACGGCAAATACCCGGGAGTCACTGCTGGATAGAAAGGTATACAGACTCTTCCGCTGGCTTATACTTAGCGGAAAAGAGTTACCCATCTGGCCAAGATGTCCGATGTGGGCATCCATAAATTGATTAACACCGATTGGTTCGCGATTGGGCTGTTTCTGTTCTAATGAAACAAATTGATGGAGTAAAGGAGGTGTACTGGCTTCCTCCAAAAGATGTTTATATAAATCAACGATCGCAATCGCCGCACCAACTTCCTTGTCCGGGACGACAATCGTTGTCTCCTTCACAACGAGATGACCATCGGTCTGGTAACTGCTCAGCGACTGCTCGGTGAGTTGTGTGAAGACTTGCTCAATGTATTTGATGTACGTTGCCCATTGATCAATTGGCTCGCGTCTCAATGCAGCAGCCTGATCAATTTCGTCAACGGTACTGAATACATAATCATGCAACTCGTTACCAATAGGGCTGAGGTATTCTCGTGGAACGAGCGGGAAGTATTCATCAGGAACGCGAAGCTCACCGCTGCGAAGCAATGTGCCCTGAATCCAAAATGGATACAGACTTTTTCGGTTACCCATATACTGAAGGTTATCCGGTATGGGGTTTACTTTAAATAGGGAGAGTATCACAGGCACACGTTTAAGCCGCTCCCAATCGGGACTGTCCCTCAATGTGATGCCTTTCTCCTTGTTCTTCTTTACCTCTTCTTTTTCAAACAACCTAGATGTTATCGGTTCATCGATTCGACCACTGGAAAAGAATTCATTAAGGGGTTGATAAGAGTTGGCCGGCGAAACATCAACAGATGCACGCATAGCATCCGAAAGACTATTCTTCCAATAGGTAAGTAATCGGTTTTCTAACGTCATAGAATAAAGTCAACGATTAATGAGAAAGTTACTCTATATGAAGGAGCAATCAAACAATTATAGAACTTTGAACAGTGTTCCTAGGATACCCGTTTTCGGTACTGGAACTTTGATTCTTATCTGTGGCGATTCGCTCGATCAAACCCCTTTTTCATGAATCTTCCCAAAGGTTCGAGCAATCGGTGACCAAGTTCCTCTCTTCTCCCTATACAACAGCTGCCAATTGCCTTCCCTACCATTTGAATTAAATAGATTCGAATTGACTTATTCCAATCTTAACGTTTTATTATCCTCCACGACGATTGAAGTCGATTTCAAAGGTGCAGTATCACCTACAATTTCCACGTTCGTGTATTGAAGGGAAATATTGTCAGAAATCTTATAGGATACACGATCATACTTATCATTATACAATCCATTTTTACTTTTGGGGTAGCTTTTATATTGTATTTTGTTGTACCGCTTGTTCGGTTTTAAAAGTTTTATCAATGCTTTTTCAACATCCAACGTAATTGTTTCTTTTGATGGTAAAGATTGACTGACAACTGCCTTAACGTTTCGGATGTTTGAACTGTGGAGAATGTTAATAGTATTGGCATCACTCACTTGAAACAGCAATAATGTAACCTCATGAGCACTAATCGAATCAGCGTGAAAAGCATTTTCTATGCTAAGTACATCTTGTAATTTTTCATGCCCTGTAAGTCTTTTCCAAATTTCTTGGTCGGTAGATTCTCCTATGTAGTGAACTTTGAATTTCGTGAATTCCCGGTAGTCACCCTCCACCTCTGCCTTTAATCCATTGGTCCAATACTCGTGTAGGAAAACGTCGGGTGTAATCCACCAAAGAAATTCACCATCAATTGTCTCTTTAAAAAATCTAATTCCTTTGATATCCTGAAGTGGAAATTGATCGGGAACAGGTTCAGGGTGATTCCTGCCAAACTCAATCGCAACAGTGTCTTCACCATTGTAGACGCCGGCATCCAATAAACTGAAACTGCATTTAAGTCTACTGGGGTTTCCTTTCTTTTGAATTTCAAAACTCAAAATACTTGTTTCATTATTGAGTGATACATTTCAAATGTTAACTCTTCTCGTTGTGCTATAACATATAGTGTGCTATTGGCAAGTAGCTTTTGGACAACGCTTTCTTGTTTAAGAAAATAGAACTCATAACTGCTGATCGGTGCGTAAGCCAGTTTAAGTGTCGCGTGAATAATCTTCGATTGCATGGGGGGATTAGTTATGTCTGTGGATAATCGGTTTTGTGTTAGTCAGTTCCAAATGTCGCTTGACGATTGTGGGTCAAGATCGCATAAGTACTCAGTGTACTTTGACGATATGCTTTGCACCGGTACAACGCTTATTAAGGATCTGGGCGCTTGGATCAAGCAAAGGTTCACGAAAAGCAAAACAAATTTGCAGGCCGTTGCTGTGGCTACAGCGGGATCACAACCTCCGACCTTTTTTGAATGATACCGGAATAGCACACCCTTGACAATCTGCTCATTAACATCAAATCCAACCACAATTGGTTCGAAATTTTGCCACTCATGTCGACTCATTAAAAAGCTTGCAGATTCATAAAGAATCGCAAGCTTTTTTGTTGGTAGCCGGGTGAATTCGAACTGCTGACCAAGAACACCAATAAAGTAAAAAGAGACTTCCCTTTTGATTGAGACAGCCTCAAAGCCCCTTCACCAGTACTTTCAATTACCCGGTGTCACTGCTTGACCACCCTGTAAGCAGCACGTTTTCTGTCGTTGAAAACAATGACCTGGTACACGCCTGGAGGCAGACGGTCCAGGTTCACGGTGCTTCGGGACGCCCCTGCCAGACGTTGCTGCGCCACGGTTATGCCCAACACGTTGACGATCTCCACATTAAAGGACGCAGGGATAGCCAGACATTCTAACGTGATCGCGCCAGCCGTGGGGTTCGGGTAAACAACACATTTTGCAGAGAGGTCCTCTTCCATTCCTGTCGGCACCTCGATCAAGTCTATGGTGAATGCGTCGTTGCTCGCCACAGTTTCGCCGGGGGCAGCAAGACTGATCGGGCCTGTGACGGCACCCTGTGGTACCGCTGCCTGCAGGGTGGAATCGTTCACCATGATAAACGCCGCCTCCGTAGTATTAAATTTCACTGCCTGTACTTTGCCGATGTGCTCCGCATAGATCGTCACGACGGTGCCGGCGGCGCCATGCTTCGGTGTGAAATCGATAAACCGCAGTTTGTCGATCACAAAGTTATTATTGCTGGTCACAGATTCATTGTAAGTGCGTAGGGCAATCTTTCCGGTGGTGGCATTCACCGGCACGGTAGCGACGAGGTGCTCATCGCTGATCACCGTAAAGGCAGCATTGACACCGTTAAAGGTAACAGCGTTCACATAGGTGAAATTGGTACCGCTGATGTTGACCTGATCGTCGTGCGAACCTTCACCCGGATCAAAGTTCACCAGGGTAAGTTTCTTAGGTGCGCATGCGGTGTTTGAGCAGTCACCAAAAGGCGATAACCTGGATAGGGTCATCGATCCGTTGACGTCTGCCCTTGGCCAGTTAGAATAGTCCAGATCGTTGGCCGTACAGGCATAGATCGTATTGCAAGCGTCTGACTCGATAAAAAACGGATGATCAACTTTGGAAGCCCCCTGCGGCTGAGCCCACAACAGATCACCCTCACCGGTGTATTCGCTCATGAAGGCATCGCTCTTTCCGTGCGACACCATTCCAAAAGACTGGTGCCGGGCATCGTCCAGCGCTCCAAAGCGATTGAACTGGCCTGTGGCAAAAATCGTGTTGTGATCGGACAGCGCCAGGTCATGAATGTAGGCAGATTTGTTAATCGTATGCCATTCGATCTGGCCGAGTGCGTTGGTCTTTGCCAGGTAGGAATAGCGGTCGGGCGTTTCCCACGGAAGCAGATCCCGTTTCTGTAGTGAGATCGTGTCTCCATTAATGATCGTGCCGTAGTATAGCGGACCAGTGGTATAAATATTTCCGTCGCGGTCTTTGGCAAATTCCTGCAGATAGTCCACCCCCAGGCTCACCGCCCGGGTGGCGCTTTTCCATCCTTGCGCTTTGTTATATTCTGCCACAAAGGTACTGCCCATATAACTTTCGTAGTACGTCCCTTCTCCCTGCACGGTATACAGATTGCGATTACCGAACGTAAAGGGGTCGGCTACAGACGCGGCTTCGAATACACCACCGATCAACACATCGCCATCATAGTCTATTTTTATTTTGGGATTTACAGCAATGAATCCGTAATACAGCTCATAGGAATTGGCGCTGCTATTCATCCACCCCCGAATCGTTGCCCCGAAGTTCAACCGGAGATGTGATCTGGACCCGCCGCCAAACTCCTGATAATCCTTCATGGTACCGGCGCGGTCTATTTCAAGCAGAAAACAATTTTTGGGGCTGCCATTGTTTCGTGTGCCTTCCAGGAGCTTGATCGTTCCATCCGCAAATTTGATCTGGGCTGAAGCGAGGTAGCGATGGCCGGTCACATAGATCCTGTTGTCCTGATCGGCGGTAATGTCTGAGCCCATGATCCAATGTTCATCCAGATCGCTGTCTGTCGCGGTGGCCGTGGCCGAGATGATCCACTGTTCTTCACCGCGTTTATTAAGTTTCATGATAAAGGTATAGGGTGAAGTGCCGTGAAGATCCGGCTCGAGGTTAAAGGCGAACTTTCCGAATTCAAACCTCCGGCCGGTGGCATGCCCCACGACGTAGGTGTTTCCTTCCGTATCAGAGGTGATGCCTGTGCCAAAGCCGGTGAGGATCGTGCCGTAATAGACCATGTCACGCATCCACACCGTTTTGCCGGTGCTATCCACTTTCAT
Source organism: uncultured Chitinophaga sp. (assembly GCA_966211525.1). Classification (GTDB taxonomy): domain Bacteria; phylum Bacteroidota; class Bacteroidia; order Cytophagales; family Cyclobacteriaceae; genus Ohtaekwangia. The sequence continues at coordinate 33,664 of CBIHOZ010000041.1, read as the reverse complement.
GCAGAACATTCGGCGATCACGGTGTCCCGTCAGGTAGCTATTGCCATTCTTATCGACGTGGTAATCCAATACGATCCCACCGCCGGAAGCTATGTTTTCCTGGAAACACGCCGCGTAATGTCCAGCGTCGATGGTGCCGGCGATGTCCATCACTTTGGTAACGGAGTCAACGCACCCAATAGACGAGGTTCCGATCAGCTGAATCTCTTTTTTTCCTTCGCTGCTGTAGGTGATAACACCCGGGTCTTTGCCTGAGCCGGTGGCTACAGACGCAGGGGTAATGAATTTCCATTGATAGGTCAGGGCATTGGATTTATTGATGAAGCGAATAGTATCGCCCACAAAATCGCCGGGAAGACCCGGTTCAAAATCCACGGTGATCGGCTTCACATACACATAGTGGTAGTGAAGCAGCTCTTTGATACACCCCAGCGCATTCTTGGCATTAACTTCAAAGTAGCGATTTTCGGCTATTGGCACGGTAGACAGAAGCAAATCCTCGCCATTACCCAACGCCGAACTGTAGGGAGGTTGCAGAATAGAATAGGTGATTCCGGGTTGACTCTTTTTAATCCGGATCGCTGTAGACTCTCCGATGCAAACTGAATCCCTGACCAATGCAGAAACATAGGGTTGAGGGAGCGGAAGAATCTTAACGGTTGTTGATTTTTCCCGGATCAGCGGAGGGCCGCAGTCGGGCGTGAGGGTAGCGACCACGGTAAATGTGGTGGTGGTATCGATCGTATTGAAAGGAAATAGCAACGGCTTGCCGGGGCTGCCTGCCAGCGCTTTTCCAATGTTTTTGGTGCCTACACGCAGTTGGTAGTATACGCCGTCCTGGGCGCTTGCGATCGACAGCTGATACGATTGGTAGGCGCAGATCGTTTGTGGATCGGATTGAAAAACGAAATCCTGCAACACGGGGTTAATGACTTTGACGGTCTTGGTGGATGAACGGCTACACAAGGTATAGACCAGCTGGTGGGTGCCTGGCCCAGCCATCGCCGGATCGAACTTTCCATCCACCGTCACACCCACGCCGCTCCATATACCTCCTACGGAAGACATGCCGCTGAGCACAAAGGCAGGCTGACTGATACAAACTACCTCATCGGAGCCTGCGGAAACGGTGGAGGGATAAACGTTCACGTTCGCGGGGTCTGAGTTAGGACTCGCACATCCCATGCTGTTGAATACCCTTACCGAATAGGCGCCCGACTGTGTGGTGATGGTTATGTCCTGCGTTGTTTCCCCGTTAGACCACAGGTATTTGGAGAAGCCCGCGGGCGCTTGCAGCACGGTATTGTTGCCTGGGCAAAAGGCCAGCGGCTTGGCGTTGGTGACTACGGGCTTAGCGATGTTCTCCTGGAACGCGTCGAGTATCGCCACGTCACTCAGAAATTTGCTCACACACCCGCTCTTTGTAACCTTTACCCGCACCCGGTTGACGCCCGGCACGATATAGCTTGCCGGAATATTGAGGTTTATATCACCGCCACCATTGACAGCCGCGCCGATTGCCACATCTCCGATAAAAGCCTGATAGACCGATCTCGCTTCAGACCCCGACACCACGACCTTGCCATCAGTACCATAACAAAATGTATTGTCGGACAGCTCCAGCCCCAGGTTGGTGCTGGTACAAACATCTACTCCGGGCTCACGCACCAGCAAGCAATCTTTGACTGCGCCGAGGTCGATGGAAGTATATCCGCCGATGATCAGGATGCTGCCATCGTGCAGCTTGTGGATGGTGTAAGCAAGGTTGCCAAAGAAGTTCGTGGCCGTCATGGCCGTCCAGCGGTTGGTAGACGGGGTATAGATTTGAAACGCCTGGGTATTGGTCGGGCTATATTCTCCCTGGGTATACGAAAACACGCTGCCATTGTCGAGCAGCACCAAAGGGTTGTTGAACGCCACGGTGGCACCCAGCCTGGACGTACTCTCCGGGGTACGCGAACTGGCATCATAGACTTCCGAGTATCTAGCACCGTCAGACGCGGTCACGCCGCTACCCACCATCAACACCTTGCCGTTGTTCAGTAAGACGGAATTATGATCAGCGCGTGGGTAAATTATATTGTCTGCTGAAGTCCACAGGCCCGTTTGCGGATTGTAGGTCTCCGCGGCATACCACGTGAGGTATTTCGAGCCGCCAGTGGCAAAAATATTTCCATTGGCCAGCATGACCAGTGAAATCAGGCCGTCAACACCCCGGTACACATTCAATCCGCCGGTATAGCTCCAGGTATTGGTGGCCGGGTTGTAGAGCTCACACGTATTGTCTTCAGTACCCCCCACCACGAGCACCTGACCATTGCGTAATTTGATGGCACGAAAGTTCCTTCTGGCCTGGTTCATGCTCGCCGCCGGCGTCCATGTTTTGGATTGAATGTCATATATCTCGCACGAGGCCAGGGCTATGTCATGGCCATCGCCGTTATCGCCCCCCAGGGCCATAACATTCCCATTGGGTAACACTACGGATGTAAAAAACACCCGGGCCTGGCTCATGGGCGCAGCCATGGTCCAGGTTTGTAACGCGGGGTCATAAACCTCCGCACTAGCGTAGGTAGTAGGGGATTTGAAGATGTTATCCCAACCGCCAAAAGCCAGCACCTTGCCGTCCGGCAAAAGCTGCGATTGATGACGGGACCGCGGAAAATTCAATTTCCCAGTATTCTGAATACTTTGGCTGAAAACTGTAAAGGAAACGACAACCATTACCGCCAGCAGGCTGGCACGAAACATTTTGAGGGCTACCATAGTAAAAATGAGGACAAGGGAGGCAAAAATACTCGGTTTATCGACATGACACCCCGACCGTAACGCAGGTCGTAAGAATTATATTGAAATTGCATAATCCGAGCACTGAAGATATCTCGTTTTTGTCTAGCCGGCTACAGCTAATGTCTAGTCCGGCTCCAGCTATACAGTTTTCCAGCTTCAGACAAAATCATTCAATTAATGCCATAATCTTAGATAATCGCTTCAAATCTTCAAGAAATTGGTTCGAACTTCGTCCTGCCACCCCGACTTTTATAAAAATATAGTCGATCTAAAGCCAACAAATAGTATGATTGGGGCTTTTCATATTCCTCGCTGTTAACGGTTCCTTACACATGATAGATACTGATATTTGTCGTTGTTTGACGTCTCAATGATTCGAATCCGTTAACCAGATAAACAAGCAGAAACCCCTTCTGCTCATTTGATTTTGAAGGGAGTTTTAAGCAATATTAATCCATCTTAAGCATAAGCGACCTTGATTCGATTTAAGTGAGGCATGCAAAACCAGACAAATGTTTTTTTATTTTTTCATTCTCCAGGCTTGTTCAGCCGCCTGATCAAAAACAGGTTCACCAGCCAGCGCTGCTTTGCGAACCAATTTAAAATCAACAAAAGGGCCGCCCCTATCGAGCACATGTTGAACGAAAAGTTCAGGGTGATCGCCATCCAAAAAATCAGGTTCTATTGACCAGCCCTCGCCACACATGATCAGGGCGTTTACGTGTTTTATTTCTGCCGGTGTATGTGGGTCGAGTAAAACTCCGCGGGCCGTGGGCGTGCCATTCACACCGAGGGTTGCACCACCATCGCCCCAGGTGCCTACTACAAAACCATTTATAGTGGTGTCTTCTTTAATTAACAACCGGGCGCTGCCTGAATAGAAGAGATTTTCCGCTTGTAATTTCCCTAATACTACCAACGTGCTTATACGTCCTTCAGGTGTATTGCAAATGACAGTACCATTTACTTCCATGTTACCGTCAATAATGATCGCCCAAGGATCTTCCTCCAAAATAAGATCACCGTCAATCAATTTCTGACCTGTAATATGCCTGACGGAAACAGTTTCCTCGTTCTGTGATGCAGTTTCTTCGAACCAACTCCACCAATCCTGTTCGCCATACAGTTTTTTTAAATCATCCATAGAGGACCGTGAGCCAAATACCGAATCGTTTTTCATATTAATTCTTTGTGCTAAATAATATCCACACCAAAGCAGTGCTATATATATCTAATTGTTTGATTAGTTGTATTAAAGAAATTCATTATTTCTATGACAAATGTTTGCTTCGCCACATAGACGTTCATACTTAAATTCCATAGCAACGTGTTGTGTGCAGTTTCAAGCAATTGCGGGGCGTTTCATGACCCGGTCGTTGCAGTGTAAGTATATCGATTCCGGACTGCTCACCTACTCGATCCGGCATCACTCTCAGATTTACTTTTAAACAGTGAGACCAGTGCACCAGTTGACCACAGTGCCCACACAATAAGAACCGGTTGAAAGAATAGTCGTATCAATCGTTTTTGATCTGTATCTAATCCAAAAGCATCAATGCCGTTCGTGTATTGCGAAATGTTTCCTGGAAATACAACAAAAAAGAAGATGGCCAGTGCAACGCCAACTTTATGTTTATACTTAACCAGGAAGATCATCGCTAAACCAAGTACTATCTCTACAACACCCGATGACAGCACAACAAAATCCATGAAGGACTCATCGTTGGGTAACCACCGCGGAACCTGTGCCTGGAATTCTTTACGTTGGAAAGTCAAATGTCCCACGCCGGCTAGTAGCATGAATGCGCCAAGCAGGTTTCTCATTACATGTTGAATTGTCGATGTTTTCAATGCCATAAATATTTTTTCGATAGATAGTGCGTCCGTCAGAATTAAATCTCAGTAAAATGTGATTTGCAATATTAATGCTATTGGCTTCCTTTATTGTTATTACCCCAATAACATTAAGTTAAAGGCTGCATTATCCATTACACTTTTACTGATTTACTATAGATATACCGGGTTAAATTTCGATTCTTTGAACTACACAAACCGGGATAAAGTGCATCAATTTAATTGTCCTTAGTTTCAGATGAGATTTCACAATACCAATTCGCTCCCAAAGACCGAAGCGTGTGAAAACGTTTATACCAATACTCGTTTAAAGTACTGGAATCGGCAACGTAATAAACTTTCGCCTTATCATTCAATACAAAAGTCAAAAACTTACCTGTGCGCGGATGACTTTCCATAACAACGTTCTTATAGTTGTTATCCTTAGGTGTAGTTATATTATAATATTTTTGATACACATCATTGATGTACTTAACATAGGAATCGAACAATGATGAATCAATAGCATCCAGTTTCCGAACTAAAAATTCTTTCACCGCTGGTTTAATGTTTCGAAAAATTGAATCTTGCTCTGCTAATGAAGCTCCTCTTTTAAAAACCGGTACTGTTATATGCTGTTTAGATTCTTCATCAAACACCGCGATGCTATTAAAAAACAAATCGTATTGCCTGGAAGATTTCGTATACTCAGCAGATGTCCTTCCAACGCCGATCGACACATCATATAAACCATCCAAGCTCTTTTGATTATTTAATTCATAAAACTCCTTACATAACTGGTAGGAATCAATTTCCCGATGCAAACAACTGAATGTAATAATCGCGACAAGTAAAAGACCGAGTTGCAATATTTTTCCACTTCCTATTTCCATAACATCTTCATGCTTTTCCATTTTGGCTTCCAATAAAAGCCTGAGCCATTCAATCTATTTTTGGATTGCTCGCTGGTCAGCAGCTGCATTCTCACCCAAGAATCTATTTTCAAACCATCGCATAAATATAGCCACCATTAATAATATTGAGGGTTTCCTGGCCTTATTGGTGCGCTACAAAAATAGCCCATTTTTTTGCTGCCCACTATATCTATCCCAAAGACTCAGACAACCGTTGATATATACTTATTTTAAAGAGTCTATCAGACTATCAATTGCATCTTCCAGAATTTGAGACTGCGAACTTGCATCTATATGCTTGCATCTTAAATTGAGCATGCAAGCCCTTGCACAATGGCAATCGATATATAACACTTGCGCTTCAAAAAAACATCAGTGTAATTCTCCTTTTCACATACCTTGGCAGTCGCCTGATTTATCAAATTGAAGAACGCGAGCTTTTCCGGATAAAGAGGCTCGAATTCATTTAGTCTCAGCTCAGTTTCCTGCATGAGGTGGTATAGCTCCTTCTCGTGGTTCGCAAAATTCCAGTAGGTTGTTAGTATTGCTTTTAAACGATCCTTCGGATCAATTATATTCTGGCAGTCTCTATCAATACTCAAATTAAGTTGTTGATATCCCAACTTGGTCAGATCAGTTAGTAGTGCTTCCTTGTTTTTAAAATATAGATATACTGCCGTCGGGGAAAATTCTATATTGTCTGCCAGTCTCCGCAGACTTAACGACTGATGCCCTTCCTTTCTGACAATACTTAACGCTGCATGAAGTATATCTTTATGCATGTTTAGCCTGTTTCTTTCTCGTCTTTCTTTACTTCCCATTATGCTCTATTGAGAAGAACCACTTATACTACACATGCCATATATACCTTGTGAAGACTTTAAAGATCCCCTTTCATCTTCCTTTGTTACAAAAACTCCAAAAGGAATCAGGTGCATCAAGTATTTAACTTTGAAAGAAACTATGCCTAAAACGCAATGAAATTCGAGTCAGGCAATAGTCTCTCAGTTTGATGTCAGTTTGAAAAATTACTTTTGCTGGCTCGCTAAATTCTTTTTGATTTTCATCATTATACTACTCGGTATAAATCGGGGCAGGTTTGAGACAAACCAATTCTGAAAACCAACTACTTTTTTACCCCTGCCATTTAAAAGAAGCTCTACACCCTGCTCTGCCACCACTTTTGGATGCATAGGCTTGTTTGCCTTGAAGAGATTTGTTGTTGACATCTTATCAGTAGTAAAGCCAGTGTCTATCGGACCAGGACAAAGGGCCGTCACCACTACACCTGCGTCTTCCAATTCTGCAGCGAGTGTTTCTGAAAATGCAAGTACAAATGATTTAGTTGCTGAATAAACTGAATAATAAGGAAATGGTAAAAATGAAAGAAGTGAAGCCACATTCATAATTCTTCCGGACTTGCGTCTTACCATATCTTTTGCAAATAATTTGGTGAGTGCTACAAGACTGGAAATATTTAACTCAATCATTTTGAGTTCTTCTTCCAATGACGTCTCAACAAAGTTACCATAGTTGCCCACGCCTGCATTATTTACCAGGCCGGTTACTAACAAGTCAGCTTGCTGAACATCCTTGTATAGATCTACAGCAGCTCGTACGTCCGATAAATCTTTCGCGATGTATTGAACCGAAATGCCATACGTAGCGATCAGTTCTTTTTGCATTTGCTGCAGTTTATTTTCACTCCGCGCAACCAGGACAAGGTTCAATTTTCTCGCGGCTAATTGAGTTGCCATTTCGTATCCTATACCTGACGATGCTCCGGTGAGCAAAATATACTCTTTCATAAATGTTATTTTATTTTTGGTTTTAGTTTTCCGCTTCTGATTCGATACTTGGTGGAATTAGCTTATACATAACAGGCGTTACAATTCGCGAGAGTATAGTTGAACTGATCAAACCGCCTATAAGAACCATTGCTAACGGGGCAATTTGCGGATTTGGATTCATGGCAATCGGGATCAACCCGCATATAGCAGTAAGAGACGTTAATACAACCGGGAGGAATCTCGTCTCTCCTGACTTCTTTATAGCCTCATCGATAGAATGTCCTTCTTCTCTTAACTGATTGGTAAAGTCAACCAGTAAAAGCGAGTTTTTAACTTGTATACCGGAGAGCCCGATAAAACCAATGATGGTAACCAGTGACATCGGAAAGCCGGTAATCAACAACATGATCACGCCTCCGATTATTCCCAATGGTATAACTGACAACACGATGATTATACCTTTGAATGTTTTGAACTGAAGTAACAGCACGGCTACGAATAAGAATGCACTAAAGAGAATCACGGTTAAAAAATTGCCACCCAATGTATCACCTTCTGATTCTGCCTCTCCTGAAAGTTTATAGTAATATCCGGCAGGCATTTTAAGTTTATCGAGCTGTGGTATAACTTCTTTAAGTACATCGTTAGCCAGCACATTCTTATCTGTCATGGCAGTTACTTTTGCAAAGCGAGACTTGTTAAAATGATTGATGGCAGTAGGCGATGTTTCGAATGTTACCTCGGCAAGCTGACTGAGTGGAACCGGAGTTCCCTGCAGGTTATTTACATATAGATTCTTGAACGCATCCAGGTTCGGAAATTTTTCAAAAGATGTAGTGATCATTACATTTCTGGCATCACCTTTTTCATCTATATAGTCACCAACAGGCAACCCTGCTACCGCTAAACGTACGGTCTTGTCAATCTCCGCTGTTAAGACTCCGAGCGTTCTGGCTTTCTCTTTATTTATTTTCAGCTTAACATCGGTTTTATAGGTATTCAATTCATTGTTGATATATACTGTACCTTGTTGTTTGCGTAATATATCTTCTGCCTGAGATGCCAATTTGCGCAGTGTTTGAGGATCGTCTCCAAAGATTCTCACGACAATGTTTGCTTCGATGGGAGATCCTTGTTCAAAATCCTTTACTTCAATCTTTGCATAAGGAAAGTTGCTAAATTTCGCTCTGAGCTTTTCAATGAGTGCTACCTTCTCAGTTGGTTTTGCTTCTTCATCTAACTGCACAAAGATTTGAGCGAAGTCGGCTTTCTCTTCCTGCTGACGTACGTTATAATAAATCTGAGGATTGCCTTTACCGATATTAGCTGTAAAGTATACTATATCCGGATGTTTCTTCAGTTCACTTTCAACCAGCCGGGTTACCCGATCCGTTTCCGGAATGTTGGCCTGCAACGGCATTTTTATAGTAATGAGAAACATAGGTTTCTCAGAAGCAGGGAATAACTTGAAACCTGCTTGCGGAATAAGCATAAAAGCGCCTGCACTTAAGATGATAGATATAGCAATGGTAACTTTCGGCCAGTTCAGTGCTACGGGCATTATTCTCGCGTAAGAGATGTTCAGCATCTTTTGCAGATATACCAGGAACACGTTGCCATGTCCGCTTGTGTGAGTTTTCAAAAGGCGGCTTCCCAGAAAAGGCACAAGCGTTAACGCTACAATCATCGATGCCAATACACTGGTAATTATAGCCATGGGCAGACTCTTGATAAATTCTCCGGCTATATCCGGAAGAAACGCAAGCGGCAGAAAAGCTATAATCAATGTTGCCGTGCAGCCAATCACCGCGATACCAATTTGTTGCGTTCCTTTTAGTACAGCATCACGCTTCGATGCACCTTCTCTTAACCAACGCTCTATATTCTCTACTACAACAATGCTATCGTCTACTAAAAGTCCAAGTGCTACAACCAAACCAACTATACTTAACTGATTCAATGAGAAACCGGCAGCATTTAAAACAATAAGTCCTAACCCTAAAGAAAGCGGAATTGAAATCATCACGATAAGTGATGCCCGTGAGCCTAAGGGTAGCAATGTGAATAAGACCAGTACAATGGCTATAATAAAGTCAACACCAAGATGTCCCAATCGTTGTGATACCATGTCGGCCTGGTCGAACGGTTTTACCAATTCAATATTAGCAGGCAATGTCTTTTCAAACTCCTCGATAACGGGCAGATATTGTTTTTGAACAGCTGTAATATTTACATTCTCTTTCATCCCGGCATTTACCAGCACACATCGGTTGCCGTTCAGTCTGATCAGATGCTTTTCGATTTCGTTTTTATAGCCTACTTCCGCTATATCTTTCAGATATACTATTTTTCCGTTACCGTTAAATATTACAGTGTTGGCTACATCATCAGCATCCTGAAATTTTCCGCTTGTTTTTACATTGAAGGTTTTAGTACCAAGATTGATACTTCCTCCGGGTATATCTGCAGCTTCACTTTGCAAACTGCCGGTCACTACATTCAGTGGAATACCTAGCTGCGCGAGCTTGTCAACCTTTACATCAACGCGTATTTGTTGCTCCGGCATACCCGAATATTTTACATTCTTAAGATCTGTGATCTTTTCGAGTTGTGTCTTCAGTCTGTCTGCCTGGCTGCGAAGTTCTTTTGCTGATACAGTGTTGGAGACCAATGCAATCTGAAAAACGTTTACATCCGTAGGACTTATCTTTTCCGTTTTTATAAGATATATATCATCCGGCAGTCCGCTGTTTTTTAATGCATTGATTTCAGTAGCAAGCTCCTGGTATTTATTATCAATGTCTACACCATATTTCAATTTTACCTGAATTGCAGCTACGCCATCTTCGATAGTTGTTAATAGCTTCTCTATATTTTCAAGCTGGTATATTTTATTTTCGATAGGCTTTACCACCTGCTCTTCCATATCCTTCGGGCTCGTGCCGGGATAAATAACGGTGATCAGGTACTGAGGCGGATGGATCGTTGGATCTTCGGACCGCGGCATCGTAGACAATGTTGCAAAGGCAACAGCTGCCACCATGAGAAACATCACCAACGTAAACTGATAGTTTCTGACTGAAAAATTTGTGATCTTCATATAGCTATAGCTTATCGGATGATTTGAATGGTAGAGTTTTCGTTCAGGTAGGTGCTGTTGGCTATCACCACTTCGTTAACATTTTCCAACCCGTGACTTATATAGGCTTTTTGATTATCAAACCGTGAAATAGTCACCGGTATCTTTTTAACGCGATCTTTACCTGACGTAGTAAATACAAAAGCTTTATTGCCATCGGCCTCTATCAAGGCATCATAAGGCACTACGGGAAGAGAATGTGCATTCGAGGCTATAATTTTTACTTTACCAAACATCCCCGTGGCGGGTGTCACGTCTCCCAGCTTGGTCTTAAGTTCAATCTGGAATGATCCGCTGTTACGATCTGACGCTAATGATTTTCTGAATACATATGCATCAAAACTTTTATCAGGATAACCGTCCAGTTTAACAACGGCCCGTTGTCCTATAGCTATAGCAGCCCATTCTTCATCTGTAACACCTACTTTGAGTACATAATTACGGTTACCTTTTGTCTCATTTATAGCAAGCACGGGAGTGCCAGGTCCAACGATCTCTCCTTCATTTGCCATTTTCTTTGTAACGAAGCCATCGGAAGCTGCATAAATCTGAGCGTATTGTTTGTTGAAGGCAACCGCTTCAGCAGCTTTCTGTGCTACGTCAAGACCTGTTTTCGTATTCTGCAATTGTTCCAGTGTATATACACTGTCTTTATAGAGACTAAGGGCGCGGTCATAATCTCGCTGCGCTTTTTCAACACCAAGACGTGCCTGTTCATAACCAGCTGTTATCTCGGTTGTGTTTAGCTGCGCCAACACCTGTCCCTTACTGAAAAACTGACCTTCCTCAACGTTAATCTTACTAATGACCCCACCAATTTTGAATGAATATATAGCTTCATTTTCTGTAGTAAGTAAACCTGTGGCAGTAATGTCGCCTGATAACTTTAACGATGAGACTGACATTACTTTCACACGAATGGTTTCGGTGTCTTTACTTGTTTGCGTGGTGCTCTCTTGTTCTTTCTTATGTCCGCAGGAAGTATATAACAATCCCATGCAGATGCATAAACTGAAAGTGGATTTTAATTTCATAGTATTTTTTTTAAGTGTTATTGAATCTTGAAACTGGCGCTTGCTCTTTCAATGGCGGCATAGCTGATCCATGTATTGTACAAGGCTATATTTGAATCAAGCCTGGCGTTAATAAGTTGATTTTGTGCATCCAGCAGCTCGATGTAAATCGCCAAACCCTCTTTGTATAGTTTTAGCTCATCGTTATAATACGTCTCTGCAGTTTTCAGCTGCGATTGTGCAGCATTGTACTGTGCTAATGCACTCTGGAAATCATTTTTACGAACATATAGCTCCGTCTTAAGCTGATCTTCTACATAGTCAGTTTGCTCAACGCGGCTACGTTGCTCTGCCTGTGCTTGTCTTACCTTGTAGGTGTTCACACCCGATGAAAATATATTCCAGCTTAAGGATACACCGAATAGATAGTACCTGGTTTTGTCGTTGTACTTCCAGTCAAACGCCTGCGAACCGAGATCTAAAAACGTATTTACATTCGGAACTATATATGCCTTTGACATCCCGGTTACATTTTCATCGATTTCTTTTGCAATGCCTAACTTTAAAAGTTCTTCTCTCTGGCTTACTTCTGCATCACTCCCGCTATCGATTTGTGGCAACACTTGTATCTCATCTAAAACTATACTGTCAGTTAATGGCCGGTTCACCAGAAAATTAAAGTACGCTTGTGCTGATCTTCTATTTTCCAAAGCTGCCGTTAGTGCTGCCTGTATTCTGAAGACCTCGTTCTCACTTCGAATCACCGCGGTTCGATTTGCCTTTTCATTTTTTAAAAGTATAGTATTGATTCGCTTGCCTTCTTCAACTAACTGCAGGGATGTTTGATATATAGTTACTGCGTTTACAGCCTTGGCATATTGATAATAAGCTGTCTTTACATCCTTGACAAGTTCACGTTTATACAATGCTACTTCTGCCCTTTGCAACTCAACTTGTTGTTGTTTAATTCTTTTATTATAGATCAGTTCAGCATTAAACAAAGGCATGCTTGTTCTGAACTTTGCATCGTAGAAATTATCAGGATTGAGAAGTATACTTTGATTTCTTAGCTGCGGAAAGTTATTCGTTCCGGTAAGCTCGTTCAGTGTTGAATAAGTCTGATTCAGTAAATCGCCTGTTGGAAAGTCGATTGTTCTACCTCCGTCAGCTTTCGTATAGGTTGTAGAAAATGTCACGCTTGGCAGAAACATTCCCCTGGCCTCTTTAAGCGCAAACAAGCCTTTCTCAAGTTGAAAGGTTTGCTGTTTGATTCCCTGGTTAGCCTCCAGCGCCTCATGGATATATAGGTTGAGGTGTTCCTGCGCAACAGCGGTATTTGCCCAAAGAGCAAACACGGCAAGCGCGAACCGATTAAAGAATAGTGAATTTTGTCGTATCATATTGATCGTTGTAATATTTTTAAACAGTGTTCAATAACTGAGCAAAAAATTTATGCTTTTTCAAGCATCATTGTAAAATACTCATAGCCGTTTTTCATTAACTCTTCCGTGCTGCGGTCTTTGAAATTCTGAGTGCGGTCTTTACAAAACAAGGCACTAATTCCATGAACTGTCGAAAGAATCATGAAGGTGAGATAGTCACTTTTCATATTTTTAAAGTGCCCTTTCTCCTGACATGCTTTTATAGTTGATTCGAGGTGGCTGATAGCTTCTGCAGCAATGCTGAGTCCGCCTTTTTTGTAGTTGTCCGTTTCATCAACCAGGAACATAAGATTGTAGTAGTCCTTATTCTCCATTGCAAATTGAATAAAGGTTCTACCGACTGCTTTAAGTCGTTCTAAAGGATCCGCTACATTGTCCAGCACTTTGCATTTAGCCAATAATAAGCGAAACCCCTCTTCATGAAGCTTGTTGAATATTTCTCCTTTGTCTTTAAAATAAAAGTACAGCGTTCCGGGGCTGTAGTTTATCTCCTCGGCTATATTTCGCATACTGGTACGCTCATAGCCGTTTTTCAGGAACACTTTCCGGGCACCGTCCAGGATGCGTTTAGACATCTCCTCTTTTTCCTTATTCTTTCTTTCTGCTATTGACATTGCCTTCAATTATGATGTAAAGATATTGAACACTGTTCAATAAACAAACACTTTTATAAAAATTTAGTTCACTCATAAAAAAACAGCATAATTGATCTGCCTGCTGCTCCGGAAAGCTGAATTGAAAGCTCTGAGACAGTTTTCGTTTTTTTTGATAAACAATTGCAAAGAGTTTTAGTGAAGCCTCCAATTTATTAGATATGTATTGCGAAACTGCGCATACTTCCTCACAGATACCTATATATAATATAGCGTATTAACGCGGCTAGTTCAGGAATCAAATCAGAAGCAATCCCGTCCACCTTCTACTGAAGCTGCGACTTGGTTATGCAAGTGATTTGACCTATTTTAGGTTGATGTCTGCAAAAGAGATTGAGATTTCAATTGCCATTTTTCCGCTTGAGAACCTGACGATGAATCAGGATGCTGATATTTTTTGTCGTTCATTTTATGTCGATCTCATTACGGAATTCTCGCGCTTCAGACAATTCAAAATATTTCCGGCAGACAGTGCTAAACATAAAGATGTTCATACTACATATTCCATCCGGGGTTCATACAGATTTCTTCAGAATACAGTACGTGTAAATTCACAGCTCATCAACAATGAACGTTCGCAGCTCGCGTGGGCAGAGCAATACGAGTTCGATAAAGATTCGCTTGTTGCTGTTGAAGATAAATTACTGAAGCAGATTGTCGAAACGATGCAAGATCATGTGAACAGTGACTTACTTGCCTATATGTCAAAAAAACCAGCGGTCTCAATTTCTGCTTACGAGTATTGGTTGCAAGGCATGGAGGAGCTGCGCAAGGGAACCGTTGAGGCCGATGAACGCGCACGTGATCAGTTTCAAAGAGCAATGGAAGCTGCACCCTATAACTCGCTCGCGTATTCAGGCATGTCGCTTACCTATTTCAATGAATGGAGTTGTCAGTTGTGGGAGCGGTGGGATGTGAGTCAGCAGGGAGCGTTCGACTGGGCGAAGAAGGCTATAGATCTCGATCCGCACAATCATGTGGCGGCTATGATTCTCGGCCGGGTATATTTATATGAAGCTGAATACGACATCGCTGAACATTACCTCCGAAAGGCGTTGCAGTTGAATCCCACCGACACTGAAAATCTTGTTCAGGTGGCTTCTTGTTTTGTCTTCCTCGGATATATTGCGGAAGCGGAAGCACTTTATAAAAAAGTACTTCAGTATAACACACAACGTGCTGAACAGTTTTATTATATAGGGGCATTCATTGCATTCGAGCAGGGAAATTTTGAGACGTGTATAAAACTTAGTAACAGTACACAATTGGCATGGGTCGACTCGCATTGTATACTTGCCTCGGCCTACTTCGAGATTGGTGATCATGCAGGCATGGAAAAAAGCTGGCATCGCTACCTCCACGAATTCAAAACTAAAATTCTGAAGAACGAACGATTCCCTGGCAATCGCGAAGCTATTCAATGGGTGATCAACGTAAGTCCTTATCGCGGACACACCAATCAAAGACGATTCTGGGAGCACATGGCAGGAAAAGAAACCGCTGCTGCACCGCGAAATTTTTTACGCACAACGCAGCCGCTGCTGAATTTCTTTTTCCGTGAGAATGATGGATGGCAGATCTCCTATGAAAATCAGTCCTTCCGGATCGCCGATGCAAAAGGGATTAATGATATAGCGCGTTTACTGTCCATGCCTGGTGAGCAGATTCATTGCAGTGAACTGATGGGAAGCATGGTAAAGATGCGCGGTGAGCAACTCATTGATGAGAAGGCAAAGAAAAATTATAAAGCACGACTCCTGAGCTTGCAGGAAGATTTATCACTCGCAGCGGCACACAACGATTACCAGCAATCGGCAGCATTGCAAAAAGAATACGATGACATTCTTGATATGTTAAGCAACTCGATGGGACTAAACGGTCGCACGCGAAAAAGCGATGACCCGATAGAAAAAGTGCGCTCGGCTGTAACGTGGCGTATCAGAAATTCAATAAAGAAAATCGCGACCATTCATCCTGCCCTGGGCAAACATTTATCGAACTCCATCAAGACGGGTATATTTTGTTCGTATCGTCCGGAGAAAAATGTGTCGTGGCACCTGGAAAAAGAATGATTCTTACGATGTAAGGTAAAAACTCACGCCTTAGGTTTTAAAGTTATCAATCAAAACCAATCCATTATGCCAACCCCTTTGGATCTTATTCTCGACCCGATCTCACTTATCGTGATGTCGATCTATGCCGCATTAATGTTATACGAAGGTTTCTTCCCGGGACGCGAACTTCCACGCATCAAGTATTGGAAAGTAAAAGGTATCCTGGCATTTGTTTGTTATTTCTTTCTGTCATCGTACCTGCCATACTATATTAATCCTTTGCTGGAACCGTATCGTTTGTTGGATCTCTCCTGGATGGGCACCGTAGGCGGTGGTATTTTTGCAGTGCTGCTCTATGAGTTTGGTGTTTTCTTATGGCACTATATCATGCATCGCAGCGATATACTCTGGAAATTTTTTCACCAGATCCACCACAGTGCCGAACGTGTAGATGCCTACGGAGCATTTTATTTTAGTCCGCTCGATATGATTGGCTGGACTGTACTTGGAAGCATTTGCTTTAGTCTTGTTGCCGGACTTACCCCACAGGCAATCACCGTGATGATCCTGGCGACAAACTTCTTGAGTATATTTCAGCATTCGAATATACGTACACCGCAGTGGCTTGGCTATATTGTACAGCGTCCTGAAAGTCACTCCCTGCATCACGCTACCGGTATTCATAAGTATAATTATTCTGACCTGCCGGTATTCGATATTATTTTCGGAACATTCCGTAATCCAAAAGATTTCTCCGTACACACCGGCTTCTATGATGGCGCATCGTCTCGCGTATGGGATATGCTGCGCGGTATAGATGTAGCGACTGAAGAAAAAAAGTAGCGCTTGCTTCATCAACATTCAGAATAAACAAAACAAGTCCGGGCACTGTACCCGGACTTGCTCTATGGTATATATCCGATTTTTACTTTTGTCTATTCAGACTTCAGAACTTCAGCAGGATTACTTTGAGCCGCCCGCATGGTCTGCGATCCAATCATGATAAATGCAATTGCCAGCACAGCGGCTAACCCCGCAAACAATTCGATAAAGCCAATCGGCTCGTGGAACGGGAAATTTGTAAGCACGATATTTTCGAAGAATATATAGGTTATCGGAATCGCTATCAATGCAGCTATACCAAGCAGCGCTATAAATCCACGACTTAACAAAAACACCAAGTTGCCGGAAGTTGCGCCCAACACTTTTCGTATACTGATCTCTTTAAGTCTTGTTTCCGTTGTGAATACTACCATACCCAACAATCCGAGTGAAGCTATCGATATAGCGATGAACGAAAGAAAACCGATAACCTTTATCATAGCGGAGAGTTCCTTGTATGCATCTTCGATAGCATCATTATAGAAGCTGGCCTCGAAGGGATGAACGGAGTCAACGCTTTTCCAAACCGCCTCAATCTTCGCCATGGTTTCAAGCGGGTCGTTGGTATTGATGCGTACATTCACGAGGCCGTCTCTCCTGTCGCTTGTGAGAAATGCATCCGGTGTCATATAGGTAAATGCAACTGGTTTAATATCTTCATCCAGCTTTCCATAATGGAAGTCCTTTATCACACCGACAATCGTGAGCTTTCTATTGTCCAAAAGTATTTCCTCGTTAATTGCTCTTTGTGGATCACTGTTCGCTATATTAAATAATCGCAGCGTTTTTTCATTGACAATTACTTCGCTGCTGGCATCGCGGGTAACGGGCCTGGTAATAAAATTCTGACCTGCGATCAGTTTATACTCGTGCAGCGGTATATAATTTTCATCGATAATATTTGTCAACACAACGGTCGAGTCGTGCAAATCTTTATACTTCATATAACCACCCCAGGCATTACCAACACTGGTTAAAAGCCGCGACTGCGAAACTCCGGACACTTCAGGGATCGCTTTCAACTTGTTGACCAAATCATCCGGTTTATTCTTCTGCAAACTTATATTAAGAATGTTGTTGGTATTAAAGCCGAGATCGAACGCGAGAATATCTTTATACTGCACGTAACCGATGACTGTGCTGGTAATAAACATCAACGTAAGTGTATATTGAACCACCACCAGCGCACGCCTGTAGCTGAGCCCTCCGAATATTTTCACAGACGACACATCTTTCAACGCATGACGGACACTGACTTTCGAAAAGAATATTGCCGGTAAAAAGCCTGCCACGATACCCACTACCATAGAGAAAGCAACAAACATCAAAACCATCGGGATTGTGATTTCAAGCTTTACCATCTTCAGAAGTTCCGGTGCGATACTGATAAATTGAGGACGAAGCACCAGGAATATTCCGAAGGAAAGAACAAGTGCCACAAGCGATACGATCACTGCCTCCGCGAGGAACTGCGAACGAACCTGACTCTTTCCTGCACCGATCACTTTGCGTAAACCTATTTCCTTGAAACGTCTCAGCGATCGCGCAATCGAAAGGTTCGTATAGTTGAAACATGCCGACAGGATCACTACCAACGCCAGGCCACCGATGATCCACAGTACTATACCCGGCATAACGGGTTGAATGGAATTACTCAAGTTTTCCCCCAGCACAATGTCATATAGCGGAAGAAGCGTAAGGTATATTTGTGCTTTGTCATCTCCTTTATTTTGCTCAGCACAAAGCGCATCAAGCCGCGCCTGAACATCAGATGCATTTGAGTTTTCCGGGAGCAACAGGTATACATAGTTTCTCTCCCACACACGCGACCATTCCGGGGAATCCTGGGTGTTCGCCATCTGCATTTCAACGGTGCTAAACGAAACAAGAGATTCAAATTGAATATGCGAAAAGAATGGAACGTCTTTGAGTATACCGGTGATTACATACTCGGCACTATCGAAGTGAATGGTTTTACCGAAAGCCTCTTCTCTACCGAAAAGTTTCTTTGCAGACGTTTCGGTGAGTACAATGGAATAAGGTTTGACAAGTGCAGTTGCTGCATCGCCCTTCAACATGGGCAACGTAAAGATCCGAAGCAGCGAAGGTTCAGCATATATACCCGTGAATGGAACAACACGGTTATTGACGGTTGCGTCACCGGAGCATTCCGTTCCGATGATCGCAGTCTCTTCCACACCTGGAATTTTTTCCTGTATAAGCCTACCGGCCCTTAAGGAAGCAGATGCAAATTTTTCACTCGATCCTTCCCTAAACTTGGCGTACGAAGTAATGCGATATATACGATCACCATTCACATTAAACTTATCATACGACAGCAAGTCGTGCACGAAAGCTATGAGCAGCAGACCGACGGACATACTTATAGCAAGGCCAGCGATGTTGATTGTCGAGAACAGTTTATTGCGCGTTACGCTGCGCATCGATGTTTTAATATAGCTACCAATCATGATCCAGTTGATTAAGAGGTTTACAAATTTTGGCGCCCGAACAGTATATATTCTAAAAAACTTAAATGCATCGATAACATAAATGAGCTTCGCGCGGTATGGACCTTTCGATCTGACATTCCGTTCGAAATATTCACGAAGGTCTCCAAGCAAATCCTCAGCAAGCTCCGGCTTGCAATACCATTCAATGAATCGTTGAGCCCACGCGGGTGGCTCATGATTCTCCCGATCGCGATCGGGTTTAGATGTTGATCTCCGTACATTCATGCTTCGCATTGACCTTGCTTACGTGAATGTATAGATAATGGATTCAATAATACATACAAAATATGAATAAACTTTAAGGGTGCAATAAAAAAATAAAGCCCTGACCACTTCGTGGCCAGGGCTATCACTAACAATCAACCCAAACTGATTATTATTTCCTGATTACTTTCCTGGTAATTACATCGGGGCCTTTACTTATGCGGAGTATATATACGCCGGAAGTAAAGGATGTCATATCAAGGGTAAGTTCTTCGTTTTGAATCGATGCGGTTTTAATTTTTATCCCTTGGTTATCGATGATGGAAGCCTCCGCCCCGATCAGCGTTTCGTCAACAACAAGCTGGAGCTTGTCTTCCACGGGATTGGGATACATGAAAATCTGAACCAATGATTCATCTGTTCCTGTTTCTTCAAGCGATGCACGTGCTGATGAGGTTACTTTCGAGAACACAAGCTTGTTAACGCTTACGCCACCTGACTCAAAGAATACCCTGACAACACGGAGTCCGGCGGTGAGGTGAATTGTTTTGGTCACCGTTAACCACTTCTGAAGGCCGCCTGTTTTGCCGGGTGCTATACTTCCGGTTGTATTAACGCCATCAATTTCTATTCTCAACTTTCCTTTACCAAGCAGATCGGCAAGGTACACGCCAAGTTGATAGTCGCCATCCTCCTGAACATCTATAGTATATTTCAACCATTCGCCTGTAGCGGTCAGGAACACATCGTAGCCTCCGGTTTTGCAAAGTTCAATATCAACACCTTCGTTCCATCGGTATAGCAGTCCTAAGTTCCAGGCAGTAGTTTCGTGATAGGCTATACCTTCATCACCGTTGTCAAAGTCTTCTGCTTCAACAACACCGGGAACAACGCGTACGGTTCCTCCATACGGAGTATGTGGCAACTTGATAATAACGAGTTCGCGACTCACGTTAGCGGCTGATTCGTAAATCGCATTACCACTTTGTGATGCGGCAATAGTCACGGTACCTTCTTTCTTTATATGTACTATATCCTCCACAATGGTGGCTATCGTTGTATCCGAGCTGCTATAGATAACGGACAATCCGGATGTAGCCGATGCATGAAGTTGAAAATCACGGTCACCGAGTTTCTTCTCTGCGAGAGCTTCGAAGGCAACGGCTTGTGTCTTCTTCGCTATAACCAATGTAAGCGTATCTGTTGCAGTACCCAATGCGTTGGTGGCCGTAATAATAACCGGGAATGTACCTGCAACCGCGGAAGCACCAGCAAGTATACCGGTTTCCTTATCAACCGTTACGCTGTCGGGCAATCCGGTTGCATTGAACTGGTAAGGTGTATTACTGGCGGATATAGTATACTCAAACGGCATTGTTACCACGCCACTGGCGTTGGCAGCACTGCTGATCACCGGCAGGGAGGTCGCTATATTTACATGATCGAAACTTGCCCCTGCAATAACGCTTGTATTGTGGCTGCAGGTAGCAATACCGATATATACCTGTGCATTCATCGTTATAGTTTCAGTGCCTACCAGCGTCCACTTGCTTCCATCCGTAGAGCGGTAAGCTGAAAATATATTGCCCTGTCGTACCAGTTTTACCCAATGCGGGTATAGCAAGGTTGCGCCCGTTGTTGACACCGAGTTTCCTCCTGTAGCAGTACGTCTGATGAATTCAACGCCACCATCCGGCCGCACATCCATCATAGCATGTCTGGCGTTCGCGTTCAAAGTCTCGCGAATCATAACACCAGCCTTTGCAAACGTGTTGGTGTTTTCCAGGGATGTAACCCGGGCCACAATAGCACCATCACCCGTAAGTGTCTGGTATGCATACTGGAATCCATCAGCAGTGGCCCACACATCGGCACCAGCACCGTGCATGGTAAATATACCATCTGCATAACCTGCATTACCCGTTATACCGGTGCTGCCGATATCGGCATGCTGCCATGTATTAACAACTTCGTTATCGACAGGTATAGCGCTGACGAGCAAGCCGTCAACCGATCCACCTTCGTTTGTCGCGGATAGTATATAGCTATACGATGTACCATTCACTACCGCTGTATCGCTATAAGCGGTAGTCGTAAGGGTTGCAAGGGTGGTAAATGTACCTTCACCACTCACTGATCGTTTAACAGTATATGCGGTAGCCCCGCCTGCTGCAGCCCAGCTTAAATCAACACGATGATTCCAACCGGACGCGTGAATATAGCCCGGTATAGCAGGCGGCATCGTAATGAATGCTGTATTGGACAATACACTTCTGAAATTATCGCGTGTTGCATATACCACGTAGTAGTTCTTTCCTTTCAGCGGAGCAAGATCATTGTACGTTGTATCGGTTACTCCGGTCGCTATTGTTGTATAAGTACCAGCCACAGAACCACGCATAATGGTATAGCTATCTACATCCTTTGACGGATTCCACGAAAGTGTTGTCCCATCGCCTGCGCGCACCACGGTTACATTTGCCGGTGGCAACGGAGCAATTGCTTTTACTATTCCGGAGATTTCCGCTGCGGCTAGTGCACGTGTATAGATTCGGAAATCATCTATCGTTCCACGCAGGTATGGATCGGATGCCCATTGCGATCTACCAATCCATGTTTGTGTTGTATTACCCAGCCTTGATGGATTTATAGTCATGGATGTGTTACGACTCACTTCTTCTCCATTGATATAAAGTATACCGGTAGAGCCATTGAGTGTTACAGCAAGGTGTACCCAGACATTTACGGGCACTGTATACGCGGCATTAATTTGCTGCTCACTACCATTGTTTAATTTGATAGAGTAACGTACACCCCCACCGTTGTGTGTTGTGGTGAGGAACATATAGGTGGCAGTACCCGATCCGAAATCGAAGACACGCTCCCAGGTTCGCTTCTCATCCAGTTTTACCCAAGTGGATATGGTGAAATTCGTTACAGTACTCATCGTTCCGTTTGGTAGTGCAACGTATGAGCTACCCGCCAACTTAACAGCCGAGCCTGAAACACCGGATGTCCAGCCGGGTGTAGCACCGGTTAAGGTTCCTACTTTTCCATTCCATAAATCGGTAGCCGTTGTGCCTTGTGCTTCATTAAACGGCCAGTATGCATACGCAGCAGCATCGGCCATAGCACTGGCGACATCTGAAGGTTCACTTTCACCTGCGAGGTTTACAGCTGCTATAGTATAGTAGTATGTGGTGCCGGCTGAAACACCTGTATCGATATAGCTTGTGTCGGTCACGTTGGCAATTGTATTGAATATACCATCTGCCGTAAGCGAGCGCTTAACGTTATAAGAAGCCGCTTCAAAAGATGACTTCCACGTAAGGTTGATTTTTGCATTAGACCCGGCGGCAAACACATGATCTACCTTAGGCGATATATTCGGGAACAACGTGGTGTCTCTGACTACAGCAGAGTTCGATCCTTCCCCTATAGCATTTGTAGCAGATACAACATAGAAATATACAGTAACCGGTGTTAATGATTTATCGGAATAGGTAGTATCGGTCAGGTTTTGTGCCACGATGTTATAGGGACCGCCTTCTGTTAGTGATCGCTTCAAAGTATAGGTTTGCGTAAATGCAGACTGCGGTGAACGATTCCACGAAAGATCGAGCTGCAAACTGTTTCGCGCTATAGATGATAAGCCCGAAGGAGCCGGAGGCACCTCATTGGTTTGTATTGTGAGATTCAATTCAAGGGATGCCGTACCTTTTTCATCCTGCGTCTGTAATTGCACTTTAAAAATTCCAGATTCAGTTGGTGTACCAGAAATAACTCCGGTCTCAGTATTCACCGATAAACCTGCCGGGAGACCGGTGGCACTATAGCTCAACGGTGTGTTGATAGCGGTGATCGTATACGAGAACGCCTGGTCTTTCATTCCTGTAGCAGCAGGCGCACTGGTGATCAAGGCGGGCGTTGTACGATGATCTAGCAACACTATATCATTACCGTCTCCACCTTTATAACTGATATGAAACTGGTAATCGCCAACCTGAACCAGCGCCAGTTCTGTCAAACCATTAAATATACCGGTAACAGCAGTGGCACTGGTGTTATCAACAAGTATAAAGGATATACCTTCCGGAAGATTAGCCGGATCTATATCGGTAAATTGTAAAGCCGCATTCTCCAGCGTTAAACCTTTCGCTACAAGTTTATCCATGGTGGCCGACTTGCCGCTGAACTCCACACGCAGCGTAGCATCATTCTTCAACGTTACTATATTTCCAATGGTGAGCTGTCCTATAGCGTCATCACCTGGTGCTATGAATGAATTTGTTCCGGCTCCCGTTCCAACGGTAACAACATTATTGATTGTTCCGCTCCCACCGATTGTTCCGCCTCGTGCCGTTACAGCACTGTTATAGGGACCGTTGATCAACAGTATACCATTCTTCACCGTGGTAGCACCGTAGTTTAAATTAGTGCCGGTAAATTTCAAAGTACCTGTCCCAACTTTCACAACGCTGATGTTGCTATTCGCCATCACACCGCTAAAGGTTGTATTGGTGTTAAGCGCACCGATACTCATAACTGGTGCGTTGTATGAATTGATGAGCCCGCCACCTGACAATGCACCGAATTGAATCGTGTCATTAAAACTGAGACGATGTCCATCGGAAAAACTGTTGTTTAATATCCAGTTTGCTTTCGCGCTGCCGGCCGATGCTGCATCGATGCGCACCCGGTGTCTGCTGCTTCTGTTTACCGAAATAAATGTACCCGTAAATTCGCTGTTATTACCGCTCAGGTGCAAGCCATCGTAGGCGTTACCATCGTGTTCAACGGTACCACTACCCGTCAATCGTCCGGCCAGAAATAAACCCCCGCCTTCTGAGTATAGATAGTTCTTCGTGCCGGCTTCCACCTGTATATCATTATAGATAAGTGCGTAAGCATCCGCATTTCGCAGGGCTCCACCTTTCATGGTAACAACGCCTGTACCCAACGGACCGGCTACGGGCACACCGTTGGA
Organism: uncultured Chitinophaga sp.; assembly: GCA_966211525.1. GTDB lineage: Bacteria > Bacteroidota > Bacteroidia > Cytophagales > Cyclobacteriaceae > Ohtaekwangia. Next base: position 9,450 of record CBIHOZ010000041.1, on the reverse strand, counting down.
GAGGGTACCGCCACCCGCTATATTAAGGGGTGCATTTGGTCCCCAGCCACCCTGACTGTCCTGAATCGTTGTTCCACCGGAATATGTATTTGCCCCCGTGAGATATACCCAGCCGGAGCCTTTCTTTGCAATACTTCCTGTTCCTGCAACAACACCACCCAAACGCACAGCACCTTTCGGAGCGTTTATTTGCAACGGACCATTGAGCGTCATACCTATATTCAGCACTTGTGTATTGTCTGATTTATTAATGATCTCGCTTCCCATACGCACCGCGTTGCCGACTATAGTATATGCATTTGCTTCCGACTCAAATGAAAAACGCGCTGCTTCCAGATCGGCTATATCATTTGTGAGCGTTGTTACGCTGGTGCTGTCAAAACGAAGTATAGCGGGGCTTGCCGGAATAATGCCGCTCTCCCAGTTGTCGGCTATATTCCATGAACCCGATACAGGCGCTATACTCCACTTCGGTGATGTGGCTCCGGGTATACCCAGTTCTTCTTCCGAGTTATTACTTTCGCGATCGCCAACCACAGCTGACACCACATAGTAGTAATATGTACCATTCGTCAATGGACTGTCAACATACGTTGTGTTGGTAAGATTGCTGGCGAGTATAGTATAAGGTCCTCCACTTACGGTGGAACGCTTTACAGTATAACTCGCAGCACCCGTGGCAGCAGGCCATTGCAAAGTAATTTGTCCGTTTCCATTGGTGATGACCGGTTTACTGGGTATATCCGGAGGCAGTGTGATTGAAGCCTCCGCGGAAGGCGCACTCTCTAACGCACCCGAAAGAGCTGTTACTATATAGTAGTTATTTCCGGGAAAGGCATCTGCATGCGTAAATGTAGTTGATGTTACTGCAGATGCAATAACGGTATAGGGTCCGCCTTCATTAAGAGCATGCTTCACGGTATAACTTGTTGCATTGGCCGAAGCATTCCAGCTTACTGTAACCTGTTTGATGGCTGTGTTGTTAAGCGCAACATTTTCAGGAGCTGCCGGTGCTATATTATTAAACACATCCATAACAAGCATAGCAGAACCCGTACCCTGTGCGTTCGTGGCGCTGATGGTTACGAGATATTTACCCAGTGCTGTGGGTGTACCGGATATAACGCCTGTGCTTGTATTTATACTCAATCCCGCGGGTAAACCGGAAGCACTATAACTTGTTGGCGATGCCGATGCTGTTATGGCGTAGCTGAATGCTGTACCTATAGTACCAGTTGCTGCAGTGGCACTGCTGATAACCGGTGAACCGGCTGGTGCACTATTCGTCATGGATACGTCGGTAAAGACTGCAGTTGATAAAGACGATGTGTTTTGCGAAGTAGTATATAAACCGGCATACGGAGATGCCGCCAAAGGACTCACAACGATACCAATACACGTCCAGTTGGTTCCATCCTGCGAGTGGTACGCAGAAACGCGATCGTTGGTCCGTTCAAGTTTAAGCCACCACGGAGCTTTCGGTTGAAAATGTACGAGGTAGCCACCCGGAGGATTATTCCAGGATATATTTGTTTTACTCCAGGCCGTTGCGTTTCGCCAGGTGAGAAATAGTCCGCCATTCGCTTGTAATACGAGTGCTACATGACGGGCATCTTCTTCCAGCGATTCACGAAACATGATACCAGCTTGTGCATTGCCCTGGCTTAATATAGTATCAACACGTGCAACAACTACACCATCACCATTCATTTTCTGAAATGCAAAATTAAATGCATCAGGATGTGACTGCGGGGGAACGGGAACACCATCACCGGCACCGCGAAGTGTCCACGCACCGTTACTATATATAGCATTTCCGGCAAGTCCTGTTTCACCTACATCCATACTGGTGAGCGATGTGGTGCTTACTGCTGCAGGATGCTGAACGGGACTCGGGGCTATAGCAGCAGAATTATCAACCGTTCTTCTGAAGAGAAAAGAATGTCCACTTTCTCCCATCAGACTCCGGTAATAAGTAGTATGCGGTGCCGCTACACTTTTGCGCAACGTATAGGCATTCGTTATAATATTATAGAGCATCGACTGCCGGGCAGGTGCCGAACCGGAAGACCCCCAGCCGGTATAGTAAGAGTATGTTCCGCCAAACGGTATAAAGTTGTTTATATACGTACTGTTGTTTACATGAAAAGCAGTATATAATTCACTTGTAGCGAGCACACGGTTGTTCAGATCACCAAACACATCAATGCCCTGCTTCCACGCAACTTCAGCACTCCACGCAAGTGCCTCTACTTGTCCAAACCAGTGGCCTTCATCGCGGCCGGAATCTCCGACCTGACCATTGCCTAAACTGTTCGGCAAAGCACCACCGGCATCGGTACGATACGATTGAACAGCCTGTTGCCATAGGGCAGCATCACCGAGGTACGCTGCTATACCTATAGCAATCTTTACTTGTATAGCACCCTGATTCAGTCCGCGCAACGGGTTCGGCACATCAGCTTCTTTCCAAAGTATATTGGCAAACCAGTTGCGTACGTGTGCATCATTATCGGCTGTCCAACCGGGATAGGTGGAGCGAAGTATATCTGCACCGGTAATATAGTATTGCGCATAATCTCCAAGATCAAGGAATGTCTCATCGCCTGTCCAGCGTGTGTTGGTTACAGCCCATGCATCCAGTATACCGGTTGCTTTCTGGGCATATGCCTGATCACCTGTAAAGATCCACATAAACGCGAGGTTGTGAATCGCCACCATGTCGTTCATCCACGGGTTTCGATTCACATCGGGTGCTCGCCCTACGGTAACATAGGGACCTTGCATACCATACGTGAGCTTCGATCTATAGTCATTTTGAAATGCTGCGTATGCAGAAGCCCACGGTTCTTTGGTAAGATTTGACTTTAAGTGATTGAGATCATCCATAGTGAACGGTACACCGGGATGCACGAAAGTTTGAGCATTTATCTCCAGCGCGCACGCACAGATAAATGCCAGGATCAAAAGTAAATTTCTTTTCATCTGGTTTTGGTTTTGGTACTGATTTTGCGCTCACACCGCAACTGATTTATCCTTGCCGGCAGGTATATATCAGCATGCGGAGAAAGGCCAAACGGGCACCTAAAGATGGATATGAAAGAAAGAACCGGATATGAATTATAGCCCAAAACCCATAAATGATGTTCCATTCCTGTTGTTTTCAGGAAAACGATTGAAACGACCGCCAGGAAAATAATTTAGCAACGAATCACCGCAAAGTATATATCATCGCAACTTGCTATACGCTTCGGTTAACAAAGAAAAAGAAGTTCAAACATTGTATAGCGTGGCATCTGCAGGCGGAGCAGCATCTACAGGTATACGAACTGTAACGGTGGTATATTTATGACGTTCGCTTTCTATCTCAATGGTACCATCTAATATCTCAAGGGCTTTCTTGGTAATGAATAGTCCTAAACCATTACCGATGGATTTTTCGGAGCCGCGATAGAACATTTCGAATATCCGGTCTCGCAACTCCTGCGGTATACCGATTCCATTATCGATTACCCGGATAATTATATGTTGTCCTTCCCGGCTAAGTATACATTTCACAAACGATTCGCTTTCCTTTCGAAAGACTATACTATTCTCCATCAGGTTTACAACGATATGATTCAACAAAACCGGGTCACCTTCGAATGATGCTCCGATTTGGTTTTCAATTTCTATTTGTACCGCGCTGTCGGTATTGAAACTATTTACCTGACTTTTGAGTGATTGAATAAATTCTTCGGTGCAGATGTTCTCGTTTTTTCGCCTCGTGCGGAAGAGTGAACCGGTATCGCCTAACCGACCCAGTAAGCGTAACATGCGACCGGCCGTACTCTCTATATTGGCAAAGTAATTACTCAACTCCGTTTGTTGATTCTGCATTTTAGCCAGGCGCGCCAGTCCAAGTAAAGATGTTATAGGGCCTCGTAAATCATGACTGGACCGGTATAGAAATGTATCAAGTCCTTTATCAGTCTCAATCAGCTTTTTGATCGTGAGTTGAAGTTCCTCCGTTCGTTCCTCTACCAGCTTTTCAAGATTTGTATTGACGCGTTGCAGTTCTTCATTCACCGAATTTACTTCTTCGTAAGCTTGTTCCAGTTTTTCATTCTTGTCTTTGATCTCTTCCTTCTGCGACTCCACTACCTGTGTACGCAGTGTCACCAGGTCTTCAAGTTTACGCTTCTGCTGAAAGAGAAAATTGGTTCGTATGTGAATGACAGCAATCGTAAATGCAACCAGTAATGCTGCCAGTGCAATCTTTACTCCCAGCCGCTGATGCCACCGCGGAATAACGATGATCTCAATGCTGGCTGCTTCATCGTTCCAGTAGCCATCGGCGTTGGTAGCACTTACTTTTAATGTATACCCGCCAGGCGGAAGGTTGGTATAGGTGGCTATGCGACTTTCATTTATATTGTTCCAGTCGTTATCAAATCCCTCCAGGTAATACCGGTATTTATTCTTTTTCGGAAATTTATACTCCAGGCACGCAAACTCAATCGAGAATACATTTTGATTTGGCTGAAAAGTTATACTCTTTAATTTTGATATACTCCTGGTAAGCAATCCGGATTTGTCGTTCATCCTCACAGCATCGTGAAACAGGCTGAGCCGGGTAAATACAACGGTGGGTTTACTATGGTCTTCCACCACTTTTTCCGGACGGAAAACGTTCATGCCATTTGTTCCGCCAAAATAATATTCACCGGTCGAGCTTTTTAATTTCGCGCCCTCGTTATACTGTGTGCCTTGCAATCCATCTGCCACGGTAAAGTCGAAAATCTTGTTTGTTGCCGGATCATACCGATGAAGACCATCCGAAGAAGTAAACCATATGTTCCGTGATTCGTCTTCCAGTACAGAAGGTATATTTCTCTCGCGGAATTCAGGCAGCAGCTCGGTGAATTTTAAACTTTCCGGATCAAGCCGGATCAGTCCTTTGTTATCGGTACCTACAAGAAGTTTTCCATCTGCATCGAGCGTGAATTCAAGGATCTCGTTCGTGGGTAAACTCATGGAGTCGCCCGGTATATTCAGGAATGATTTGAATGTTCTTTTTGCAGGATCATACCGATGTATACCGGCCAGTCGCGTTCCCATCCAGATATAGCCTTGCCTGTCTTTACGAATACAAAACACAGATGCCGTTTGGGTAGTAATGGGACTCTCACCGGTTATAGTAAGTGCATTGAATATCTTACGTTCAGGAAGAAATTCATTTAATCCTCCCAACTGTCCTACATACACCCGATTGCCATCTTCCAGGAGCGACCACACGTGATTGGTGCTGATGCTCGTTGTATCACCCGGTACATGAAGATACCGCGTGAATGTTTTTGTTTTGGTATCGAAGTAATTTAGTCCACCGGCAAAGGTGCCTATATATAAGTTGTTCTTATGATCCACCAGCAGCGACTTCGCTACATTTGTACTGAGACTGTTATTGTTTTTCGGAGAATGCAGATACGATGTAAACTGTTTGGTAACCGGGTCAAACTTATACAGGCCTGCACCATCGGTACCAATCCATATTTTCTGATCATGATCTTCGGCTATAGCAAGCACTGAATTTTTGCCAATGCTTTCCATGTTTGCATCGAAGTAGCGGTAGTGTTCAAAGGGAGGTCGTGCTCCGGATATAAACGTTAGTCCCGCACCAAAAAGTCCGACCCAGTAATTATTGTCTTCATCAACATAAATTCCATGCAGCCCCCCGTTATTGAGTATACGATTTTCTCGCGTAATAATTTGCGTAAATATACCACCGCCCTCATATCGGTATAGCCCCGCGCCATCGGTACCAATGAGAAGTATACCATTGCGATCAATCGCCATGGAGGAAATAATGTTGGCCCCGACTGATCGTTTACCCGGCACATGAACAAAGTATTCAAACGTACGATCATTTTCATTTTCAAGTCGTAACACTCCGCTTCCGTTGGAGCCTAAATATATAGCACCGGCAGAATCCTGCACTATATTTACAATTAGCGTAGAAGTCAATCCATCGGGGGCAGTGCTTTGCTCTATAGTATGTTCTATACCTTTCGCGCCAATGATATTAATTCCTTTACCGGTACACACCCATATCTTACCGTTTCGATCTTCGAGCAAAGCATTTACTGCATCATCAGCCAGGCCGCTTCCATCTTCACGGTAGTGATAACGCGTAATATCAAATGTCTCAAGATTGATTTTATTAAGTCCCCAATAGGTACCCACCCAAAGGTTATGGTTTCGATCTTCCAGTAGACATAGTATTGTATTCTGACTGATGGTGTTGTTATCCGCGCGACTCGTCAGAAATTTTCGAAAGTTTTCTTTCTCGCTGTCATACAGATTAAGTCCGTTGTAGGTTCCTACCCACAGTCTTCCCTTACTGTCCAATAAAAGATTTCGAATAACATCGTTGCTGAGACTGGCTGTATCTTTATCGGAATGACTGAAATGTATAAAGGAATATCCGTCAAAGCGATTGAGACCATCACCGGAACCGATCCATATAAAACCATCGCGATCTTTGGCGATACAGGAAATACTGTTTTGCGAAAGACCCTGCTCGCTGGTAAACGTATTGCTATATACAAAAATGGCTGGCAAAGACGCCTGCTGACCGAGTACATGCGTAGCGGGCAACAGCGTTGCTATTACCAGAAACACGATGCTTGCCCGGGCTTTGACAAACAAGTATGACATTAATCCGATGTACTGCACTCCTGAATTTCGAAAATAAATTCGAAATCAACTCCTTTCGGTAACTTTCTTTTCATCAATCTCCCGTTGGATGCGATCATTCGCCCTTTGTGGGGTATACATAACCGCACATATTTTATGCACATGCATCGCTGATACTATATTTTAAATGGGATATAGTACAGGAAGTTTCGCAACGCACAGGCTTATGCTCCGAACTGTCTCAAATGATGGTCTACGTGTTTATAGGCAAAGAAACCGATCTGATCTTTCGTCATAGGCCCGAAGAAGGGATGAACAAAGTCAGGATCGGTATAGGTAGCATATTGCCCGAGCCTGTCTATCCATTCCTTTTTCTGCTGCTCAATGTCACCGCTTTCGTTCAGCGTTTTCAGTAATGAGCTTGTGGGTGAATTTCTGCCGAAGGGTTTATCATCCTTCAATACTTTCTTCAGCAGCATGCCGCCAATCAGGCGCCCTATAAATACCCGTTTGATTTTCAGCTTTCCCAATACCATATCTTCATGGAGCGTGCAATGCTTTACCATTTGATACGCATTCATCTTGCCCCATTGCGCACTATTTTCCGGGTTTAAAGATTTGATTCTCTCTACCAGTTCTTCGCGGGTAGCTACATCAAAAACAGACTTCATATTTACCAGTTACGATTTGCTTATTGCAATATATAACTTAATGAATTATGGGCAGTATTCCAACTTTTCCGCGATCGAATTCATTTTCCCAACCATCAAAAATAAATTTATGATATTCGTATCACATTTATGATCAAGCAATACGTTTTTATACTCCTGATTAATATTCTAACAACATTGTTATCTTTGGGACAACAGCCATTAAACAATTTTTCTCCAGAAGATTTTAAATTACTAGAGGAACACATTGTAAAAAATATAAGGTACCCGGATGATGCTCGCCAAAAAGATATCCAAGGTATTGTATATGTTGTTTTCAAAATCGATGCTTCGGGTGTCATCTCGACCAATTCAGTAAAAACTCTTTTTGGGCTATCTACTTCTTGTGATCAGGAAGCAGAAAGAGTAATCAAATCGTACAACAAAAAATGGTCTATTCCGACCAGCGATGTTATACAGCCATATTTTATTATACCAATTAAATTCAAACTTACTGACAGTTCAATTCACTTTCCTGATCACATTATCAATGTACCTATAAGAACCGTGGTACTACCCAAAAGTATAAAAAGCAAAAAAAGCTCATGGACAGTTTATAGCGGAAAGGGGTTTGAAAATTCAATAAGCGAAATACACCCAGGCGACACCGTTACCGTAACAGGATGGGCAGCTTGGTGCTATTTTGTTCAGACAAGGAATGTAACGGGGTATATATCGTACCAGGCATTAGAAATCAACTCACCGATGGAAGCTCTAGAAAAGATATTAAAAGACCAGTCACCAGCAGAAGAAAAAGCCGAGTCAGAAGCCAGAGAAGCAAGTAAACGACAAAGTCATGTAGACACTATTCGAAATTTTTCGTCAACAGATGCTCATCTTTCTCTATCCGTTACCAAGAAGGATATATATGTAGGGGAATGCACAACGGTTACATTAGCATTTAATGTTCGAAAAAATAATAAACTCGCACTACAATTTTATGAGTTAGGTGAACAACTATCAAAAATTTGTACCACGTCATTAAACTTCGCGGATGTGTTTACAACAAGTAGTCAAGTAACAGACATAGTTGGTTTACAAAAAACAATAGGTGACGAAATGCATACAACCTACAAGATATATGAATCTGCTTTTTGTCCGAGCACCACGAACGAAATGCAATTCCCTGCCATTAAACTTAAAATGCTCATCCTCGATGCTAAGACAAAAAAAACAGAAAAGGTGGCAGAGTTTCGTTCTTCCCCAATTACAGTAAAAATCAAACCACTGCAACCACCTTATGCGATGAAGCACGGCCGCTTCCATATAGTGGGGGAGTTTGCTCTGAAGGATTCCATAGAAGCTAATAACATAACCGTTAACAAGCCCTTTATTTATCAAATAACACTGAGCGGTCACGGATTTATACCCCCTACAGATCCATTTAAGCTCCCCATTCCAAGCTTTCAATGTGAACTTCAAGACTTGCATATGGATGAACGTTTCGTTGACAATGATTTACATTCCAGTAAAACATTCATCTATAAGATTACTCCCAAGACTGCGGGTACGTATGACTTCGGCAGCATTTTCAATTATTCATTCTACAACCCGCATTCAGGCAAAAAAGAAACTATCAAATCGTCCAAGAAAGTTTTAGTTTCAAAAGAAAACAGTTCTCCGATCAGAAATGAAAAAACCTACTTAAACAACAGTTTCATTTTAATAGATGCATCTCAATCTATGATGATCGAAGACTATATTCCAAATAGGCTACACGTAGCAAAAGAAGCTGTTAAAGGTCTTCTACTATCAAGGCCAAATTGTGATATAGGGCTTATCACTTTTGCCGGTGAAGCAACGCTTATAGCCCGTAATGATTTCCATTCATGCTACTCATCTGCCCGTATTGACAGCATAAAAGTGATGCATAAAAAAGGAACAGCAATTGGGGATGCTATATGGAAAGCCAGTATGTTAATAAACCACGCGCCTGGCATTAAAAAAATTATTATCATTGGTGATGGCGAGAATACAACGGGCTCTATAAGCGCACAACTTGCCGCTGAGTTGGCTAAAGAAAGTAATATAAAAATATATACCATTGGCATTGGTACGAAAGGGC
>CBIHOZ010000040.1:0-46211 GCA_966211525.1 uncultured Chitinophaga sp. | reverse complement strand
GTATGCACGGACAATTTTTAGGCTACCCAACCGACTTTGTTGCCAACGGAACATTTGCCAGCAAACTCGGTACGATACGATCGGACATTAACCTGAAAGTAAATGAAGAGAATATAGATTACTCGGTCTATAAGGGTAAGCTTTCGCTGACATCATTTGATTTAGGACAGTACCTCGGGGATACAACATTCTACCAACGCGTAAGTCTCAACGGACAGATCAGCGGTAAAGGACTTACGCAACGTACGGCCGATTTTCTACTTAATGGTAAGATCAGTTCCATTGGTATAAAGGGATATAATTATACCAACATAACAACCGATGCGCGATTCGCTACAGGTTTGTTCCGGGGATTGGTAAAGATCAACGATCCTAATCTTGAACTTACTGTGCGTGGTTCGATGGATCTGCGCGATCAACGTAACGAGATCAGGTTCCAGGCACAACTTGATACAGCATACCTGCACAGGTTGAAGCTGTCGCGCGACAGTCTTTTTCTGCACGCCAACGTTGAAGCCGATATACAGGGACTCACGCTCGACTCGCTTCGCGGAACAGCGAATGTACACAACCTCGTGGTGCTATATAAAGATCAGGAACTTTCGCTCGATGCTATACAACTCGATGCGCAACGCGATAAAGGCAACCGGCTCTTCCGGGTACAATCTACCCTGGTGGACGTAGAAGCTAAAGGTGACTACTATTTCTCCGATATATCTTCGGATGTAGAGACACTGGTGAAAGAAATTCTGTTGAACCTGAAAAACGACAAGCAGCAGATAGCGGAATACTATAGTCAGAAGGTACGCAGACCAAAATCATATCAGGCACAACTCGCCATCAACCTGAAAGATATAAAACCGATAACCGATCTTTTCAATATTGATTTAAGTCTTTCGCCCAACACCAGGTTTGATGGTAAATTTACCAGCGGCCGAACCACGATCTTCAATATATACTCGGAATTTGACTCACTGAAGTATGAAGGCAAAACGTTTGTCAACTCAAATATAGAGTTAACCGTATCGAAGATCTCGGACAGCACGAGTGTACTCTCGATGCTCACCGTTACTTCTGATAAACAGATTCTGAATAAAAATCTTCAGACTAAAAATCTTCTGGCAGAAGCGATCTGGAACCGTAACCACATTGACTTTTCACTCGATGCTGATCATGAAGGACAATCCAACTATATGCGTCTGCAAGGCGGTGTCGATTTTCAGCAAGACAGTACGGTTATATCCATGCTTCCTTCCGAGTTACAATTACTCGAACGCAAGTGGTCGTTTGCACGGGATAACTATATAGCAATCAACGGCAGCGATTGGACATTCTCCAACGTGGCGTTGCTGAACGAACAACAATCGATCAAGCTCGATGGAAAGATTTCCAAAGATCCTTCCAAAGTTATATCGCTATATATAGACAGTCTCGAGCTCTCCCTCTTCAATGTTCTTACCAATAAAAAGATTGCCGGTGTAACGGATGCGCATATCAACATGAGCAACTTTTACCGGAAGCCCGTTATTCAAAATGATCTGAGTATACAGAATTTCAAGGTGGATGATTTTCTGATCGGTGATGTTGTCGGCAAGAATCATTGGGACACCGTGGAGCATAAGCTGGACATTAACCTGTTTGTCGATCGCATGGGTACACGCATTGTGAACGTGGCCGGTGATTACAATCCTTCGCGGGAATATAGTCCGCTGAACCTAACAGCGAACCTCGACAAAGCAGAGCTTATCATTGTACAACCTTTCCTTGAAGAATTCTTCTCACAGATCGGTGGCACGGTATCCGGTGAATTTAAAATTACCGGTGAACTTACCGAGCCGGATATACGCGGTGAAGGTCAGGTATCAGATGGCCAGATTATGATCAATTATCTGAAAACGCTCTATAGATTTACCGGCATCATCGGCCTCACACCTACATCGATCTTCTTTAAAGATATAGAGCTCACGGATATACTTCGCAACAAAGGAAGACTAAACGGAGCTATTACACACCAGGCGTTTTCCAACATGGCCATCAACATGGATGCTGACTTCCGGAATTTCCAGGTGTTGAACACATCCATGAAAGATAACAGTCTCTTCTACGGACAGGCGTATGCCACCGGCGATGTAAACTTCAGCGGGCTGCTCTCGAACCTTCGTATATCTTCCAATGCCCGCACCGAAAAGAACACACGTATATATGTACCGTTAAATGGTTCCTCCTCTGTGAACAAGAAAGAGTTCATCACCTTTGTTAACTTCAAAGACTCAACCTATACCAAAACGGCTCAACAGAACATCCGCAAGAAAGTAAACATTACCGGTCTCTCATTCGATCTTAACCTGGATGTAACTCCGGATGCATACTGTGAAAGTATATTTGATATGAAGTCGGGTGACATCATTCGCGGACGCGGTGTTGGTGATCTTCGCCTGCAACTTGATACTAAAGGAGAGTTCAATATGTTTGGGCCATTCGAGTTCACCGAAGGCTGGTATAACTTTACGCTCTACGACATCATCAACAAAGAATTTATTATCAGGAAAGGAAGTCGCATTACCTGGTATGGCGATCCGTATAAAGCTACGGTTGATATCGATGCTACTTATAATCAGCTGGCATCGTTCGCTCCGCTTGTTACCATGAACGATCCTTCAGTAAGTATAACCGAGTCTCCTCAATTGCAACGCAGGTACCCGGTAATGGTATTACTTACACTTGATGGTCCGATGATGTCACCGGAAATTAACTTCGATATCACCGCGAAGGATCTTCCTAAAAATGTGCAGACCAATACACAGGCTATAAATCTTGACCTGCTCTTTACTGCGTTCAAAAATAAACTTGATGAACAGGAGTTGAAGCGCCAGGTATTCAGTCTCATTGTATTACGAAAATTCTCACCGGCAGAATCGTTGAGCACCAGCGGTTCCGTTGTAAACAGTCTCAGCGAATTGTTCTCCAACCAGCTCAGCCATTGGATGAGCCAGGTGGATGAGGACCTCGTAGTAGATGTAGATATAGGTTCGATGGATGCCGAAAGCTTCAATACATTTCAGCTTCGTATGTCGTATACCTTCCTCAACGGTCGTTTGCGTGTAACCGGTGATGGTACCTATAATACATCCAACAACGCTACGAACTCTACAGGTACACAACAAAATCCATCGAGTCTTGCAGGAGACTGGACCGTTGACTATATGTTAACGGCCGATGGTAAACTGCGGGTAAAGATGTATAGTCGTACGAACGTGAACCCTATATTAAGTTCGGTGAATAACCAGACTGCGATGACAACCGGTGCGAGTATCATTCACACGCAAAGCTTCAATGAGATCAAAGACCTGTGGATATCAGAACGCAAGAAGCGCAAGAAGCAACAGCAGTCTTCATCGGAAGAGAAGGCAAACAATAACACCGATGCAATCAAGGAAGAGGATGATGGTACAGAATAAGCACAGCCTGTTTATTATCTTTTTTCTTTTACCATGCTGGTTGTTTGCACAGACCGACTCTTTACCTCCCATTAACAAAAAGCGATTACGCACAGTCACTATTACCGGTATAGCAGGTTATGGCACCGCCCTTGCCGGCTTAAATTACTTATGGTATAAAGATTCAGACCGGCAGTCGTTTCGTTTTTTTGATGACAATGCCGAATGGAAACAGGTTGATAAAATTGGTCATTTTTACTCTGCGTTTTACCTGAGCTATGGTACTTCGCGCAGCTTGCAGTGGTGTAATGTACCAGCCCGTAAAGCAGACCTCATCGGAGCTATAGTAGGCTTTGCTGTATTGATACCGGTAGAAATATTTGACGGTTTCTCCGATGCGTATGGCGCTTCCACGGGTGATCTGATTGCTGATGCAGCCGGTGCTGCTTTCTATGTAGGACAAACACGTTTGTGGAATGAAGTACGTATATATCCGAAGTTCTCCTTCCAACGGAGTGACTATGCTACGATACGCCCCTCTATACTCGGTGATGGTTTAACCAGCGAGATTCTAAAAGACTACAACGGACAAACCTATTGGCTTTCGGTTGATATGGACAAGTTTATTCGCTTTCCCAAATGGCTGAACCTGGCAGCAGGGTATGGTGCTGAAGGAATGATCTATGCACGCGATCGTCAGAACATTGAGGCGGGTTATGCTGCACCTTATCGACAATATTATATCTCACTCGACTTTGATCTTACCGCCATCCGAACGCGGTCCAAGGTTGTTAAAACGCTGATCTTCGTTGCAAATATGATCAAGTTACCGGCACCTGCCCTCGAGTTCTCTTCGAAAGGAACACGTTTCCACGCCTTTCATTTTTAGCGTTTATACTTTATTTTCAGGCATTCATTGTACTAAATAATTACCCCAGTCTATTTAGAATTACCATGCTATTTTTTTAACTTCCGTATAACAAAAACCTAAATCCCACTCGATATGGTAGAAACATTACCCGGCATTATGAATTATGTTGAGCAGTACGCTGAACATATAGGTGGTCAGTATACCGACTACGATCATACCAAGTCTGTGATCGTTGTACCACTGAGTACGAGTCGTTTTCAAACTGTGCTGGCATGCGTGCAGACCAGTCCGGTATCAGGTCGCGAGCAGACACTCTTCACTTCGAAAGTATGTGAGTTCAATTCTTCACTCGATCTGAAAGCACTGCTCGAACGCAATGCGAGCTTTGACTATAGCAAGTTTATCATTGAAGATGGCTACCTGAAAGTAGAAGCATCGTGTCTTTCGGAAACCGTATCTCAGGAACAGATTGGAGAAATGATCCAGGAAGTTGCCCAACTGGCCGATCATTATGAAATGCGGCTTACGGGGAGGGATATTCATTGACCGTTAATTGTTATCAGTTAACTGCGGTTGTATATATACTATATGGCTGATCCTCTTTACTTTCATGGTTTGCTTTATCGTAAAGCACATAAAGAAGACACAAGAACTTAACCGAACTTGTGTCTTCTTTGTTTTGTAACCTTATATATACCATATATGAGATTGGCCCTTTCTTCTAAATGAATTTTCGGATAACGAATAACTACTAACGGATAACGATTACCGGATAATGATTAACTTTACACCAGCAAGCCGCCTTATCGCTCTCGCAAGAGGGAGGAAAGTCCGGGCAACACAGGGCAGCGTACTTCCTAACAGGAAGGTCCTTTAGTATAATGCTGAAGGAACAGATAGTGCCACAGAAAACAAACTACCCGCTTCGACTTTGTCGGAGAGGGAAAAGGTGAAAAGGCGAGGTAAAAGCTCACCGCTCTGGTGGCAACATCGGGGGCACGGTAAACCTTACGCGTTGAAAGGTCAAATAGGCTTCGGTTGGAGCGGCCCGTTCCACGTCTCAACTTGTTGAGCGTACCGAAGCGGGTAGACTGATTGATCCCGGTTGTGAAACCGAGGACAGATAAATGATAAGGACTCTCGCTTACGCGGGATGACAGAACCCGGCTTACAAGCTTGTTAATTTTTAAACCTGCTCCGCGAAAGCTTGGCAGGTTTATCTATTTTAGCGCAAATCCAATTACACTGAGAACACAAAGAAGACACCGAGTTACACAAAGCTTTTTCTCAATGACCTTTGTGTCTTTCTTCGTGCCCTCTGTGCAATGGATCTCATAAACTCATAGCTCGAAACTCAAAGCTCGCAGCTTAACTTAAAAAGTATGGCAAAAATTCTCATCATTGAAGACGACAACAAGATCCGCGCAATACTGAAAGAGATTCTCGAAGAGAAAGAACATGAAGTGCAGGAAGCTGCCGATGGCGCAGAAGGATTTAAAAAACTTGAACAAGGTAATTATGACCTTTGCATCTGCGATATAAAAATGCCGAAGATGGATGGTCTCGAAGTATTGGAGAAAGCCAAGGAAGCCGGTATAGGCAGTAACTTCATCATTATATCAGCACATGGTACCATTGATGTAGCCGTAGAGGCTGTGAAGAAAGGTGCATTTGATTTTCTGCAAAAACCATTTGATCTCGGCAGACTCGAGATCACACTTCGCAATGCGCTCGACAAAACAAACCTGGTAAAGGAAACGAAGACACTCAAGAAGAAGATCTCCAAAAAGTTTGATATGATCGGTGAGTCTGAGCCGATTGCTGCAGTAAAGGAGGTGATTGAAAAAGTAGCACCTACCGATGCACGTGTGTTGGTAAATGGTCCGAATGGTTCCGGTAAAGAACTTGTAGCACGCTGGATACACGAGAAGAGTAAGCGTGCAGACGGACCGTTGGTTGAAGTAAATTGTGCTGCTATACCTTCTGAACTTATTGAGAGCGAATTATTCGGACATGAGAAGGGTTCTTTTACTTCGGCTATAAAACAACGTCTCGGTAAATTTGAACTTGCTGAAGGCGGAACCTTGTTCCTCGATGAGATCGGTGATATGAGTTTATCTGCACAGGCTAAAGTATTGCGTGCGCTGCAAGAGAATAAGATCACACGGGTTGGTGGTGATAAAGAAATCAGTGTAAATGTGCGCGTGGTAGCCGCTACCAATAAAGATCTGCGCAAGGAAATTGAAGAGAGTCGTTTTCGCGAAGATTTATACCACCGGGTGAGCGTTATTGTAATTAAGGTACCGGCATTGAACGATCGTAAAGAAGATATACCCTTGCTGGTGGATAAATTTCTGCTGGATATAGCAGACGAATATGGTGCGAAAAAGAAAACGATCCAGGCGAAAGCACTTGCTCAATTAAAAGATCACAACTGGACCGGAAACATTCGCGAACTGCGCAACGTTGTAGAACGGTTGGTCATTATGAGCGGAGACGAGATTTCTGCTGATGACGTTAAAAAGTATATATAAAAATCTCTTACTATGTCTATCGAATCTCAAAGCGACCTTGCGGGAATTAAAAAGATCAGTGAAGTTGTCGGTACAACACTCCGCATGATGCGTGAGTATGCACAACCCGGCATGTCGACACTGGAGCTTGACGAGTACGGTGGAAATATACTGAAGCAGTTAGGTGCGCGCTCAGCTCCTCGCCTCACCTATGGTTTTCCGGGGTGGACCTGCATCAGTGTGAATCATGAAGTAGCGCATGGTATACCTTCCGCGAAGAAGATTCTGAAAGAAGGCGATCTCATCAACATCGATGTATCAGCCGAGCTTGGCGGATACTGGGCCGATAATGGAGGTTCATTTGTGTTAGGCAACGATATACACCAGCACGGTAAACTGGTGAATGCATCGCGCAGCATTCTTACGAAAGCATTGCAACATATACGAGGCGGAGTAAAGATTGCAGGGGTTGGTTTACTGATCGAGACCGAAGCAAAACGCGCAGGCTATAAAGTAATTCGTAATCTCGTAGGACACGGTGTCGGGCGAAGTTTGCATGAAGCCCCCAATGAAATCCCCTGTTACTATGATAAGTATAATACAGGACGCTTCCGAAAAAATTCAGTTGTAGCCGTTGAGACTTTCATTTCTACAAAGGCAAGCTACGCAAAAGACCAGGGTGATGGCTGGACATTAATAACAGGCGATGGAAGTTTTGTTGCCCAGCATGAGCATACGATACTGATCACGGATGGTGCTCCCGTAATCTTAACTGCATCGAACGCCATCTGATCCAGCCGTGAAAAAGATCGCTGTCATCGGAAGCACAGGCGTGATCGGGCGACCGGTAGTGCAGGCGTTGTATGATGCAGGCTATGAAGTTACAGCAATGGTTCGCGATGAGGCCAAAGCACGCAAGCTGTTACCTGCAGGCATTCGCTATTGCACCGGTGATCTGCGGAACGTTGACGATGTAGATATCGCCTTGAAAAATCAGGACGGTATATATCTTAACCTGAACTTAAACCTGGCCGATAGTAAACATGCCTGGCATGCCGAACGCGAAGGCATCGATAATATTCTGGCAGCAGCGAAGAAGAATAACATCAAACGTATTGCCATCATCAGTTCGGTGGTTATGAATTACCAGGGCATGAATGGTTTCCACTGGTGGGTGTTCGATCTGAAGAAAGAAGCGCTCGAAAAAATCAGAGCATCGGGTATACCGTATACTATATTTTACCCCTCCACGTTCATGGAAAATTTCATGACCACCTATCGGAGAGGTAATCGCATTTTACTCGCAGGTAAATCGCATCATAAAATGTATTTTATTGCCGGTACCGATTATGGCCGTTGGGTAGCACGTTCGTTCGAAACGCTGAAGAAGGAGAGCAAGGAATATATCGTACAAGGCCCGGAAGGCTATACGGCTGACGAAGCTGCGGATGTCTTTATCAACCACTATACCGGCGCAAAACTGACGACATCGCGAGCGCCCCTCGCAGTATTGAAGTTTGTCGGCCTCTTCAGCAATACTGTTAATTATGGACACCACATTATTGAAGCACTCAATAACTATCCGGAAAAATTTGAAGCTGAAGAAACATGGAATGCGTTCGGGCGTCCAGCCACCACGTTGGCTGACTACGCACGTGCTGTAAGCTGATCGTCCTTCATGTTATTCTACAAATCATCTAACTCCCATTTTTTAGAAGCATCATATAGTATATGTCCCTTGCTTACCTGGAGCGGAGAGGCTATGTTATTTTCATAGATCGCACCGGTGCCCAGTCCCTGTGGCGTGGTGATCGGGTAGCTGGCAGTAAACTGACTGATCGCATTCAGACCAATACTTGATTCAAGGGCTGATGTTATCCACCACCCTATACCCAGTTTCTCCGCTATAGCAATCCACTCACGGCAACCCTGCATACCTCCGTGCAACGTTGGCTTTAAAATAATATAGGCAGGCATCAACTTCTTCAGCAATTCAGTTTTGCCATCGCCTTCTATACCGATCAGTTCTTCATCAAACGCAATGGGTATAGGCGATTTCTTACAGAGCGCTTCCATTTCGGGCAAACCCGGTTTTATGGGTTGTTCGATAGAGTGTATCTTGAACTTCGCGAGTTCGGTAAGTTTAAAAAGTACCTCATCGGTTTTAAACGCTCCGTTGGCGTCCAGCCGTATCGTTAGTTCTTCCCGGAAAAAACGCTTGCGTATATATTCCAGCACATCGCATTCTTTATCGAAATTCAGTCCGCCTACTTTCAGTTTAATACAAGTAAAACCCTGCGATACTTTTTCACTGATCTGGTGCAGCATAAAATCAAGATCGCCCATCCAGATCAAGCCATTGATGGGAATCGGTTTGCCCTTCACAAAATCATTATCGATGATCACGTGTCTGCCACCGTTTTGCAGATCGAGCAGCGCTGTTTCGAGACCGAACGTGATGGAAGGATAGCCGGGAGGGGAAATGTGTTGGAGTGTTGAGGTGTTGATGTGTTGACGTTGGGTGGACGTTAGTTTATCAAGTGTTTCTTTCAGCGTTTGTTCGAAGTCGGGTTTGTCATCGATACTGAGACCGGGTAACGGACCGCATTCACCTATGCCGATGATGTGTGGTGCAGTATCATCCCATACTTTTATAAACCACGAAGTCTTTTCACGCATGAGTCCGCGGGAGGTGCGGGCTTTGAAATTGAATTGAAAAGTTTTCTTCTGATACGATGCCTGTAGCGCCATGGTAAAAATGAAAAACGAAAATACGGTTTTCAGATTAACTTTGAGCGCTTATGAGAGAACTGAACATAAACGATTTTACATACGAGTTGCCTGCCGACCGAATTGCACTGTATCCGCTGGAGAAAAGAGATCAGTCCAAACTGCTGGTATATCAACAAGGTAAGATCTTGCATGAGCGGTTTCGTTCGCTGGTTGATTTTCTTCCCGACAATTCACTGCTATTTTTTAACGACACGAAAGTAATTCCGGCACGACTGCATTTTACAAAAGATACAGGCGCGGTTATCGAGATCTTTCTTCTGCATCCGGTTACGCCTTCGTCACTCGTGGTGGAAGCAATGCAGGCGCATACGCAGAGTTCATGGAAATGTACTATTGGAAATCTGAAGCGCTGGAAAGACGATGTGCTGGTAAAAGAACTGGGCACCTCAACACTCGAAGCGCGCCTGCTGAATCGTGAAGATGGCATCGTAGAATTTCGCTGGACCGAAAACATTTCGTTTGCCGAGATCATTACGCGCTCCGGTGAAACACCTCTCCCGCCTTACCTGAAACGTAAACCGGAAGGCACTGATCGCGATCGCTACCAAACGGTATATGCACATTATGAAGGTGCCGTTGCTGCACCAACCGCCGGCTTGCATTTTACCGAAGACGTACTGCAAGCGTTAAAAGCAAAAGGTATAGCAACCGATTATGTTACGCTGCATGTGAGTGCCGGTACATTTCAACCGGTAAAAGTTCAGAACGCTGCGGAACACACCATGCACAACGAGCAGGTACTCGTAAGCAGGAATAATATTAACAATCTGTTACAGGGTAAATTTAATATACCGGTAGGCACTACATCCATGCGCACGCTGGAAAGTTTATACTGGTTTGGTGTTAAACTGCAAAACGACCCCAACGCTATATTTACCATTCAGCAGCACGATCCGTATCAGTCCTATACATCGCTACCATCTGCACAACAGGCGCTTGAATCAATAGCTGCCTACATGGACCGCAACCAACTGGATATACTTACCGGGGAGACCTCGATCTATATTATGCCGGGGTATACGTTCCGAATCTGCAAAGGGCTCGTTACTAATTTTCATCAGCCCGGCTCTACGCTTATTCTATTGGTGGCTGCCTTTGTTGGTGATAACTGGAAAACTATATATCAGCAGGCACTGACCAACGATTATCGCTTTCTAAGCTATGGGGACAGTTCACTGCTGTTGCCCTAAAAAAAAACAGACTGCCCGAATGAGCAGTCTGTCCTGTTAAGCTATAGTCTTACCTATATACTTGATTATTTCACTTCAGCATTGAGGTCAACAATTCGTACCTCCACGCGTCTGCCTTCTTCTTTGGTGGTAGCAATATCTTTTGTAGCTCCATAGCCTTTCGCCACAATGCGTCTCCTTACAACACCTTTGTGGTTGAAGTAATCGAGAATAACAATGGCGCGTTTGTTTGAAAGTTCGCGGTTCAATTCTTCAGAACCTTCTGCCGAAGCAAAACCTGATATCTCTACACCGAGATCCGGATATTTACTCAACTCGGCAAGTACTGCATCCAGCTGCGCTTTATACTGAGGTTTCAAATCGCTCTTGCCGGCATCAAAGTATATCTTGGCTGCTTTGGTAAGCGCTGCCTTGTCGAAGTTTGATTTCTTACCGGCCAGTTCTTTTTGCTTCTTAGCTTCTTCGGTGAACACGAATGTAGGCAGCGAGAATATAGTTTTACCATCTACCTTCTTCTGCTCAAATTTACTTTCATCACTTTCATCGTAGTAATATGTGCGCGTTGCTACTTCAATACGTGAGTTTTCTTTTTCGTTGAAGTTTACATCTTCAATCGGATCTTTCATCTGGATCAGATCGGTCAGATAGTTTATACCATCTTTATCACCGGAAGCCATCAGGTCGAGCATCAGATCGTAGACATCAACGTTACCGGTTTGAACCAGTTTTGCTTCGTGTGTTTTACGCAGGTTGCTTTTCACATCCTGATCGGTATCGTAAAACGCATTCTTAACCTGTACCTCTTGTCCTACCACTACATCAAACTGTTTTATCGTTTTCAGGTTGATCATCTGGTATAGTTCATAGAAGTAACTCTGGTTCGGTATATTGATATTCAGTGTATAGGGTAAAAATCCTTCTGATTCAATAACAATATCATAGTCTGTAGCCGGAGGAAGGATAACAAGGTAATTACCGGTTTCAGGATCCGGATCGTATACGAAATCGAGTTTCTTGTCGGTCTTGTTATCGATCACATACAGCTTCGTTGGCATTGGTTTACCAGTCTCAGCATTCAGAATTTTACCCTTGATCATGGTAAGCGGAATGTTGGCAGACTCCGCAGGCAAATCCATATAGTATATGTCCTGTCCGCCATGACCACCTTTACGATCCGATGAGAAGTACGCGCGTGTACCATCCGCGATCAGCGTAAAGTAATTATCATTTGCCGTTGTGTTTACCGGGTAACCCATGTTCTCCGGATTGCTCCACGTTTTTTCAAGAAGCTTTGAAACGAAAATATCACGACCACCCATGGAGTTATGGCCATCGGAAGTAAAGAACAATGTCTTTTGATCCGGGTGAATGAACGGAGCATCTTCGTTAGCTTTCGTATTGATAGGAGCTCCCAGGTTTACCGGGTTACTCCACGCTCCGTTCGACTGTAACGTTGTTCTGTATATATCGAGTCCGCCAAGGCCCCCCAATCGGTCGCTGGCGAAATATATAGTCTTGCCATCCGGAGTTATACTTGCTGTTGACTCCAGGTATTTAGGTGTATTGATATTGGGAGTAAGCAAACCTGGTTTTCCCCAGTTCTCGCCACTCTTGGTAATTTGATATAGTCCACCCGGATCGGTTGATCCTCCCATGAAGATGAGCATCTTTTGTCCGTCAGGCGAAATACCGGCAGTCCCTACGTTGTAGTCGTGCGCGATCGGTATAACTTTTGGCTCACTCCATGAACCCTGGTTGTTATAGGTAATATATATTTCTTCAATAAACTTATCGCCCGTGCGGGTTTTACCGGTGTTTGGGCGCAACGCAGTATATGCCATCGCGCTCTCATCGGCAGACACCACCGGGTTGTATTCAGTATAGGGTGTATTAACCAGCGGAGAGTTGAAATAATTTACCTTGAAGTTACGCGGCACCGACATGAGCACAACAGCGTTGTTGGCAGTCTGTATAGCATCATCGGCCATCGCCATGGCTTTTTTATCAGCCTTGTTGCTTACTTCTTTAAACTTGCTAAAGTTCTCCAGCGCCTTTTGCAGGTTCTCATCTTTCAGATAAATGGAACCGAGTTCGTAGTAAAGCGTTGTAGGCCAGCCCTTACCATTCTTAATGGCAAACTCGAAATATGGGATGGCTTTGATCTGCTCGTTCAGCTCCGGAGATTTTTCATAGCAGACACCGGTCTTGTAATGAACCATCGGGTCTTTTTCTCCTGCCTGAATCGCTTCCAGGAATTTGGGAAGCGCAGCATCGTAACTCTTAACACTGAAATACCGTTCAGCCTCCGCCAGCGCTTTCGAACCTTGGGCAAACGAAGCTGTTGCAAAAAGTGAAAATAGCAACACGTAAATGGTCTTCTTAATCATATGTCAACTGTATTTAACCTTCAATACTACAAAGATTATGCACGAATTATATACGGTTTTTGGCCGATACCTTACACTAACCCAAGTTATTCCGCTCTCGCCCCTACATAAAAGGGTTACTTAAGATGAATGTACTTAAAAAGCGGAACGATAAGCAATTTAATAATAACCAAAATTATAGCAGTTTATAGGAATTTAGTTGGATAATCACCAATTTTAGGACTAATGGGGGAATTGTATGAGGGCACAAATACTTCAATTTCTAGATGTTAAGAGTGGCGAAGGCACGCGGGTTGGTCTTCTCCTCATGATGAGCTTCTTTATGGGCTTTTTTCTTGCAACGATGAGCGTTGCATCCCAAACGCTCTTTTTGCAGCATTTCGATGAAAAAGCAGACTTGCCTATGGCCCTCCTCGTATCCGGAGCCTTCGGTCTGGTAGCCACAATCCTCTATAACTTCCTGCAAAATCGAATTCCATTTCAGTCGCTGGCAATTCTTAGTTTACTGGTAATCACGGCACTTACAGCATTCATTGAGTTTGGCGAATCGTTCTTCAGAGACTCAAACGCCATTTTCTTTTTTGGTTTTACGATGATCATTCCGTTCTCCTTCATGCTATACCTTAACTTCTGGGGAACGTTCAGCCGCCTGTTCAACCTGCGTCAGTCAAAACGATTGGTGGGTACGGTGGACATGGGTGGGTTGATCGCATCGTTCATCGCTTTCTTTTCGATTCCACAACTACTCAGCCCGGACATACTCTTTAAAGGATCCAAAGGTATGTCGGTTGAGTCCTTATATACTATATCACTGGTTTGTGCCATTCTCTTCCTCCTCACATTTATATTTCTGTCGATAAAATACCTGAGCCAGGGCAGAACATTTGCCGAAGAGAAAGCGATCTACCAGAAACTCCGCTTCAACGATTTCCGCCAGAACCGCTATATATTTTATATGTCGCTCTTCGTAGTGGCATCCATGATGGCACTTAACTTCGTTGACTACTCGTTCCTGAACGTTACCACACTCTTCTTTACCGACCAGGAGCGTCTCGGTAGTTTCATCAGTTACTTTGAAGGAACCATTGTAGTATTCTGTTTCCTCTTTCAAACACTTGCCACTGATCGCATCATTCAAGAGTACGGCATGCGCGTGGCAATACTCATCAACCCATTGCTCATCGGGTTATTTACTCTTGCCGCTATCGGGCTCGGTCTTGTATTCGGATACTCTCCTGCGGATAATTTGTTTGTGATCTTCTTCCTCATGATCGCAGTCAGCAAGCTGTTTATACGTTCGCTGAAAGACTCGCTCGATAACCCCTCGTTCAAACTATATTTGCTCCCGATCGAGAGTCACATTCGTATTGATGTACAAACCAAAATTGAAGGACTCGTAACAGCATTTGCCAGTTTGCTGGCCGGTGGTCTCATCATTCTCATCAACCGCGTTGAGCTGTTCGACCTCCTCTATATATCCATCTTTACTTTCCCGCTCCTCATCATCTGGTATATCGTAGCGAATCGCATGCATGTTAACTATAGATATACACTTCAGGATACACTGCTGCGAAACAAATCCAGGATATCAGGACAGTCGGAGAAGAAATATACCGTTAGTACTGTCCTTGAAAAAGAAATCAACAGCACAGCCGAAGACAAAGTACTCTATGGCTTAACGCTGATGGAGAAACTGGAGCCTGCTCTATTTGAAAGTACCATTACACGATTAGCCAATAGCGAATCGCCACTGATCCGAAAATATGCACAGGAAAAAATACAGGCTTTAGGACTTCAAAGCGATACACCTAAAACAGAAATACGTTCGCTGGCTGAACAAGCTTACGGTGAACTGGAAGACAGCGATCTGCTTTCCATCTCCCCTGAAAAGCTCCTGAAGCTGAGTAAATCTGTCAAGCAGGCTGATCGTATACTCTCCGCTAAACTGCTGCGAAAACTCATCAGTCAGAAGACTATATTTATCTTACTTGAACTGCTGCGCGATGCGGATCCGAAAGTTCGCTACGAAGCGCTTTATACAGCGCGTAAAGTAAAGCGTCAGGAAACATGGCCGGTGCTCATCGAGTTACTCGGTTCTCCTTCGTATAGTCATCATGCAGCGGCTGCGCTGAAAGAAGTTGGTGAGTCCGTATTACCGACACTCGAAGCTGCATTCCATAAATCGGGACAGAGCGATCTTGTGATGCTGCGCATTGTACAGATCATGGGTCGTATTGGTGGCCGCTATTCATTGCAGTTACAATGGAAGAAAGCAGACTACCCGGATAAACGCATTGTCAAGCAGATCCTATATTCCCTTCGCTTTCAGAATTACCAGGCACGCGGTCGCGAAGTTCGTGATGTGATGAACCTGCTCGAAAACGAGATCAGTAAAACAATCTGGAACCTCGCAGCACTCGATGAACTCCCGGATACAAACGAATTCTTTTTCCTGAAGCAGGCACTGCAGGAAGAAGTATCCGAGAACTACGACCAGATATATATGCTGTTGTCGATCCTGTATGATCCGCAGTCGGTACAGCTGGTGCGCGAAAATATAGAGACACGCGAGCCTGATAATATAGCGTTCGCGATGGAGTTGCTCGACCTGTTCATCGACCAGGAGTTGAAACCGAAATTACTTCCACTGCTGGACGACTCCCCTACTTCCGTTAAGCTTAAACACCTTCAATTACACTTTGCACGCGAAAGCTATAATCCGATACAGGTTATCAATTATATATTGAATCGTGATTTTAACCTGAACAACCGCTGGACCAAAGCGTGTGCTATACATGCGTCTGCTTTTATTCCGGATTTCCGGATCAGCCGCGGACTTGTAGCACAGATGTTCAACTCTGACAAACTTCTGCAGGAAACTGCTGCGTGGGTGATCTATCATAAAGATCGTAAAGCCTACCAGACTATAGTAGAACGACTACCGGAGCGCGACAAGAAATTTATTGATGCCTCCATTGAGAACAACCAGTTGCTGGACGGATTGAACGATGGTTTCTTCCTGTGGATCGAGATGGTAATGTTCATCAAACAAATGCCTGCGTTCGCTGACATTCACGGTTCGTTGCTAGCAGACCTGGCCGACAAGATCACTCCGCTGGATATGGACCCTGGCGAGCGAATCAAGTTTAACCATGATTCACACAATACACCCCTCTTGCTGGTAGCTTTTGGCAATGTTACCCTGAAAAATAACGGAAACGAGATTACCCGCATTAAGCAGGGAAGTATATATGGCGAGCTCTTCAGTGACGGTTATGTAGCACCGGTGCAGGAAATTGAAGCTACACAACGATCTGTTGTATTTAAGATCAACCTTATGGACTTCTATTTCGTAATGGCAAATCATCACGAACTGGTACAAGGCCTGCTTAAAAACGTGACACAAGAAAGTAAACAACTATCCTGACCTTTTATTAAACCTAATCTACTTATATAACACTTTATACCCTTACCGATGGCTTTTGATATTGACGTACTCATCGTGTTCGCTGATCGCGACAATGAGACAACCGGGAAGAATGAACCGGGTTGGGTTTCGCATTTCAAGAAATTCCTCGAGCTGATGCTTACACAAGTGTTGGGTGAAAAACCTAACATTCTATTGAAAGGAGAATACGATACCATGACTTCCCCGCAGCTTGATAACGCGGGTGTTTTGATTCCTGTACTTTCCAAAGACTTTATACAATCCGGTCAGTGTCTCGATCACGTGGAAGCTTTCTATAAAGCGATAGAGTCCAACACCAAAAACAGGAACCGGGTATTCAAGGTTTTCCGTACGCCACTGGGAGTACAGGAACAACCTCCACGCCTTCGCGAACTGCTGGGCTACGAAATGTACCAGCTCGATCCGGACTCTGGCGAGATACGCGAATATACCGACTACTTCAGCACGGAAGCAGAACGCCAGTACTGGATGAAGATGGTAGACCTGGCGTATGATATATATGAGATCCTGCTCTTCCTGAAGAACGCGAACTCGCCTGCCGAAGTAAAAACAATCTACAAGCGCAAAACTATATACCTGGCAGAAACTGGTCACGACTTGTCCGTACAGCGTAACATCATCAAGCGTGAGTTACAACGGCATGGCTACAACATTTTGCCGAACCAGACTTTACCGGGAAATATAGCAGACCTTGAAAGACTTGTTCGGAAAAGTCTCGATGAATCAAGTCTCTCGATACATTTGATCGGCAGTGCCTATGGAGAAATCCCCGAAGGTGCTGATAAGTCGGTAGTAGATATACAGAACAAACTGGCTGCTGATAAAAGTATACAAGCCAAGGAAAACAACCAGGAGTTTACGCGCCTCATCTGGATATCGCCTAACCTAACGCACGCGAGCGAACGCCAGAAAGCATTTATAGAAAACATCAAGCGCGATGTAGAAGCACAGGAAGGTGCCGAGATACTACAGACACCACTTGAAGATTTTAAAAATATAATGCGTGAAGAGCTCGAAGAAGCCGGAGAGAAAAGAGCTACGCTCGAAACCGGTGGACGATCTATATACTTCATGCACGACAAGATTGATCACCACGAAGCCATGCCGTTGATTGAAGCATTAAAGAAATCAGGCTTCGATGTTATGATACCCGAGTTTGAAGGTGAATTGCTGGAGTTGAGACAAAAGCATATTGAAAATCTGCGCAACCTCGATGGTGCGATCATCTACAAAGGAAAAGTAAATGAGCAGTGGGTACGAATGAAAGCACTCGACCTGCTGAAAGCACCAGGCTTCGGTCGTAAAAAACCGATCGTAGCAAAAGCGATTGTTGCGGCCGGTGGATCGATGAATGCGGAGAGCTATAGAAGTCAGAATCTGCACGTGATCGATGGCAACCGAAATGTATCGGAGTTACTCCAGAATTTTTTACAGGAATTTAAAGCCTAACCATGCGTGAGGTAAGTGTTAATACTTTAACCGCGAATCCGTTTCCGGGTTTGCGGCCGTTCAAGATAGAAGAAAGTCACCTCTTCTTTGGTCGTGAAGGCCAGAGTGATGAAGTGCTGCTAAAGCTTTCGAAGAATCGCTTCGTGGGTGTTATCGGTCCTTCAGGAAGTGGTAAATCTTCATTCATCTATTGTGGTGTAATGCCGATCCTCTACGGAGGTTTTCTTACCGATGCAAGTCCTAACTGGGAGGTGGTTGTAACACGCCCTGGTGCCGGCCCCATCGATAACCTGGCAGAAGCATTACTCAAGAACAACCAGGAATATATAGCAGCCGAAGCTGAAGAGAAGAAGATAAAACGTACCATCTTCTCAACCCTGCTACGCAGTAGCTCCCTGGGATTGGTAGAAGCGATTGAGCAGACGCGTAAAGATGCTGACGTAAATTACCTGGTACTGGTCGATCAGTTCGAAGAACTCTTCCGCTTTAAAGAAGGTCACGATGCGAACTCGGTAAACGAAACACTCGCGTTTGTAAACCTGTTGATGGAGGCCGTTAATTATCCTGACGCCCCTATATATGTAGCGATTACCATGCGCTCTGATTTTATCGGAGACTGCGCACAATTTCCGGAGCTTACTCGCAAGATCAACGATAGCCACTATCTTATACCACAGCTTACACGCGACCAGAAACGCAAAGCGATTGAAGGTCCGGTAGCAGTAGGTGGTGCTACTATAGCGCCTCGACTTGTACAGCAATTGCTGAATGACCTGGGCGATAATCCGGATCAGTTGCCTATTCTGCAGCACGCGTTAATGCGTACGTGGAGTTACTGGTCATCGTATCGTGATTATGAAGATGAATCAGTCGATCTAAAACATTACGAAGCTATAGGAACGATGTCAGAAGCTTTGTCGCAGCACGCGAACGAAGCTTATGACGAACTCGATGAAGATCAGAAACGCATTTGCGAACTGATGTTCAAAGCTATAACTGAAAAACGTGGTGAGAACTTTGGTATACGAAGACCAACACGTTTAAGTGAGATCGCTTCCATTGCCGATGTATCGGAACAGGATGTTGCCGCGGTGATCGAGTTGTTCCGCGAGCCGGGTCGTTCGTTACTTACACCAGCATTCGGTTCCGCTATAGCTTCCAAATCCATGATCGATATCTCGCATGAAAGTCTCATGCGTATATGGGTACGGTTGAAGAACTGGGTTGATGACGAAGCCGATGCCGTGCAAATGTATACCCGCCTGGCCGAAGCAGCAGCCATGCACCAGGTAGGCAAAGCCGGTCTGTGGCGTCCACCGGATTTACAGCTTGCATTGAACTGGCAAGCGAAGCACAAGCCAACATTGGTTTGGGGCCAGCGCTATAACCCTGCCTTCGAGCGTACCATGATCTTCCTCGAGTATTCGAAGAAAGAATGGGAAACCGAACAACGCATTAAAGAACTTGAGCAGAAGCGTAAACTGAAGCGTGCGCGTATCGTGGCACTCGTGTTAGGTACCGCAGTAGTTATATGTCTCTTGTTCCTCATGTATGCCTTCGTACAAAAATCAGAAGCAGACAAACAACGTCTGCAGGCTGAAGTCAACGCAGAGGCTGCACGCAAAGCCGAGAAGGAGGCGGATGATAAACGTATAGAAGCAGAAAAAGCTACGCAGGCCGCCCTTGCCGCAAAAGAAGCGGAAGCGAAACAACGTGAACTTGCGCAAGCGGCAGAACAGGAGGCTATTCAGAATGCAGAACTTGCCAAACGCAACGCAGAGGTTGCACGCAAGAATGCTGAAGAAGCACGCATCAACGCGCAACGTGCGCAGACAAACGAGAAGCTTGCCAAAGAACAGGAGCTTATCGCTATACGCAACGCTGCAGAAGCCTTGCGCCAGCGCTATATAGCACAGGCCAAAGCGATGGCTGTGAAATCAAAAGAATTGAACGATCCGGAACAGCAGTCACTCATTGCTCAGCAGGCATTCAAATTCAACTCCGAGCACGAAGGCTATGTATATGATAACGATATATACAACGGTCTATACTATGCGCTGAAAAAACAGGAACACGCCCTTACAAAAAGTCTCGAAGCGCATGAGCGCGGAGCAGCACGTGCCCTTGTAACACGCATAACCAGCAACCATATATACTCTGCGGGCAGCGATGGCAAGATCATTCGCTGGAGCGAACAGGGTAATCAGTGGCGCTCGGAGATACTCGTGAATCAAAGCAACTATCAATACTATTCACTGGATGTAAGCCCGGATGGAAACTGGCTGGTAGCGGCAGGTTTGAACACGCAGAACGAAAAGAAGAACTACGTTGAGTTATTCAACCTCAACAACATGTCTTCTGCACCGAAGCGAATTGAAGGCTATACGTACGCCATCGAGAACCTGAACTTTACACCGGATAGCAAAGGTTTCTTTGCGCGCGATAATTCCGGTAAGAGTATACGTTACTCGGATCTGAACAAGAGCCAGGAGGTAATTACCTCTGCTGTAAAGATTAACGCTATACATCTCAGCAGCGATGGTACAAGACTTGCCGGTGCAGGTGAAAACGGAAGCCTGTATATATGGGATGTGAAGAATAACTATGCGGTTACTGAGATAAAAGATCTTGGTCCGCACCTCACATCGGTAACCATTGCTCCGGAAGGCCGCAGAATTATTGTAGGCGATAACCGCGGTGTGGTAAAGATCTACGATACCCAAAGCGAAATGGTGATTCGTATACTTTCAGGCCATACGTCATCTATCGAACAGATTCGTTTCAACCACGCAGGTTCATTCATGGCTACGGCCAGCAAAGACAAAACGGTTCGTCTCTGGAATATGAATCGTCTGAAAGAACAGCCTATTGTACTAAGCGATCACAGCGACTGGGTATGGAGCGTTGCCTTTACTCCGGATGATGAGCAGTTACTGGCGAGTGTTCACAGCTCTACCGAAACTGTAAAAGGTATAGAGCACACGATCCATGCATGGCCAACCAAGATACCGGTTATGTCTACTATACTTTGCGAAAAAGTAAAACGAAATATTAATAAAGACGAATGGGAGATTTTTGTGGGAGATGACTTGCCTTACGAATCAACCTGTGCATCGTTGCCACCGAATAATAACTGATACGAATGAAAAGACTTCTACCCTTTTTAATTCTTATACTGATCTCTTCCGAAAGTTTTGCACAGTTAACATCGTGCGCACAGACGTTGCGTCTGGCACGCTCTACTTACGAGCAGGGACGATTGCATGAAATACCCGCGCTGTTAGAGAAATGTCTCACCGGTGGTTTCTCACAGCAGGAACAAGTTGAAGCCTATAAACTTTTGTGTTTATCCTATATATACCTGGAAGAACCTGTGAAAGCAGATGAAGCGATGCTGAACCTGCTGCGTACCGATCATTACTTTGAGATTAACCGCAGTACCGATCCGGCAGAATTCATTGCACTTTACAATACATTCCGTACGAAACCCATCTATCGCATCGGGGGTAAATTTGGTGTTAACGCCAGTAGCCCGAACGTTGTAACGGCTGTGAAAGCTAACGATGGTGAGAGTAAGTATAATTACAAGATCGGATTACAGTTTCATATTACCGCGGAGATCCCGTTCAGCAAAAACCTGGTGTTTAATCCGGAGCTTGGCCTGGTACAGCGTAATTTTGAATATACCAACAACGTAAACTTTACCGATACTACATTTTCTACCATTGCAGAAGAAAAGCAAACCTGGGCTTCATTACCCATCAGCGTTCGTTACCAGTTCAGCAACATAAAATTCAAGCCCTATATAGCACTTGGCGTTGAAGCTGATTACTTGCTGAGCTCTTCCTTAAGTGGCAGTCGCACGCGCAAAGGGTACCAGTTCATCGAAGAGAAATCGTTCGACCTGAAAACACAACGCGAGAAATTCAACCTCAGCGGGATTGTATCAGCCGGTGCACACTTTACACTCGGTGGCGGATTTATCACAACCGAAGTACGGTTTCTATACGGCATTACCAAGATCAACTCCCCTAAAACTGCTTTTGGTGTAGACAGCAGTTTACCTTTTGAATACGGCTATGCCGACAGCACTTACAAACTGAACTCGCTTTCCATAACAGCAGGCTATGTTCACAACATCTTTAACCCGAAAAAACTGAATAAAAGAAAATGAGAACGCGGATTTGTTTATCAGGGCTGTTGATGTGTTTGTGCTGGAGCTGTAACAATATAGAAGATGCAAAACCGGAAGACCGGAGTACGTTTATCCGCTTCTATGAAGCAGCGCATAATGTATATGGTATAACTGCGGAAGAAGTCGATGGCGGTTATGTGATTCTGGGTAACGAATTGCTGGCCAACGGCAGTCAGAACATTTTGTTTATACGCACCGATGCGCATGGCGATCGCCTTGCCGATGATGTTGTATTGCCGGGAGGCCAGGCCAAAGCGCTGAAAGTGGCGACAGACGGTTACTACATTATTGGAGACAGTATAAAGTCAAACCTTGAATCCAGCGATGTTTCCGTATATGATCTCGTGGTGTACTCTGCCCGCTTGTTCAAGTTGAATCTAACCGGCACACTTGTGAATAAAGTAGTCATTGCGGATCGTAAGAACACTACCAACATCACCGATATACACGGAGGTTCGGTAACGCTTTCCGATCAGAATGAAGTTATCGTGCTGGGCTCTTTCAAGCTTGCAGGTTTATCAACCACCGAGAAGCCTTACCTGGTTTCCCTCGATGCATCTACACTGGACACACTCTGGTATAAGACTTACGATGTGCTGGATCGCGACTATGTCAATTCAAAATCGGTACATATAGCGCCTTCAGGAAAAGTGATCTGGGCTACCGCACTACTCAAAGAGAACCAGAATTTTTCACGCTCTTATTTAGGTATACCCTATATCCAGCAGAATTCAACATTTGAAAACTTCTCGCAGTTTGGTGAAGCAACCGATCAGCAACTCTATGCGAATGATATACAACCATCCGAGTCTGTTGCCTTCGGATACGGTGTAATCGGAACGTATGCCTCTCCTGCCGGAGCGAACAGCAATATGTTCTTCATCCGAGTAAATCAGCAAGGGAATATCATGGAAGGAAGCGAGCGTTACTTTGATGGCGAACGGTTTTTAACAGGAAACGGAACAGTAACTGCCGGTGAATCTTCGAGCGAGGATACCGGTGATGCGCTGATCTCAACACGCGATGGTGGCTTTATCTTAGCAGGATCTGTACAAACAACACCCAACCTCGGAAAAGGTGGTAAAGATATACTGCTGATAAAGATAGACAGCCAGGGAAATATACTCTGGCATAAAGTAATGGGCGGAGCCGGCAATGAAACCGTTAACAGTATTCGTGAAACAGCCGATGGCGGCTTGCTGCTCTGCGGATCCAACGATGTGTCCGGTTTGTCATCAATCTTTATTATGAAGACCGATGCAAACGGTGAACTGAACAACTGACAAGTATATATACCACCCGATATATAGCAGATATATCTTCCTGACCGAAGATCCATATATAGTTTATAGAAACCTCATTATTCAACCCTATGAATAATTTTACCCGCAAACTTTTTTTTGCATTTATACTTTCCGTAATCGGGCTCCGGGCTTTTGCACAGGAACCTTCCACCCACCCTACCGGCTTTTCGGCTACGGTGCAAAGTGGAACATCGGTTCAACTTAACTGGACAGGCTCTACCGGAGCAAACCTGCCTACGCATTACCTCATCCTGGTGCGCACGGTTCCATCCGGTACATTTGCTACTGTTGCAGACAATACTGCTGTACCAGACGATTCGGATCTTAGCGACAATGCCGGTGCACACAATGTAACGCATGCGGTAGGCGCAAACTCCTATACCTGGACAGGCCTTCCTTCAGGGGAGAATCTTGAGTTCGTTATATATGCCTATAATTCTACAGGACCTAATTTCAAAACAACACCTGCAGCACCAACGGCTACTGCTTCTACCAAAGCACCAACGGTAACGTCACCTACAGCAACCGGTGCGAATGAAAACTCCGCTACACTGGGAGGTACCGTAACAGCCAACGGTGGCAATACGCTGACAGAACGCGGTACGGTATGGAAGACCAGTGCCGGAGTAACCATCAGCGATAACAAACTTGCTGAAGGAGGAACCGCCGTAAGTGCATTTACACATTCACGCACGGGTCTTCCATCGGGGGTAAGAATATACTATGCCGCATATGCTACCAACGTAGCCGGCACTTCACTCTCGCCAGAGTCATCGTTCTTTACATACTCACCGGTTCCGGATGCACAGCCCGCTGCTGTTACGGCTACAGCTGTGAGCAATAGCCAGATCAATCTTACATTCTCAGCATTCTCCACCATTGGCAATACAAGCGGATATGTTGTCCTTCGGAGAACAGGCTCGGCTCCTGCCAATACCAGCGTACAAGACGGTGTAGCACCCGCATCATTGGCGCTCGGTGCCAGCACACTTGTTACCACCGTTACAAACTCCGCTACTACATCGTTTAATGATACCGGGTTGAGTGGAAGCACTGATTATTACTATGCCGTTATACCTTTCAACTGGGACGGTGTAAATCCTGAAACCTATAATTACCGGGTAAGTGGCGGATTTACAGTTGACAATGATGTTACATTCTCGGCAGCATCCGATATAACCTTTACGGGTGGTTCAACAGCTTCTATAGCCTATAGAACGTATCAAAGCGCAACGATCGCGAATGATCAAACGAACAGTCTTTCCATGGGCGACTTTACCATTCGTGATGGCGGTGATGCAGCCGATGCCGATGGTCAGCCAACTATAGTAAACTCGATCACGATACAATTAACAAACTATGCGAACGTAAGACGAATCGCTTTGTTTGACGATAATGCCAATACAGAAATAGCGGGCACTGAACAATCTGTTACAGGTAATACAGTAACCTTTACACCTTCAACCCCTATAACAGTTGCCGACAATGGTTCATTCAACATCAACGTGCGGGCTACCTTTCAAACTTCTGTTATTGATAAACAAACTATACATATCACTATCACTGGAACAACAACCGGTACAGGTTCAGGCTTTGCCAGTGCGAATGCGGGAGGTGCTTCTACAACAACGGCCGGTACAACCAACCAGATAGCAGTAGTGGCCAGTAAACTTATCTTCCAGGCAAACCCGCCATCAACTCCGTTCAATACGAACTTCTCACTTACGGTTCGCGCGGTTGATTCCAATCCTTACAACAATACAGACCTGGACTATAACGGTCAGATTACATTAACAGCTTCCGGAGGTTCCGGTACATTAACAGCCGGTGGCGGTGAATCGTTGAGTCCGTCACTCAGCTCCGGACAATTTACCTGGAATCAACTTCGAATCAACCTGGCGGGTACCTATACATTGGATGGATCTGATGATACGCATGCTGATGCGTTGGCCGATGCTGCCGGAAGTGTAACCATTACCAGTGCCGGTGTAGACATTACGGAACCTACGCTTAACTTATGCTACGGTGGTGCATTTCAGACGCTCGGAAATATAGTGATCACTGAAACAGACCCCAGTGACTTTGCTAACAATGGAACTGTTTCCTTGTCGCTTGCCCTCCCTACAGGGTATATATTTGATCAAACTTATACAACAGCACCAATAGTATCCGGTGGTTCCGATATATCTTCTCCTACAACATTAAGTTATCCTGGTGAAAACGTTGTACAGTTCAGTTATACCATTAGCGGAACGGCCAACATCAACAGCATTACTATCGCAGGTTTGAAGGTACGCTACCCGGGCTCAACAGCACCTTCCGGTGGCAGCAATATTACGCGTATAGGTGGTACAGCATCTATAGCGGGCGATCCTGTTGGTACTGTTCACGGAACGGTTAATATAGTGCCAGACGCTGCACCCGTAGGCCTTGGATTTACTGTGTCTGGTGATGCGCTTGTAAACCCGAACGAAACACGTTTCAATAAAAATTCAACCTCCGTGCGATTGGATGGATCTCCGGCTGGTGGCGTATTTTCAGGACCTGGCGTTACCTTTAACAGCGGAGAGTATCGCTTTAACCCTTCTACCCTTTCTGTAGGAAGCTATAATATAGTATATACCTACACCAAGCCATCCGGACAGCAGTGTCAGTTCACGTTTACAAAATCATTTGAAGTATATGTAACCAACATCAACAACCTGGAAGTTCAGTACTGCGATAACGATAACCAGTCGCCTGCACTGTCGGTAAGTCCCGCGTATATCGCGAGCCGATACCCGGGATATACCTTTAAGAAGTTTGTATACTATGTTTACGGCACCGGGCAGGTAGATATTACAACTCCGGCCACGAACATCTTCGATCCAAAGCAGGCTGTATATCAAAGTGTGTATACCAGCACACAGGCATTTCAAGGTAACTATGGTATATATATAGGATTTGTAGTAGAACATAACGTACTTGGCTTTCAAGCCGTAGAGTGGCAGTTTGTAACGATCAAGCGTGCACCAACCGTAACCTTCCCGATATCAAAAACATTTTTCTGCCAGGATGAATCGTCTGTGATATTAACCGGTTCACCTGCAAACTCAAACACGACAGCCAACGACTTTTTTACTGCACCTGTAACGTATCAGCCATCGATTACCTCTGGTGGTAATCCAATCGTGTGGACGTTCAACCCATCATCGGTTTCCGGTGTAACGGTTGGGAATCCGGTGAGCTTCAATGTTACCTATACCTATACGGATCCCGCTACAGGCTGCCGCAATACATCGGCACCTCAAACACTCACCGTGAGCGCACGTCCGTCTATTGTACCAGCCGGTAACATCAGTCCGGGTACATCTGTAGAAATATGTCAGGGAACTGTTATCAATCCCTATACCGCTACAACAGTTGCCGGAACAACCTATAGCTGGTATACCAGCAATCCGCCGGTAACACCGGATGCAACCGGAGATTCTTATCTTCCACCGGTAAACAATCTTATAGCAGGTACATCTACATTTTATGTTACACGCACAATCAATGGTTGTGAAAGCAGACAAGCTCCGCTGGCACTTACATTTACTGTGAAGCCTAGTCCCGCTGCACCGGCATCAGACTTCGACCGCGAGTATTGTGTTAACCAGGCTGTACCGAATAGCGACCTCGTTGTAACAGGTACATCGGTGCGTTGGTATAATGGATCTACCGGTACATTTATCACACAGACCAGCTCTCCTACTGCCGCTGCATTAGGCATTGATAATACAGCTGCCGGAACATATTCATTCCTGGCAACACAAACCGTAAACAGTTGTGAAGGTGCCGCTACCAAAATAGCAGTTACTATTAAGCCGTTACCAAGTCTTACGATACTCGCTTCCGTTCCGGATGTAAACAAGATCTGTTTAACGGGTGGACCGGTTGTATTCGAAGCACGCGATCAGGGCCTGAGTGCACCGAACAGCGTGTGGTCAGGTTCAGGTGGTATAAATTCCGCGTTGGTACCAAACCCATCGGCAGGAACCGTGCAACTTAATCCGGCATCACTTTCTCCAGGGTCCTATAATTTACATGTAGTATATCAGAACCCATCCACTACATGTTCGAATTCCCAAGACCTTCCTATAACCTTGTTGCCAACCATCAGCGCTTCGATATCGGTAGGTACAGCGTGTAACGGATTCCCGGTAGCGATCACCAACAATTCTACGGTGGTACCGAACGGTTCGCCAACAACCATTGCGAGCACCAGCTGGGTATTTGGTGACGGTGCTTCACTTGTAGCCGGTGATGGTGCTATACCTGCCGGAACAAACGCAGGCCGAACTACGGGAACATACTATAGCCCGAGCCACGTCTTCAGCGGACTCGGTAACTTCCTCGTTCAATATACCATGACCACATCGGATGGTTGTGTAATTACACCTCCACAAATTCCAGTTACGGTAAATCCGAATCCGAACTCGGCCTTTACCTGGGCCAATGTATGTCACGATCCGGTAACAGGCTCCAACACTGCATTCGCTGCCAGTACATCAAATATACCGGATGCCAACATTCAGTCGTATACCTGGAACTTTGCCAAGGGAGGAACACTCACCATAGGTTCTGCCGGCACCGGTAAAACACCATCTGTTAATTATACTTCAGTAGGTATCGATTCAGCACAACTTATTGTAACTACCAACGCTAACTGTAAGGATACTGTGCAGAAGCCTATATATATAGTTCCATCGTATCCGGCTATCAGCGAGACAAACTCTTACGCACAAGACTTTGATGCGACTGCTGATGGATGGATTGCAGGTGGTATAAATTCATCGTGGGCATACGGTCATCCGGCAGGCGCTGTGGTGAATAAAGATAATTCTGCAACCGGCAATGGTAATGCATGGGATACCAACCTTACGGGAAACAGTAATACCAATGAGCAATCGTGGGTGCTGAGCCAGTGCTATAACTTTGCCAATGCAGCACGCCCGATCATCTCACTCGATATATGGTCAGATACACCCGCGGGGAATGATGGTGCCGTACTTCAGTATAACACCGATGGTAACATTGAAGATGATGGCAATTGGATTGTTATCGGTCAGATCGGACAAGGTGCTAACTGGTATGATGAAAGTGGTATATCGAGTAGCCCCGGAAGTCAGGCGGCCAACGATTTGGGTTGGACCGGTGTATATGGCGGGTGGCGCAGGGCAACCTATAAACTTGATAACCTGATCGGTCAATCTCAGGTTGTATTCCGGATTGCATTTGCCAGCAACCTGCCCCGCAGAGAAGGATTTGCTTTCGATAATGTTTTCATTGGTGAAAGAACAAGAACTGTATTGGTAGAAAACTTTACCAACTCATCAGCGGCAGCCAATACCAAACTCCACAACGATGCCTTCCGCGCATTCTCCAACAGCAACGCTGACGAGATTGCCAAGATTGAATTCCACACGGCATTCCCGGGAGAAGATCCGCTGAACAAGGCAAACGTTGAGATCAACAACTCGCGAACTGCGTTTTATGGTATAACAAACGCTCCGATGTTCGCCCTCGATGGAACGGTAGTAAATACAACGGCCGGGCTACTGGATCTTTATAACAGTCGTGTACTCACTCCGTCACCTATCCGCATTGCCACTAACCTGGTAAAAGATGGTGAACTGGTGAGAATACAAACGACACTTACCAACGCTACTACACAGACACTGCCGGTAGCCGGAGTAAATGTATTCACGGCAATTGTGGAAAAGAGCATCACCGAACCTTCTATGCTCGGTGCCAACGGTGATCCTGAGTTTGTATACGTTGCTAAAGAAATGCTGCCAACGGCAGCCGGTATAAAACTCACACAAGACCTTGCTCCTCAGCAAACCATAACGATTGACGAAGTTGTATGGAGTAATCGTAACCTGATTACCAGTGGCAACGGTGCCGTGGTAGTATTTGTGCAAGGTATAGAAGGCGGCAATAAGAATGTATACCAGGCCAAGGTACTCGATGCATCCGTAGAGCCAGACCTGGTTACGGGTATTGAACACGGCTATGCAGCACAGGTCGCTATATATCCGAACCCGGCTCACGGCCAGCTTAACGTTCAATTACCTTCAGCTGCCAGTCAGGCATTGCCGGTAGCATTGATCGACAACTTTGGCCGCGAAGTATATAGCAACCAGTTTAAGACAGGCGAGAAAAATAAAGTTATCAGCACTACCGGATTTGCCAACGGTATATATATACTGCAATTACGGTCGGCTAAAGGTGAGCTGGTTCGCAAGAAGATTGTTTTAGCCGGCAATCCTTGATCTATAGGTTAACCTGAAATATAGAGGGCTGTCGCATTACGCGGCAGCCCTTTTTATTTGATTCAGTTTTCGAAGGGAGGCATAGCATCGAGCACACGCGTGGTGTTATTCAGCCAATCTGTTTCGAAGAGAAAATGTCGCATACCGTTTGTTACCACCAGGAAGTTTGCCCGCAGTGTTGCGTTGTACATGGATGCCTGGCGCACAGTGCTTTCGGTGATCGCTATATCGGGAGCTTTGCATTCAATAACCATCCAGGGTTTACCATTCCGGTCGAACACCACTATATCTGATCGCTTGGAAAGTTTGTTGTATGACAGTCCGCCCTCAACCTTTATCA
The DNA here is from genome assembly GCA_966211525.1 of uncultured Chitinophaga sp. Classification (GTDB taxonomy): domain Bacteria; phylum Bacteroidota; class Bacteroidia; order Cytophagales; family Cyclobacteriaceae; genus Ohtaekwangia. Next base: position 15,967 of record CBIHOZ010000040.1, on the reverse strand, counting down.
GGGTTCGCGGGTATTGCATTTCGTTGACGAGGTAGTGTACAAAATGTTGCCGCACCCATTCTTCCGGAGTCAGCACAAGATACTTCTTTCGCAACACGTCAAAGATCCAGTGCTTGCCATCAGCCTGTTTTACCTGATGTTCAAATGCCGGAAGGTTGAGTTGAATCATACGGCAAAGAAACTATTTTTAGACAATTTTATTTTATACAGGTAGTAAAAGACAAAGACGGCAGCGTCTTTGTAATTAATAACAATTCAAAATTAAACCACCTGTAATCACCAATCGCCAATGATTTGGTATTTTTAGAAGCATGAAGACAAAACAAGAAATAGTAGAGAACTGGCTCCCCCGTTACACTGGTCTGCCGCTCAATCAGTTTGGTAAATATATACTGCTGACCAAATTCGACAATTATGTTAAGATGTTTGCCGAGCTGCACAACACCCAGGTTGTCGGGCTCGACCGCGCTATGCGTTGCGCCACGGCCGAAGGTATCACCATCATCAACTTTGGTATGGGCAGTCCCAATGCAGCAACCGTTATGGATTGCCTCAGCGCTATACAACCAAAAGCTGCGCTCTTCCTCGGTAAATGTGGCGGACTGAAAAAGAAAAACAATCTTGGTGATCTGATCCTTCCCATCGCAGCTATTCGTGGTGAGGGTACGTCCAACGATTACTTCCCGGCAGAAGTACCTGCATTACCTTCGTTCGCTTTGCAGAAAGCGATCTCCACAACCATTCGTGATTACAAGCAAGATTACTGGACCGGTACCGTATATACTACCAACCGCAGGGTTTGGGAATGGGATGAAGAATTTAAAGAGTATCTGCGAAAGATCCGTGCACAGGCTATCGACATGGAGACTGCCACTATATTCAGTACAGCATTCTATAACAAAATTCCTGCAGGTGCATTGTTACTGGTATCTGATCAGCCGATGGTGCCGGAAGGTGTAAAGACGGAAGTAAGCGATGGCTCTGTTACCAAGCAATACGTGGAGCGCCACCTGAAGATCGGCATTGATTCATTGCGCCAGTTGATCAACAACGGAGCAACCGTAAAACACCTTCAGTACTAATTGATCCTTTATACTGCAGCATTCACTTTTCGAATGCTCGCAGGGTTCACTGTAAAGAGTACAAGCATACCTATAATAAAGTATAGGCCCAGGGTAAGTGCGCTATAGCGCATACTGCCCGTAATGTGATCGATGAAGCCATACGAAAATGTTCCTGCCACGATCGACAAATTATAGGTAACATCATAGAAGCTGAAGTAGGATGTATGATCGATGGTGTCAACCGGAATAAGTTTAGAATATGTTGCCCGCGATAATGACTGAATCCCTCCCATAACCATACCGACTACAAACGCGAGTGCATAGAATTGATATTCCGTTGTAACAAAGTAAGCCCCTATACATACTCCGATCCAGAGTATAATCATCATCGTTAGCGAATATAGGTTTCCCTTTGCCTGCGATACGCGCGCAAACAACCACGCACCTATAGAACCCACAAGTTGAATGATCACCACCGTCATGATGAGACTGTCGGTTTTTAAATGCAATACGTCTGTACCGAAAAGTGTAGCGAGGTACATCACGGCCTGCACGCCTCCGTTGTAAAAAAAGAATGCTGTAAGGAATCGTTTCAAATCAGGTGATTTCTTCAGACTCCTCCACACTGATCGGATCTCTTCGTATCCTTTTGTCCAGATGTTATCAACTGGTTTACGTGCGTACGGATTATCCGGAAGTATAGCGAAGGGTATCATCGAAAAACCAATCCACCATACACCTACCAGCAAGAATGAAAAGCGTGTAGCCTCTCCTTCATTGGCAAATGGAAATGACTCGTGGTTGATGATCAGCAAAGAACATACGACCATTAATATAACACTGCCATAATAGCCCATGGAAAAACCTTTGGCACTGGTGATGTCATATTTATCGTGCGTAACGATCTCCGGCAAGAATGCATTGTAAAAAACAAGACTTCCGGAATATCCTATACTGGCCAGTATAGAACATGCAATGCCCCACTCGAGTGTATGTATATCTTCGAAGAAATATAGTCCCATACACGAAAGACTTCCCAGCCACACAAAAAACTTCATGAATGTTTTTTTGTTGCCGGTATAGTCGGCAGCACCGGAGAGTAAGGGAAGTATCACGGCTACAACAAGAAACGAAAACGACAATGCGTAACTATACAACACGGAGTTCTGAATGGATACGCCCATGAATTGGACAACATCGCTTCCATTGTTCTGCGCAACAGCTTTATAGTAGATCGGAAAAATAGCCGTTGTTATAACAAGCGAGTAAACTGAATTGGCCCAGTCGTACATATACCAGGCGCGAACCGTTTTCGGGTTATTAAGCTGTGCAGCAACACTCACACCTTCCATAATGCAGTCTTTTGATTATACAAGATTAGGAATTCGACTGGCAAAACAAAGCTCGTGTATTGAAAGTAAAAGGTTTGTTGATTTCTATTGAACACGGGATGATTCGCGGATGATGAGGCTGCTTTTAATGACACGTTTCTCCGGTTTCATATCGTGATGGCGAATATGATTAATGAGCATCTCAGCCGCGCTCGCGCCTATATCATGAGCCGGATGATCAATGCTGCTAAGCGATGGCTCTACAAAGCGACAGAGGTTTTCATTATTAAAACCGAGTACTGCAACATCCTGTGGTATACGCAAGCCATTCTTCTTCATGATGTGTATCATTTCAAGCGCAGCATAATCGTTGATGGCAAAGATGGCATCCGGCCGCTGCGGCAGGTTGAGCAGGTAACGTGTATACTCTTCTACTTTATCACTCCGGTAATGCGAGTGTACTATATAAGAGTCCTTCACTTGCAGGTTATGTTTGCGCAGTGCATCGAGATAACCGTTAAGTCGCGCGCGACTGTTAAACAAATGCTCAGGTCCGGTAACAAAAGCGATACGTTTACAACCTTGTTCAATCAGATGCTCCGTTCCTTCCATAGCAATTTCATAGTTGTTAGTAACAACCTGCGAGGCCACTATATTTTCAAATACACGATCGAAGAATACAAGCGGTATACCTTTCTCGGTTAGTGAAGCAAATTGATCGGAGCGATCGGTCTCGGTTGAGATGGAGACAATGATTCCGTCTACGCGGCTTGAGACAAGCGAATGCAAATTTTTCTTCTCTGCTATATAGGACTCATTCGATTGACAGATCATCACATTCATGCCTGCCATATCAGCCTGCTTTTGTATACCACCGACAGCACGTGCAAAAAAGCGATTGATCGTTTCCGGCACAATCACACCTATAGTATTCGTCTTTTGTTGCTTGAGATTTATAGCGAGTGTGTTGGGCTCGTATTGCAACTGACTGGCCAGATCAAGGATCTTCTGTTTTGTTTCCGGGTGTATATCGGATCGTCCGGCAAGCGCGCGTGAGACTGTTGACTTCGAGATGCCCAGCATGCGGGCGATGTCTTTAATGGTAACTACTTTTTTCTGCATAGTGCTACAGGGTAGAATCAGGATCCATAAAAATAATGTTTCGACCCCGATCCCGGGAACGGTCTCGGAAAAATATTTCGAAAATTTACACGAACAGTGCTATTAATGTTTGAAAAAAGTTGAAAATTAGAATAATCAATCGATTTCGTTTATGAATAAGTCTATACCCGTTTCTACTATTCATTCGGAAAGCAGTCCAAAATTCCCGGGAATTAAGCAGGGATCGTCCCAGGACATCAACTCGCTGATGAATCGCATTCTTCAGGAGAATGATTATACTGCCTTTCAGAAATTGTTTGCCGATATGTATTCTCCATTGTGTGTGTTCTGCGTAAGATTCGTGCACGTGAAAGAAGTAGCTGAAGAACTGGTGAGCGATGTATTCTATACTATCTGGAAGAACCGCGAGCAGATTGTGATTGCATCGCCCAAAGCATATCTGTTTACCGCGGTGCGGAACCGGGCCTTCGATTACCTGCGCAAAATAAAGAAGACCGTATGGTGCGATCTGGAAGCTGCCATGCAACTGGCTGCAGAATTAACCGACAGCCAGGACCTGCTCATTGAGCAGGAGCTTAACCGCCATGTAGAAAAATCCATTGCAAGTTTACCGCGTCAGTGCAGACTTATCTTTGAACTAAGTCGCGAACATGGCTTGAAGTATAAAGAGATAGCCAGTAAACTAAATATCAGCATTAAAACGGTAGAGACTCAAATGAGCCGGGCATTAAAGCACCTGCGCGGTTCACTGCAGATAACCGGGTAAATGCCATTAATACACTTTGTATAAAAAATTCAACAGGCTTTTTGATCAGGGTAATATGACTATAAATTCGTCTTTTCAATGTATACAGCATGTCGATGAAAAGACTGAACACGCAGGAATGGTCGCTTATAAAACGGTATCTGAAAGCAGAAACCAGCCTGCAGGATTTAGCCAAGCTGGATATACTCTGGGCTGAAAACCCAACCCTTAAATCGGAAATCGACATGCTCTATGGTAAAACTCCATTACCATCACCGGAAGAATTTGACCCCGCCCAGGCCTTCGAAAAACTCCACAACCGCTTTAAACGAGAAGATTTGATTTAGCTATACCGAAAATCCTAAATATATACTTCCGCCTAAAGTTTACTTCTTACTTCTTACTTCTTACTTCTTACCTCTTACTCCTTACTTCTTACTCCTACTTCCTTCCCCCAACCAAATCACCCCATCCAAAACAAACCTATTCTGCACCTCATTCTGAAACGTATACGACAACGTTCCATTCGTGCCGCCATAGTCCATATCATTATGTCCCATGTTAATATAGATCATTCTATATTTCGTATTCGTCCAAGCCACGGGGTAATAACCGCTGTGCCAGATCTCGTGCTGCTTCGGGCCAGTGCCTAGCGGAAAACTCTTCGCATCGATCGAAAGTAATATTTTTATATCCGGATTTTTACGCAGATCATTCTTCCAGCTATACCATTCGTTCGGTGACGATTTGAACGTTGCTGGTATATTTCTCACGGAAGGATGCTTTTTATCCTCCACCCGAAGTATAGCACTCGTAGGCCGCCATGTATTTCCTTTATACTCACCGGAACCTAAAAATGTATTGTGATACCAATCCCAATTCTGCGGATAGGTAGAAGGTGTAAGCGCAAAGCCTGCAAAATGAAAACCCATCCAGGCACCACCCTGCTCCATATACTTTTGAAAAGCTTCACGCTGCTCCAGTGAATCCGGACGCGTATCCAGGAAAAGTACAACCTGATATTTGGCGAGGAAGGAAGCATTCAGATTGCTCCAATCATTCGTGGAATCATACTTGAAATTATACTTCGTGGCAGCTTCAGCAAAGAAACGGTTGGCTTCATGCACATAACTGATGTGCGCCAGGTCATGCTTCGCTGTATAAAACCCGATCACATTAAATTGCGGATTTTTCTGCTGTGCACAGGCTACGATGCCGGCATGCATGTACAGTATACAAAATATCCACAACACCCACGCGTGGCTATATATTTTTTTAGTATGAATCATTCTGCTATAAAATTAGTCGCGGTATAATTTCGGTGCTGCGTTTAACGCAGGGAACTGACGCTGATGCCAGTATGGATATATCACCGGCACTTCGCTTACCGCATCGAGGCGCTTAACCTGTTCCAGGGTAAGGTTCCATCCTACCGCACCGAAGTTTTGTTTGAGCTGCTCTTCGTTACGCGCACCAATAATAATGTTCGATACCGTGGGTCTTTGCAGCAACCAGTTGAGAGCAACCTGCGCTATACTTTTACCAGTTTCCGCTGCGATCTCATCCAGCACATCGATGATGTTGTAGAACACTTCGTCTGATACAGCGAAGGCCGGCACCGGACTTCCTCCCTGCGCAATGCGCGCATCTTTTGGCATCGGTTGGTTACGCCTGTATTTACCGCTTAATCTTCCCGCCGATAACGGACTCCACACAATGGTACCAACGTTTTGATCAATTGCCAGTGGCATCAACTCCCATTCAAAGTCGCGATTTACCAATGAGTAGTACGCCTGATGCGCTATATATTTCGACCAGCCGTAGCGCTCGGATATAGAAAGGGATTTCATAAGATGCCACCCTGAAAAATTGGAGCACGCTATATACCGTACCTTACCGCTCTGCACCAATGTGTTCAGCGTGTTGAGCGTTTCTTCTACCGGTGTATTGGCATCGAAGCCATGCAGGTGGTATATATCGATATAGTCCGTACCGAGGCGTTTCAGACTTTCTTCACACGCTTTTAATAAATGATAGCGGGAAGAACCGTAGTCATTCACACCGTTGCTCATCGGAAATGTAGCCTTGGTAGAGATCAATACTTTGTCGCGTTTACCGGCTATAGCTTTACCGAGTATTTCCTCCGACATACCGGTAGAGTATACATTGGCTGTATCGAAGAAGTTTACACCGGCATCAAGACAAAGATTAACAAGATGCTTTGCTTCCTCTACCTGTGTTGCACCCCACGCTTTGAAAAATTCGTTTCCACCGCCAAAGGTCGCTGTACCAAAACTCAATACGGGCACGCGCAATCCCGAACCGCCCAGTTGTCTGTATTCCATGATGCTGTAATTTTAACGTAACATATCTGACCAGCGAAATGCTGAATGGCATGAAGTTAAAAATTATCAGACATACTTAAACAAATATTGGGTTAAGGGAATAAGTAGTATATATCCGGTATACCAACCGGATGTTATTCATCTTTGAGACACTTTGCCGGATTAACACGGGCTGCCTTGATGGCTTGTGTACCCACGGTGGCCCATGCCGTTAGCAATGCCAGCAAACCACCCAGCGCAAAGTACCACCATGTCAAAGGAATGCGATACGCGAAGCTGCCCAGCCAGTACGTAATTAACAGGTAGCTTGCCGGTATAGCAATGACAACCGCCAGCAGCACCATCCTGGTAAAATCACCTGACAGCAGGAAGATAATACCCATCTCGCTTGAGCCGAGTACTTTGCGTATACCGATTTCTTTCAGCCTGCGCTCGGCCGTAAAGGCTGCAAGACCGAACAACCCGAGACATGATATAAAAATAGCAAGCACGGCAAAGTATTTTGAAAGTATAGCTACGCGTTGCTCGGCAGCGTACTGCGCCTGGTATTCGGCATCTAGAAATGTATACTCGAAAATAAAACCGGGATTAAACTTGAGATATAGTTTCTGTATTTGCTCCAGCGCATCCTTCTCACGACCAGCCGCCAGGCGTGTCATCACAATATGGGTGTCTTGTGGAGCGAGACGGAAGAACACCGGTTTTAAATTTTCATGCAGCGACTCGTAGTGAAAGTCTTTTACCACACCAACAATCTGCAGATCTTCTCCCCACAACTTAACTGTTTTACCAATCGGATCTTTCAGTCCCATAAAAGCAATAGCCTTTTCGTTGAAAATGATCCTGGCACTATCGCTTCCGAACTGCTTCGAGAACATGCGTCCTTCGGCCATCTTCAGATCCATCATCTCCATCACATCATAGTTCACAGTAAAATTTTCAAACTCGGTAGCATCCTCCGGATCTTTACCTTCCCACTGCACACCATACGTGCCACTCATGTGCCCGGTAAAATCATGATTAAGCGTAGAAGCTCCGGCAACACCGGGTATATTTCGCAGTTCAGCCAGGAAGCTTTCGAGTGTTCCGGTATCCCACAGCTTACCTTCGCGTCCAAAATATAGTATATTATCCTTGTTATAGCCCAGGTTGCTCGACTGTACATACGTTATCTGTTTATATACCACCAGCACTGACACAATAAAGATTACCGAAAGCGCAAACTGAAAAACAACGAGTCCCTTACGCGCCCACAATTCACCTACAGCTGTATTGATCCTGCCTTTTAATACCGTAGCCGGATTGAACCCCGAAAGATATAGGGCCGGGTAACTACCTGCTATAATTCCGGTGAAGAGAGCTATACCCGTGAATGCGACTACCAGGTTAGTATCAAAATCAAGCATAAGATTTTTAGAGGTGATCGTATTGAAATGCGGTAACACAATATCCACCACCAGCAACGCCAGCAGCAGGGACAGAAAACTCAACAACAACGATTCTCCCAGGTATTGACTGATCAATGTTCTGCGACCAGCACCAACTGCTTTTTTTATACCAACCTCTTTAATTCTGCGCGATGCTTTGGCAGTAGACAGGTTCATAAAATTTATACATGCTATAATGAGTATAAATACAGCAATGGAGCTAAACAATTTTACATAGGTAATCCGTCCGCCCACCAGCACTCCGTTTTCATATTTACTGTAGAGGTATATCTCAGAGTATCGCTTGGCAAACATCGTGCGATGCATAACGTTGTTATCCGTTTTCTGCTTTACCAGGTCTTTTATCTTTTCATTAAAGGCATCTACCGATGCATCTTTCTTCAACAGTACATACGTAAGTGCAGATGTACTGCCCCATCCCTGCAGCCATTCTTTACCTTCTTTGAATCGCTCAAACGACCATACAAAATCAAACTGATCGGATGCATTGGCGGGCATCTTCTTAAATATACCCGATACATGGAACTGTAAATCATGATCGAGATCGATCGTTTTCCCTACTATATTTTCGGTTGTCTTGAACAATCGCATCGCGAGTTCATCCGAGATCACTATGGAATTTTTATCCGCGAGTACTTTATCTGTTTCTCCGACTAAAAGTGTATAGGAAAATATCTTAAAGAAATCGGCACCTACTGGTTTACCCGTTTCGCGCAAATTCATGTCGTCTACCGATACCGTTGATTTGCCAACACGACCTACGGCAGCCGCATACGCTACTTCCGGCATTTCATTTGCCAGCGTCTCTGCTGTTGGTCCCGATGTAGTATAGGCCGTCCATATACCATCCGTCTTTACACGGTGCTCCATGATCTCATACAATCGATCGTCATTCACAAAGAACGAGTCAACATTCAATTCGTCCTTTACCCACAGGTATATTAGCAATGTGCAGGCGAGTCCTGTTGAAAGCCCGAGCAGGTTAATAAAAAATGTACTCTTGAATCTTTTGAAGTTCCGGTAAATGAGCAGCAAGTTGTGTCGCAACATAGTGGTATGAATATAGTGATTACTGGCACACCACCCAGCGCAATGCCTGGCAGTGTTAATTCACGATCACCCGAAACGAAACAGGTGCCACACTGAAAAAATGCATTTCTGCGATTGTAAACGGCATATATAGCACCGCCAGGAAACGGAGTGCCCATTCATAGAAATGCAACTGCTCACTTCTGAACAGTTGCATGCTATAAAAATCCGCTAGTTATATTATTATAATAGAAGACAATTCCTGATTGAATGAACCGACTACAACTTGCTATTGCCGGAAGCTTGTAGCTGTTGCAGCTGATGCACCAGCGATTCTTCGCGCTCCTTTAGTTTCTCAAGCGCATTGGCCAGTGCCTGGTTCTTTAATTCATTTTCCTGGTTAAGTCTTTCCTCCTGTTGCAATTTGAGTTGCAGTACTTTTTGTTCTTCTTCCAATTGCAGAATGCGCTGCGATGCTTCCTGCTCTCTTCGTTGTACTTCTTCCTGCGTGGAGTAAAGCTCTTCCATATTCTGGCGCATCTCTTCTTCCTGCGCGCGCATAGCTTCGGTTTGCTCCTGCGATGAACTCAGCAGGGTATGCATTCGCTCGGTTGTTCGTACTCCCTGCACTGCGGCTGCTACAAACTCGCCTGCTTTCTCCAGGAATGCAATTTCATGTTCTTCAAAAATCTTCAGACTCGCCAGTTCAATGATCGCTTCAATCTTGTCGTTATACTTCATCGGTAGTATCAACACACAGGATGGTGATGTTTCGCCCATGCCTGATGTAATATAGGTATATCCCTTCGGTACTTTGGTGAGCAATGTTGTTTCACCCTCCAGGTAAGTCTGTCCGATCAGCCCTATACCAATATCAATTTTGCGTTCAATGAATTTCTTGCGGTCGTATGCATAGCACGCTTTCAGTTCGAGATATGGTTTCTCCTCTGTGTCGTTGAGTATAAACAGTCCGCATTGCGGGGCCTGAAGGTATTTGGACAGGAAGCGAACAATTTCATTGGAGAGTTCGCCCAGGTTTTGCTGATGATTGCGTACGATCTCCGAAAATTTCGTAAGTCCTTCATTACTCCACAATCGCTTCTCCTCTTCCTTCTTGAATTGCTTTAACTGGTCGCGCATTTTTGTAAGGCGTCCCGCAAGGTTGTTTTCATTTAGCGAGTGATTCGTGTCGTTAAGTTCAGGCCACGCAACGGTATACTCACCGTGCGATATACTATCAATAAACTCACTGGCATTCTGAAAATTTCGGATGGAGTGCTCGATTACTTCCTCGTGTGAATGAAACTCTACATGCTCGCCCGGATTGAAAACATAGTGACGATTGTTTCGCTCCAGCTCTTTCAGCAGGCGACTCCGGTCTTTGGTGTCTTTCTTGATTTTCGTGACCACAAACGCCAGCGTTGGCAAACCGGTAAGCAGAATGAAAAACTGCAGGTATAGTGTGTTGTCCATCGCACCGTTATAACCACCTTCGGCTTCTTTGTTCAATTCCTTTTCGAAGAAGATAATTTTCTGACCGATATCATTCCAGCGCATCCATACCTGAAGCCCGCGGTTCTCGGCCAGCATCTTTTGAAATGTAGCCATACTATCCGCTTCAACCATAGCTGCCATTTGCTTGCAGAACTCCCCGTATCCCATGAAATCTTTTTGAAGTTGTCGCAGCTCTGTAACATCGTACGACTGATCCAGCAGATCCTTCTCCAGCGTTTTGAACATCTTCTCTCCGTCAACGAGCGCAGCTTCCATCGGGCCCATCAGTTCGCGGTTACGGGTTGCACCATATGCGCGTATACCCAGATCAAGATTGTGCAGGTAAAAATTTACAAGCTGGTTGGTTTGAAAAATAATAGTGTCCGACTCCTGCCGGATAATATTATTGACAATGATTGTTTTACGATTCCGAAAAATCGAAAAAGCATTTACAATCAGTAAAACTCCCACCAGCACGATAGCAAATGTTACAATGTTTCTTTTGCCAAACTCTTTCATGTTTTCCAAGGTATAGTAGATTAAGCCGTATCAACACACTGCTATAGATGCAGTTTTGTACAAAGATGACAGGAAGCGCATGATTCAACGCCCTGCATTAATAGTGATTGACTGATGGATTATTTACCTAAAGTCTGCTCCGTATTTATACCGAACGTTTATGGGGTATATAACTATGAAAACCGTCAATCACATTTTCATTTTCAAAGGGATGCTTTCATTTTAGTGTTTAAACTCACAGCATATTGTGATACAGCTACTTATCGATCAATTTGATTTTTCGTCACAAATCAGTCGAAGTAACGGTGTAATGCAGAAAATATCTCTTTTCATTTCGATGGCAGATTGTTAGATTTAGTAAAGTTGCCTGTTGAGCATGTTTAGGGCATGTAGCAACAACGGTAAAGATTAACCATGAACACATTCACACCGTGCCGGATATAGGTATACGTTTATAAATACTTATACCGCTTCATGAATACAAAGTGGGTAATTTTTTAAGCTTAGTTATAACTCCGTTCAAATGAAATTTCTCAGTAACCTTTCCGTTCGCAATAAATTAATCCTGTTAGCTATACTTCCTTTTTCTGTCGTACTCTATTTCCTTCAGAAGACAATCGCTATCCAATGGGCACACCAGGAAATTAATGCACAAACCCGCCAAGACCTGGAAGCTATCGAAAAGATTGCCAGCCTCATACATCACGTTCAGAACGAACAGAGCTTTGCTACTGTGCTGGCTGCCACACCGCACGGAAATAAAACCGAGATCCTTCGGCTGCAGGAACAAACCAACCAGTCGCTGGCAGGCTTGGAACAATTCTTCTTTCGCACCGGGACAACCAACACACGCATCGATTCATTGCTCAACGCTATAAAACGCAGAGATCCGTTACAAACAGCCGGCAAGGACAAGTTCACGCTGGCACTGCTCAACGAGATCAGTGAAGTGTGGCGGCACGCTTCCAACATGGAAATAAAAAATCAGCAGGAGTGCGTACTGTTCCTGCTATATGCGCAGGAATTTCTGTCCGTGATGCGCAGCGATCTATACCGCGCTATACATCACCGGGGCTTTCAACAGCATGGGTATGGAATGTTTGCAGCCAACAAAGGCAAGTTCGATATCAACCTGCACAAGTTCAGAAACTACACAACGCCCGGGCTACTGGAATATTACGATAACACGTATAGCAAAAACCCCGCGGTACACAACATGCAGGCCACGATAGATTCTGCTTTTACACAAAGTCGCACGCGTTCTACCGCGACACCGGAAGAATGGATGCAACAGACAACAGCCGCGATCGATGCCCTGCACGCCTGCGACCTGCGGGCGTTCGACATGATGCGAGCCAGTATACAAGCAGAAGCAAAAGATATAGATGCTGCGTACTTTCGTAATATACTTCTCTCCGGCATTGTCATTATTGTACTCATCATCATTTCAATTCTGTCTATAAAAGAAATAGCGAACTCTGTTAACCGGATGAAGGAAGCTACAGAGCGCATTACCAACGGTGATATAAATTTCACACTGGATATATCTTCCAAAGATGAAATGGGACAGCTTGCACACTCGTTCAACCACATGATCACTGTGTTTAAAGGGTATGTCCAATTAGCAGAATCTATTGGCGAGGGCAACTACCAAACCGATGTATCCGTGCGCAGTGACCAGGATGCACTGGGCAAAGCACTGCTTAACATGAAAACAAACCTGCTTCGGTTGTCGCGGGAGAAAGAAACAAGAGCCTGGTTGCTGGCCGGCAATCATGAACTGAATGCTATACTCCGTGAAGAAAAAGACGTACGCAGTCTCGCCACCGACATCATCGGACATGTTGCTGCATACCTCAAGGCCCAGGTAGGCGCCCTATATCTGTTGGAGAACGGACAACTTTACCTCACTGGCAGCTATGCACTCGAGAATGCTGCCATACGCGAATCTTTTGCTGTTGGACAATCGCTGGTAGGACAAGCAGCGCAAAGCAAAAAATATATACTGGTAGACGATGTACCGGCTGACTATATAAAAATCACTTCATCCATCGGAGAAAGTATACCGGTAAATATACTCGTATATCCATTTTTCTATATTGGCAAAGTGAAAGGTGTGATCGAGATCGCTTCCACCCATGCCTTTACTCCGCTGGATTTGGAGTACCTGCAAATGATCGGCAATTCCATAGCCATTGCATTCAACTCTTCGCAATCGCGCGTACGTCTCAAAGAACTGTTGGAAGAAACACAACATCAGGCGGAAGAACTGGAATCACAACAGGAAGAGTTGCGCCAGTTCAACGATGAGTTGCTGGAGAAACTTGAATCGATCGAAAAATCAGAAGCAGAACTCAAAGTACAGCAGGAAGAACTGCAGGAGTCCAACGCACTGCTGGAAGAAAAAGCGAACCTGCTTGAAAATGAAAAGCAACAACTTGAAAAAGCGAAAACCGAAATAGAATCAAAGGCGCAGGAGTTTGAATCGCTGAGTAAGTATAAATCGGAGTTCCTCGCCAACATGTCGCATGAGTTGCGCACACCGCTCAACAGTATACTTATACTCACACAGTTGTTGCTGGAAAACAAAAACAATTCGCTTACCGAGAAAGAACTGAAGTACGCCAATGTTATCTATAACTCCGGTAATGAACTGCTCACGCTCATCAACGATATACTCGATCTTTCCAAAGTGGAAGCCGGCAAGATGGATATCGATATTGATAAGTTCACATTCGTGGAAGTGAATAATGATCTTACCATGATGTTCTCGCAGGTAGCCAAGAGTAAATCTATCAATTTCAAAATTGAAGTTCTTCCAGGCTATAATAAAGTTGTCGAGAGTGATAAACAGCGTGTGGTGCAGATCCTGCGAAATTTACTGTCCAATGCATTCAAGTTTACTCCGGCCGGTGGTGAAGTAAAACTCAGTATACATCCGCCTGCCGCCAACGTCAGGTTACAAAATATACCGTGGGATAAAATTGCCGAAGTTGTAGCATTCTCGGTTTCGGATACGGGCATTGGCATTCAGAAAGATAAACAGGAAATGATCTTCGAAGCGTTTCGCCAGGTAGACAGCACGGATAAACGTAAATATGGCGGCACAGGTCTCGGCTTGTCAATATGCCGTGAACTATCCGGTCTGCTTGGAGGAGAAATCCATCTGGAAAGTGAAGAAGGTAAAGGCAGTACCTTTACACTCTATCTGCCACTAATCTATACCGGTGAAAAACACGGATCAACTGCTGCGCACGCAACCACGATTGAAGCTAAGCCACGTATACCAGACTATATACCGGAACTGCCCAAGATCGATAAGCGACTCCCCGACCAGGAAGATATACCGGATGACGATCGCTATACCCTGACCGAGAATAGTCGCAGAGTATTGATCATTGAAGACGATAAAGAATTTGCACAGGTACTGCTCGCTTTTGTAAGAGAACGAGATTATAAAGGCATCATCTCACATCACGGCACCACAGCGCTGCACTATACACATGCCTATAAACCCGATGCTATATTACTGGACATGAAACTTCCGGATATGGATGGCACGGAAGTGATACGCCAATTGAAGAGTGATCCGGAACAACGTCATATTCCGATCCAGATCATCTCCGGCTATAGCATGAAACGTGAAGCGATGAAACTCGGTGCCTTTGACTTCATCAAGAAACCAATCCGCAAAGAAGATCTGCAGCATGTGTTCGATAAACTCGAAGACTTTGCCAATCGGAAATATAAACGGCTGCTGATTGTAGAGAATAATGAGATGGACAACCAGGCTATGCGCGATATGATCGGCAACGGTGATGTACACTGTATACCTGCCTACTCGTGTACACAGGCGTATGACCTGATGACGGAAAATGCAGTGGACTGTGTTATTGTAGACCTGGGTTTACCCGACACATCGTGCTTTACCTTGCTTGAGAAAATAAAAGCCAACGAACAACTCAATGCTATACCGGTGATTGTATATGCAGCACAGGATCTCACCGAAGAAGAAAATAAAAAACTGACGCGGCTTGCCAACACCGTAGTATTAAAAACAGCGTACTCGTACGAACGTCTGCTCGATGAGACAACGTTGTTCCTCCATCGCGTGGAAGCAAATCTGCCACAGGAAAAGCAGAATATAATCCGCAAGCTGCACCGGTCGGATGCCGTGCTCGAAGGTAAAACCGTATTGATTGTAGATGATGATATGCGAAATATATATTCTCTTACCAACGTGCTGGAAGACGAAGGACTGACTTGTCTCACAGCCGAAAACGGAAGAGAGGCTATCGAAGTATTGAATGCCAATCCATCCATCGATATCATCCTGATGGATGTGATGATGCCGGAGATGGATGGTTATGAAGCTACGATCACGATTCGTAAGTCGGGTAAATATACCCGGCTTCCCATCATCGCCTTAACTGCAAAAGCGATGAAAGGCGATCGTGAGAAATGTCTGGCAGCAGGTATGTCAGACTACGTTACAAAACCTGTAAACACACGGCAGTTGCTTTCGCTGATGCGTGTGTGGTTATATAAATCATAATCAGGTACTATGCGCGCAAGTTCAGACGAATTCAGAAAATTTCTCCAGTCTATCCATTCGCATTATGGATACGACTTCACCAACTACCAGGAAGCTTCGCTGATGCGGAGAAGTATATCGTTTATGGATCATCAGAAAATAGATTCGTTCGATACGCTCGGCTGCATGATCCGGGAAGATGAATATATATTTGAAAAATTTATACAGCATCTTTCCATTACGGTTACGGAAATGTTTCGTGACCCGTCTTTTTACTATGCGTTGCGCACAAAGATCATGCATGCGCTTACCGTATATTCAACCATCAAGATCTGG
>CBIHOZ010000039.1:0-46309 GCA_966211525.1 uncultured Chitinophaga sp. | reverse complement strand
ACGATGACCTGTGGTGGTTATGTATGGCGCTATGATGGTGATCTATACCGCGGTGAGTATCGCGATAAAATTAAGAATAGGCCGCAAGCATTAGTGCAGTATTCACTATCCGGGAAGAAGGTTGCAGAATTTAGTAGTGTCAGCCAGGCAGCAATACAAACCGGCTTCAATGCTTCAACGTTACTGGATTGCGCTCATAAGCGTAGCAAGACGTCACATGGCTTCGTCTGGCGATTTGTGGGTGATGTATATAAAGGAGAATATAGTGAGCATCGCATTGGTAAGCCCGTTACGCAGTATACCTTGGACGGGAAGAAGCTAAAGGTTTACCCTACGATCGAAGCAGCTGCGCGCGAAACGGGTCTTACTGTGGCTAATATCCAGAAGAATGTCAATGGCCACAATAAAACAGCTGGTGGCTATATCTGGAAGTTTTCGTCAGTGACCGATGTCAATAGGCTCGAGCCGATACCCAAGACCTATGCTGAAAGAAAATCATTGACCGGAAAAGAAGTCATTCAATATAGTGTCAATGGGAAGAAGCTGGCTGTGTATGCGAGTATCTCTTCTGCGGCCAAAGCTTGTAGGCTACATCCCTCGAATGTTTCGGCTGCTTTGAATAGTGATACGTTATCTGCAGGAGGCTATGTATGGCGGACGAAAGGGAATATATACCGAGGTGCGCTTGCAAAGACACTGCGCGTCAACGAGGGGAGAGCTGTGACACAATATGATTTAAAGGGTAACAAAGTGCGTACCTATGAAAGTACAAGACAAGCGCAGCAACATACCGGTATAGCTTCGGGGTCTATTTCCGCTGTTGCGATCGGCAGACTAAAGACTTCAGGTGGCTATATATGGCTATATAATAGTGATGTAAAACGGATTGATGTTAGAATGCATTTTGCATCCACATATGAAAGCATCAAGCGTAACAGCAAGGCGGTGGGGAAATACTCACTCGAAGGAAGATTGTTAAAAACGTATCCTAGCATTAGCGTTGCAGGCAAGGAGGAAGGGATAAGCCCCAAACGAATTTCGTCTGTCATTAACGGGCATTCAAAATCGGCGGGCGGATTTTTGTGGAAATAACGGAATGCTAGCCACCATTGAAGAGCGTATGGTAAAAAAAATACTAGGACATGGAAAAATGAGCCAACGGTATGAAAATTATGAATTTACCGCCTCGGATGCCGTTGCGGGAAACCATATATGTGGAGCGAGTATTTCATTGATAAGGCAAGGTTGGTCTATTATGTTGGCGGCAATTGTGTGCTATATTTCCGTTGTGGCTAAGTCTTAACAGAGTCCTTACGATTTCTGTATACACTGGATATCAATATCAAGCAAATTGCGATCAAATGTAATTTTATGTATACGTAGGAAGGTATTACACCTACCAGCAAGACTTTAGTAAGATAGTGGTAAATTCATCAGAGTGTACCCTAGCCTGTGCGTTGCACGCAAGGGATATAATGATCGAGTGGTAATTTATTATAAAGCTACAGTAACGATTGCAAAAATATAGCCTATCCAAAGCCTCTAAATAGCAACTCGATCATATCAATTTTTATGCTATATAGTCTAGGAAGGGATAACGGAATGTACATCATCAATTTAAAGCCGTGGTGTAAAAGTCCTATTGTAAATTGTGAGTTCGAAGGATGTAAGGTTTTCCTGATTTTTTTGCTTTTTATGTTGCAACGTAAATTGAATGTATATATCTTGGCATAAAGTTATCAGTAATTCAAGAGAGTATAACGTTTAGCGGTGAATAAATCGTTGGCTTAAACGGTTGCTTTTTGAAGTACTTATTATAAATTTTTTCTTAACCTGATTCTCCTGTCGTATGCAGCAACGTTTCCTATTAATAATAGGTATATTAAACCTATTGGCTATTATTTGTATCTCTATCACACTCCTCATACAACAACAGGGACGCGTTGTTTATGTAGACACCACCAAATTACTCCATAATTACAAAGGCATGCAAACGGCACGCATGTCGTTTCAGAACAAAACATCGACATGGAAAGCCAATATTGATACATTGGCTAGCGAAGTGCAGAAGCTAATCGCTAAATATGAGCGAGAAAGTAAATCGATGACTATTAAAGAGCGTTCGCTAAATCAGGACCTCATACGTTCCAAACAAAAGCAATTTGCTGATTACAGAGAGGCAATCGATGTCCAGGTGCAACAAGAAGATACAAAAATGACGAATGAGGTGCTCTCCCAAGTAAATGTATACCTGAAGAAGTATGGTGAGCAGAAAGGATATCAAGTTATTCTCGCAGCCACAGAGTACGGCAACCTCGCTTATGCTGATGAAGACCTTGATGTCACGGACGAGGTACTGGAAGGACTTAATAAAGAATTTATAGGTAAGTGATGAATATTAATGCATATGTGTGTGTAATGCTGTCGTTGTTGTTGATTTCTTGTGGTAAGACTCATCTTCGACCCGATGAGCTTCGGTCCTATATCAATGACGAATCCAATGGGTTGATGAAAATCGCCAAAGTAGAAAATGTTTCTGCACAGGTAAGTTACCATCCTACGGATTTAATAGTATTTCAGCAAATTCCCACTAACACCCATCTATCGCAGCACGATGTGGAGAAGAGCAGAGCGCAGTATATACCTTATCTGTATTTTGTTCTTAGTTTATCAAATGATGGTAATGAGGCTATACATGCGCTGAATAGTGAAGCATACGGTGATGTATTGCAAACTTTATCTTTTAGTATGAGCCAATATGTGTCATTGACAACAGCGTCTATGGACACCATACCTGTTCGTGATTTTATGCTAAACCGTACGTTCGGTATGAGTTCAAGTACGGATCTGCTATTCGCCTTCAGCCGCGAAAAGGTCATTAATCAAGAATGGATACAGTTCAATCTTAATGAATTTGGCTTAGGTATAGGTAATCAGCGTTTTCGTTTTAATATGAAAGATATTGAAGCTATACCGACGATAGAATTTCCTGCAGTGGCCGCCACTTATTAATGAAGTATTAGAATAATGTTTATGATACGGAATAAATTTTTACTTAAGTCAATTTCTACATTTTTGCTGTTGGAGATCCTATGTAATATCGTGGGTCCCACGGTAGCATGGGCGCTAACATCTGGGGCTTCGATGCCGGAGTTCTCGAGCTTCGAACCGGTTGATACAACGGACATGGTAAACATTGCGACAGGTGAATTTGTCTATAACATGCCGTTGCTGGAAGTACCTGGTCCATCAGGTGGTTATCCTTTATCGCTCTCTTACCACGCTGGAATAAAGCCAGAGTACGAGGCTTCGTGGGTTGGTTTAGGATTTACCTTGAATCCTGGTGCAATTAATCGAACAGTAAATGGTTATGCTGACGACAACTACAATGTTCGCCGAGAAGTTCGTGACTATTGGGCCGGTGGCGAAAGTTTAACAAAGTCATATGCGCTAGGTGTTAGTATACCTAATACTGGTATTGGCGTTAACTGGACGCATACCGTTACACGAGACACGTATAAAGGCTTTAGTACAAACAATTACTATGGAATCAGTGTTGATCCAGTAGCACTGGGAATGAATGTAGCTGGCGGGACCTTTGGTGGTATGTCGAAGGCGACACGGCAGGATAGAGCAAACCAAAGGGACTGGAGTGGGACTTACGGATATCGGAGCGGAGCAAACTTTTCCTCATTAACAGGCTTACTGGCTCCAAGGGCAAGTGTTGACTTTTCCATAAGCTCATCTGGAATAAAAACAACAGCCACAATAGCAGGGCACACCTTTGGTCAGAGAAATAATTTTGCAGGTTCAACTTTCTTAAAGTCAAAGACAACCGATCGTGGGCAATTTCAGTTTTGGGTTTTTAGTGTTGGCTTGCGAGATTTCTATACTCGATATTGGTCTGATCAAGCAGATGCGCTATACACTTATGGGCCTTTGTATTATTCAAAGAATACCAATCAAGATCACTACGAATATTATAATGGTGTACCAGACGAAGGGGAACCAGATTATGGTGAGTCAGAATTTCGTTCTTACGCCAACGATGTGTATGAAATTCCAGATAAGCCCTATCAATTTCCACAGATCACGTATGATGCATGGGACCAGGCGGACCCAAGCAGACAAGTTGGAGGTAGCCTCCCCGCGTACGATCAATATTTTGTGACTGGTCAAGGTATAAGCGGAGCCATTGAGCCTACGATATATGAGAATGGTGTACTGAAAGGTCAAAATGCATATTTCCGAAACCCCGCACCCAATGGCGGCCCTGTGCCAACCATGCCAACGATCAAGTATAATTCACTTCGTGATTTTTCAAACACTAAAAAAGTAAGTTACCGATTCAAGAATGACTTCAGCAATGCCTTGACTATGTCGGGTGGTGCTTTTTCGGGGGCCACCGGTAACAATCTAGCGTTATCCAACAATTCAGTTTCTGCTTCCGATGCGGGTTATGTCAATAATGTTAATGAACAACGACTGGCAGGCT
Source organism: uncultured Chitinophaga sp. (assembly GCA_966211525.1). Classification (GTDB taxonomy): domain Bacteria; phylum Bacteroidota; class Bacteroidia; order Cytophagales; family Cyclobacteriaceae; genus Ohtaekwangia. Next base: position 41,814 of record CBIHOZ010000039.1, on the reverse strand, counting down.
CGAAACATGTGGAGTGGTTTTCTAATGCCGAAATATATAATGGTGTAGCAAAGGCAAAGGGATTTATAGATTGCTATACAACACCAACACAGCGAAATCTTCAAATGCAGGTATACGAAGATTATTTGCAACCGGAAGCCAGTGTTCCGGTATACCAGAAGAATTTCCGAGGGAAGGCTAATGGCATTATTACCACCGATGCTTACCCCGCCAATATCCAAGCGACCTACACCAAGCCCTATCGCTTCAACTCACTTAAACCTCGTACGGTGTCACTGGCCGAAAAAGTCGGCGGGTTTATGATAACGAATGAAAGTGGCGTTACCTATCACTACGGAATACCGGTTTATAGCTATAATGAGTATACGCGACTTAAGCTGAAGAAGCCCATGAAAGGCGCGGCTACCATAACTGAAACTCGCAATACTGAACCCTACGCCTATACGTGGTTATTGACCGCGATAACCGGACCTGACTACGTTGATCGCAGTGCTGATGGAACGGCCAATGGAATTCTTGATGAATACGATTTTGGTTATTGGGTAAAGTTCGATTATGGTAAATGGACCGATAGTTATCAATGGCGTACACCTCATACCGGGTATACTTCAGATTTTGAAAGTGAATATGAGACATTTTCGTACGGTATAAAAGAGCTATACTATCTGGATGCAATTGAGACCAAAACACATAAGGCAATATTTATAAAGTCAAAGCGAAAGGATGGCCGTGGTGTGACGTCACGATTGGAGGGGGGCAGTAATCCGCGTAAATATACCATGCACTACCGTTTTGATGAGGAGAATTTGGAAAGCAGCAGCGGTGTATCAGGATTTGCGGAACGTGGCCATATTACCTATTCGGTCAGTCCTGTTAGTACATTGAAGCTAGACGCTATCTATTTGTTTGATAAGAAAGATTTGGAAGGGGTGTCATTGGCCAAAGCAACTGGCGATAAATACGATCAAGGTTCGATATCCAATCCTCATAAATACTACTATGATGGCGAAGCGTACCGCTATCAGTTTCCATTCCCCGTAAATGGAAAGGTTATAACGATACGTCCTAACGAGGATTTCATACCTGTAAAATATCATAACGGAGATCTGGTATACGATGATGAAGACCTTGCTATCTGGGAGTCTCAAACAAATGGAGTCAAACAAAAAGCCTTAAAGGCTATTGAATTTGAAACAGACTACTCGCTTTCACAAGGCGTTCCCAATAGTTTTGATTCTTTCGATAATATAACCGGGAAAACTTGTGCTGACGGGCTGACGCAATTTGATTATACGTGTGCTCAACAAGGAACGAATTTTGACTTCGAATGGCCTTCGGTCGTGGATGCAAGTTGTTATCCTCAATTACTAGGAAGTGCCCCTTTGTGTTGTAATTACAATAATCCCGATGGCACGAAAAGCCAGTATCAATACTCTAGTGATCGGTCCGCATTTTACTCGTATGATCCTCTTGCTGGTATGCGAGTCAGTAACTGCACTAGCGACTTTATGGGGAATAATAATAATGTAAGATATCAACAAACCGGCAAACTGACGCTTAAGAAAGTCAAAGTTCTTGGTCATGGTGCAACCAGTGTAATGCCTCCTACAACATTTGCCTATAATAAGAACCCTACATACTCGGCAGACAAATATGATGACTGGGGATTTTACAAAAGTGACTATAAACCTGTAGAAGACTTAGAGGGCACAACTGAATCGTTTACGTATGGAGGTGTAACAACCACTTATCAAACGGCTCAATTATATACAGGTACCCGCAGGATTACGTCAGCATCAGCGCAAGACGTGGATGCCTGGTCGCTTTCTTCTATAGGCTCGCCGCTGGGCTCTACCATCAACATAACGTATGAACCTAATAAGGTGAATCGTTCCGTTTTAAATAATGGTTTGATTTTTAGCATTGACAAACTTGTGCAGAGCGGCAATGCATATGTCGATGTATATTTCAAAGAGAAGGGGCTTAATTTATCATCGTACTTTTCCGTTGGTAGCGCTGTTAATATTCAGTCGCTGATTATTAGTCAATACTCCGGTGGTGGGCTCGATCCCTTTGGAGAAACGTACATCAGTTCGTCAGACCTTATAACTTCCATCGGAAATAAATATATCCGAATTGCTTCGTCTTCGTTAAATAACCTCCTGGAGGCGGGTCGCACAGCCATTATTTCGGGAAGCAGCAAAACCGTTACTCCCTATTTTATAGCCGGTAGTATATATATACAGCAGGACGAAGTTACCGATAAGTACGTAGGTGGTATTCGCGTGAAGTCTATAGCGGTTAATGAATTTAGGGGCCACGTCAGTGCTACAGACTATATCTACAACAAACCTGAGACTACCATTAGTTCGGGTGTCACCTCTTTTCAACCATTCAACGCTGTAGCGATAAACTTTCCTACCGATATAGAGTTCTTCAAAAACATCTTGTCGGAGGAGCCTTGGGAAGATGCTAGCATCTCTTTAAGAAACTATAAGACCGAGTTTTTGCATCGAATGAATCGCCTATACGCAAATGTCTTGCTTTATGCCCGTGAGGCCCCGGCTCCTGGTGCACTTTATGAATATGTCACCGTGCAGGAGCGCTATGATGACAATACACTGCCCCAGCAAACACGCTATCAGTTTAAACCCTTCGATCAAACGATGGTAAGTATCGAACGCAATGAAGATGCAAGCGACCCGTACCTACGACAATTTAATATATATAACACAGCGGTTGATGTTGGAAATCTCTTAAAGAAGCAAACGGTTTTAGAAGATGGTACAGTGCTTCATGAGACATCGTACGGCTATCTGTACGATGAGACGGATGAGTCTTTCGAGGTAACGCTGAAAGAGAAAAAACAAGGTGTCATGGAACAGGCATTTCATAAGTATATATCCTTGAAGGAATATTGGTATAACAATGAGGCTCCCGCAGGTGTGGTGACTTTTCCTCTGTATGAGGAGTCAAAAGCGATTTTAACCAAGCGTATCGATCGCTCTAATGTGATGACCAGTGTGCGTGAAACAAACTTTAAGACTGGTCAGTCATCATCAACTAAATATCTTGATTTTGATTTTTATTCCGGAAAGGCTTTCAACGTAGAGACGCAGGAGTCTTCCGGTGCGAAATATCAAACCGTCATGCAATTTGCTTATACGGTGCCGGAGTACTCCGGTATGGAAGCCGATCAAATCAGTGCGCAGATGAAAGGAATGGGTCTAAAGATCAAAAATCCGGCAAATAAACATATGCTGACACAGGAGGCTGCGTCATATACCTATAAATCAGATTATAATCCATCAGGTTTAGTAAGCGTAAGTGCGCAGAGCTGGAGCGATGAACTTGCAACTATCGACTACTTCGCCTCATTGGCAGACACGAGTTCGCAGGTCGGTATATGGAGAAAGAATGCTAAGTTTTCATTTATAGGCAACGAGAGCGTGCCGTTGCGTGTCGATGGAATGTATCCTGCCGGAAGTTATACAGACTTTTTAGCTTGGAAGCGGAATGACGCAGTTTCTGAAGGATGGCAACTCGATGGAAAAACAACACTATATGATTGGCACTCCAATCCTTTAGAAACACGTGATATAAATGGGCTATATGCTTCTACGATGATGACCGGTGATGGAACGCAGGTAGCAGCTGTTGCAAGCCCCGCACGCTATTGGGAATTCAGCTATGCGGGTGCAGAAGATAAACTTAATGGTAATAAGCTCTCCAGTCTTATTTCGATTGGCGCTGGTGCAGACAGGTCCGCTGCCAAAGCACACACAGGCAGTTACTCAGTCAGCGCTACCTCCATTGGATATACTTTTGAAAGTCAGCTGTTCGCACACAAGCCTTACTTGGTAAGCGTTTGGTCATCGACTCCTCAGATACAACTTAAGTATTCCATAAACGGGGGAACGACACAGGACTTTACACCATCGACATACATCCAGGTAGGAGATTGGTATCTCTTTACGGGAACAGTTACACCTACCGATAAAAATGTTAAAATATGGTGTCAGGCAAACGGAGCAGGCATAGTATACTTTGACGACTTCCGCGTGCATCCGTATCGAGCTTCGATGAACAGCTATGTATACAACAAATTCGGAGAGCTATCCTACATGCTCGATGACCATAATTTTTATACCCACTTTGAGTACGATGCAGCCGGTCGATTGATTGCAACTACGCGAGAAACCCAAAGTGGTGTCAAGCAGGTTAATTCATCGACATATAAATACCAAGGTCAAAATTGAGTATTACTACAAAATTTAAAAGTATGACCATGATTTTCAAAGGAGACTCATCGAAAGGTTCCAAGAGTGTGTTGGGTATATTATTGTCCTTACTACTGACATCAGGCTATTTTATATCGCAGGCACAAACATTTTCTGGTAATGCAACGCCTTGCGTGAACGACCAGGTAACCTATTCTGCACAGCCTTGCGATCTGAACTTTCCTTCGATCGCCGTTATCGTAGGCCAGGAAAATGTTGACTATAAAATTGTCAGTAGTTCGTTGAGTAGTAAAACTATACAATGGCTAAAGACCGGGGATTATACAATTCGTGTTTCGTATGGCAGCTGCACAACGGGAACGGTATACACGGTGAATATCACGGTCAGTCCGGCGTTGAGACCATTGCCAGTGGCAAGCCAGCAAGTGGATTACTATGAGTCAGAAAATATACTTTTGAAAGTTGATAATTATACGGATGAAGTAGGTTGGTATGATGGTAACAATGTCCTGCTCGAAACTTCTTTTCAGCTAAGGCTTGGCAGTACCAAACCGGTTGGTTCTTATACCTATACAGCGCGTGTCGTTAACGAACAAGCGTGTCAGATAAACGGTAATGCATCAACGACCTTTCAGGTAACGGTGAAAAACTATGAAGATTCCTATTTCAATAGAATTGAAACGAAGGTTTATGACGGAGGCAGTACGGTAGTTTCTCACACTAAAAGCTTTATAGATCAGACAGGGGCTGTGGCTCAGCTTCAGACAAAAAATCTGTCCCGTAATGAAGTGTTTACTTCAGAGAGTTTTGATGACGAGCAGGGGCGTCCTGTAATATCTACTTTATCCGCTCCCATTAGCGGTACCGATCTTCATTATAAGAACCGATTCGCCAGAACATCGGATGGCGAATTGCTTAGTGAAGGAGGAATGGCAATACCCGACGTAGCTGCTGCCGGTACATTAGGTTGGTATTATAGTGTCAACAATAATAAGGAAAGTCACACTCCTGTTACAAGTTTTCCCTATAGCGAGAATGTATATTACGATGACGGTACGGAAGAAATAGCAGCAGTGTACGCACCAGGGGAATCGCACCGAAGAGGCAGTGGTCACGGAGTTATTTCCGGTACATTTCCGGTATATGGAGAGCTCGATGACTACGTATCGAAGCGTGCAACGTTTTTTACCGGTCTAATACAAAATTTCAATAAAGCTGGATGCAGTCAACGCGTTGTGCGGGATGAGAATGGTATATACGCGATCAGCATATCGGATGGGACTGGTAAGGAAATCATGACAGCAAAGGCTGGTACAGAGCAAGATCATGTACTGGCTGTCCAGCAGGATGTAGCGGCTGCTGCGCCTTTGAAGTATAAGCTGTATTTACCGTTGATTCATAATGTCCCAAACATCGCTGTTACTGCCTCAGGTGGCTATATAACCGATAACCTATTGACCGTAGAACGTGATTTTTTTGTTCACCATTCCAGTACACTGTATTTAGGGCCGGGTCTGTTTCGCATATGGCCTTATAATAGCACATCACTACACGTGAATTATACCCTATATCTTAAAGATATATCCTACAAATTCTATGACGATCGTGGCAAGTTGATAGCGATGGTTTCACCGAATGGAGTCAAACAATGGTTAAGTGGTGTACCTTATGCTAACATCGATAAGACAACGTATGCCTACAACTTTAAGGGTTTTCTTACTGCCAGTTCCGAGACCGACGCGGGGACTTCACGCTTTCTCTATCGGAAGGATGGGCAGATACGTTTTTCTCAAAATGCGCAGCAAAAGCAGAACGAGGTTGATAACGATGAGACCGGTCAAAATAATAAAGGTAAGTTTTCATACACTCGCTATGATATACTAGGACGCCCCGTTGAGTCAGGTGAGTATATAGGGCAGCAAAAATTTGAGCTTAACAACACTAAGCTTGAATTTGGTGTTCAACAATCTTATCAAGATACAGATAAGAAGGATTGGGTAATCACATACTACGATGACCCTGACGCAGCGTTATCCTCAGCCGGCTTGCCGGCGGGTTTCAAGCAACAATTTGTTCGGGGTACGGTATCCTATAGTGAGAATAAGCATATAAAGACATGGTATAGTTATGATGAGCTAGGTCGTGTAACCTGGATGGCGCAAAAACCTAAAGCGCTGCAGCGTACATTCGTAGTAAGATACACGTATGACTTCTTAGGGAATGTGCTTACAGCTGCCAACCTTGCCTTCGAGTCCGGAGAGATGGTGCAGCAGTTTTACCATCACTATGAGTATGATGCCGATAAACGCCTCAGTAAGGCATATACCAGTCAAGAAGAAAATGGATCGAGAAGATTGCGCGCTACTTATGAGTATTACTTGCATGGTCCCCTCAAACGCATTGAACTTGGCGACGATATGCAGGGAGTTGATTTCGTATATAACATCCACGGCTGGTTAACGCAAATTAACCATCCGGATCCTGGTCAGGATCCGGGTGGCGATAGTAATGATGTTTTTGGTATGGTGCTCGATTATTATGAGAGCCAACTCGGTAATGTGTTTTCTGCCAATGGCGCTCCTATGAATTCCAATGTGCTTCATGGCCTTCCGGAATTGTATGAGAGCAGAATAGCGAGCCACCAACCTTTGATACGATTTGATTCATTCCAGGTCGAACATCAACCCGCTAATACTTTTAGAAAATATAGCGCGGAGCAGCCTATTTATAAAACGCTGATTCAGGATCTTTCAACCACTACTGATTAAAATACACTAGCATGAGAAATATATTTATAGTCTCTTTTACCCTTGCTTTGCTTGCGGGTATATCCAGCCAGGCGCAGAATATCCATACGGCAACAATCCAGTGGAATGCCGATCGCATATTCAATGCTACGTCAGGTCAATGGTCTGAACAGGCTACTGCACTGGTGACTTATGGTACCAGTCGTATCGAATGGAAGAATTCCAATGGAAGTATCCGTAGTCGGTTCCAGGTAATAGAGCTTGTAGGCGAATGGGGCAATACCGCTGAAGATGGTTTTGTACAGTATGAAATTACCGACGGCACGAATAGCGGTACGGTAACTATACGTAAAGAGGCAGGTGAAACAAAAGTGCTTATATCTATTGGAACAGCCGAACCAACACTGGAGGAGTTGACGATTACCAGTAAGCAAACACTCTAAACTCAGTCCGAATTAAATCTACCTAACCATTTAGTCTATGTTTAGTTTACCTGCGAAGTATATATCGATTTTGTGTGGGGTATTGTTTTTGAGTTGTCGTTGTGTTTTTGGTCAGACGAATGTTGTTCCGGATGAGATCGAGTTTGCAGTGCTAAAGAATATATATGACAGTTTGGGCGGTAGTAGCTGGACGAACAAAACAAATTGGCCGGCGAGTGGTAGCTGGCCTTCTTCAGCAACCAGTGCTCAGTTTGGAACATGGCAAGGTGTTACGGTATCCAATGGTGATATAACCCGGTTAACATTATCGGGTAATAACCTGAGCGGACAGTTGCCAAAAACAATCGGTAACTTAAAGAAGCTTGTGTATGCATACCTGCAATCAAATAACATCAGTGGCAGTATACCGGCGTCGTTTGGTGGCCTTACGTCTATTCAATATTTATACCTTCATCAAAATCAACTGAGTGGTTCGATTCCAACGGAGCTTGGCAACCTGACTTCGCTGTCGCGATTGCTTCTGAATAATAATAATCTGAGTGGAAGTATACCCTCGTCCCTCGGTAATGTCACATCACTGTCGCAGCTATATCTGAACTATAACCAGCTTACCGGTAGTGTTCCGTCCACGCTAGGGAATCTAACCAACTTGGTATACCTATACTTACGCAATAATCAATTGACAGGAAGTTTGCCTTCTACACTCGGTGGTTTAACGAATCTGCAGCATTTAAGTATTAGTAATAATCAGCTAAGCGGTACACTTCCTTCGGGCTTGTCTGGTTTGAGTGAGTTGCTTTTTGTTGATATCAGTAACAATCAGTTCACGGGTTCACTGCCGGACATAACATCATGGAGTAAAGTCAACCAACTTCTAATAGGACGTAACCAGTTGTCGGGCGCATTCCCGGCATCCATCAGCAGTTTGCCACTATTGACTATCCTGCAGGCGGAGTTCAATTCGTTTACATCGCTTCCTTCATCGTTACTGGGACTGCCTGTCATCACGACTATAGGCTTTAGTGAAAATGAATTAACGAGTGTTCCTGATTTTTCAACACACGTTAACAAGGCGAACCTGACACTTCAGTTGCAAAAGAACCGACTTGATTTTTCACAGCTTGAAGTTTTGATCGGTAAAGGTATAAAGACATTTAGCTATAATCCGCAGAAGCAACTCAATGATATAACGTATAAACGTGCCGAGCCAGGAGGTATACTATTGTTACCGGCTCGCAATCCCGGTCAGAACGGAAGTCTTGTGTGGGAACGCAAGCTCGAGGGGAGTTCAAGCTGGATCACGATCACAGCTCAAAACGAAGACGCCACCCATCGCACGTTTAAGAAGTCTAACATTACAACAGCTGATGATGGGTTATTCCGGTATCGAATGACCAACACCTTGTTTAGTGGCTTTGCTATAGAATCCGCTCCGATCACGGTTCGTGTAGGTTTGGAAGTAGTATGGAACGGACTAACGGGAGTACAGGAGAGTTCCGGTATACTTTCCAAGACGGCGTCCACGGGATGGGGCAACGGTAAAGGGAATTCAGAGAACTCACTTGCTGGCAGCACGGACGGGTGGTTTGAATTTGTGGTAGATGATAATAGCCTGAGTAGTAATTATGTGCTTGGTTTTTCAGCAACGGATACAGACCTGACACGCGCCGGTATAGCGTATGGTATCGAGATCAATTCGCTAGATGGTCAGAAAGTATACATACATGAATCAAGTGAAACGGGTACAGAACTTGGTACATGGGCAATTGGTGATGTATTTAAAGTACATCGAGAGGGCAGCACGGTTCGATACTATAAGAACGGCACGGAGATCCGCTCGGTAGCAGCGAGTGCTTCGACAACGTATCAGATTAAATCGTTGGTGTATAGTGGTAAGGCTCCTTTGGTTACAGCGTCTTTCTGGATACCGGCTTCCCGTGGTATAGTTCCGGATGCCTGGGAATACGAAGCCCTAAAAGATTTATATGACAGTACTGCTGGTAGTGGCTGGAGTAAAAAGACAAGCTGGCCTACAGCCGGTAACTGGAACAAGAATATTACGGCCGCACAGATGGATGTGTGGCAGGGTATAACAGTAACGAGTGGTGATATTACTAGTGTAGTTATATCCTCCGCTAATCTTACCGGTAAGATTCCGTCCAGTATATCGAAGCTGAAAGGTCTTAAGACACTGGACCTTCAGATCAATAAACTGAGTGGAAGTATACCGGCATCCCTGACACAACTCACGGCCCTCACGGATTTGCGTTTATATTCCAATCAGTTGACCGGTTCTATACCTGAAAATATTGGCAACCTGACGAATCTTACCTTTATAACGCTGGCGCGCAATAACCTGTCCGGAAGTGTTCCGGCTAGTATTGGTAATCTTATTCAACTTTATACAATTCGCTTATATGGTAATGTGAACCTGACGGGTGCCTTGCCAGAGAGCTTTTATAACCTGGTCAATCTGACGGAGATATATATCTATGAGACCGGTATCAGTGGATCATTGTCGGAGAGCATTGGTAATCTAACGAAGCTTAAAATCTTCTGGGGGTATAACAATAAATGGAGCGGAGCCTTGCCTGCATCCCTAGGTAACATTACAGTATTGGAGCATCTATACCTGTTTGGCAATAATGGACTCTCGGGTGAATTACCTTCAAGTTGGAGTGGATTAACCAACCTGAAGAATTTCTGGATCCACTATACCCATGTATCCGGTCAGATCCCGTCATGGATGTGGACCTTTACTAAAATGGAACGGTTGTCTATTGGTGACAACGACATGTCGGGTACCATACCTGCAGAGATCAGTAATCTGACCAGCATGACAGAGTTGTATATGCAACGACTAAAACTGAGTGGCGGTATACCATCCTCGATGCAGGCACTCAACAAGCTTACGCTGGTTGACCTCAAAGAATCGAACCTGAGCGGCGATATACCGGAATGGTTGATGAAGAAGTCAACGATAAAGACTTATAACTTAGAAGGCAACAATTTTACCTCGCTACCGGACTTTTCATCGCGAACGGATAAGGCAAGTCTGAGTATATACATAGATAATAATCAGATACCGGCCTCTCATATTGAGCGTTACTTTACCGCCAGCAATACTCATCCGTTCAGTATATTCAGCTACGGTCCACAGCAGAACACAAAACTGGTGTCTGCTGTCAATGCACCCTTGCATAATGTGTTAAAGATAGAAGCGCCCTCGGGTGGTACACATGGTGTGTACTTGTGGGAGAAAAAAGTTGACGGCGTATGGACGAATGTTGGTTCGGAGAATGAAAGTACAATAGCGAATGTATTTGAAGTAACGAGTGTGACGGCGGCAGATGCCGGTATATATCGCTACACAGTCACCAACAGCTGGCTTGCCGATATCCGTTATGAAAGTGGGGAGATAGAGGTTACGGTTACAGATGCCTTATCTGCCGGTAAAGCGAGCCGTCTGTATAATGGTTTAATTACTTCGGCTCGCTGGCGCACGGATAAAGCCAATGGTGTTGAGGGATCGGATCTGACCGGTATGTATCTATATAGTTATGATGATCGGTATCAGATCACTGACGCAACGTTTGCCACGGTAAACTATACAACCAATACCTTCTCAGCCGATGGTAACAAATATAGGCTAACGGGTATGGAGTATGATCCGAACGGGAATATCAAGAAGCTAAAGCGCTATAACGAAGTGGGTACACGTGTACATAATTTTGAGTATACGTATGAGGCCCATACCAACAAGCTTACGCAGATAGCCGGTTATGTGAATCAATATGGCTATGACAAGCTCGGTCGAACCACGCTTATTGATAATAATGACGTCGATAAAAGTAATCAGCAGGTAGAGTATGATGTTACGGGTAAAGTAACCACGGTATATGATATGAATGATGGCGGGGAGCTATACAAGAAAGTAGATTACCTGTATGATGACCGGGGTTTTCGTTTAGCGAAGGTTGTATATCCGAAACCGGTTGAAGGGGATGATGGTCCTGTTCGAACCACGTGGTATATACGCGATGCTTCCGGTACTATTTTGAGTGTTTATGAGCAGGAGGGAGCGCCTCCCGGTTACGAGCCGGTAACGAGTATGGCAGAAGCGGATGCATACGAAGCTCCGGCCTCCGATGTGAACACCAATCCCCTTACACTGACAGAAGTTCCGCTGTATGGTTCCGGAAAAATAGGTACCTATTATCCTTCCCAGGATGGAAGTATCAACTACGAGCTCACGGATCATCTGGGGAACGTGCGAGCGCTGGTACGTGAAAATATAGTGACCTATACTGCCACGATGGAGGACAGTGGAGAGGAAGAACTCAGCAACCCACGCGTGCAGGAGCTAGGTTATTTTGAGCATATAGCAGAGACGGTTGTTGATAACATCCACATGAATGCTTCCCAACCTATACCGGGTGTTGTGGATGTACCGAATAAAGCAGCCCAGCTCCATTGGATTGATGGCATGAGTGGTATGTCTGCTTCAGAAAGATCGATGGGTCCAGCGATTGCATTGCGTGTGAAGGCAGGTGACACGCTGCGAGCAGAAGTATGGTCGCGGTATGAGATAAAGACTACCTATACCTCTATACCGGTAGCAACATTTGCATCTCTTGTGGCAGGAGTATATACAGGAGCAGCCGGCCTGGAAGGTATATCGGCTGCACAGTCGGGTCAAACTTTCTCCAACGCACTGGCAGGCATATTTACCAGTTCGGATGATGACCGGCCGTTTGCGCATTTGAACTATGTATTGTTAAACACTTCACTACAGACGATAGGGTCGCATTCGGTACAAGTACCCGAGGAAGCGGGCTTCGAAGCCGGGGAGGAGTCACTGTATGATCCGGTGTTGCTGTCGTTGCCAGAGCCTGTGATTGCCACGGAAGATGGTTATATTTATATCTGGGTAAGCAATGCGAGTGAAAATAGCAGAGTATGGTTTGATGATTTGAAGGTAACGCACAGCTCAGCAGTGTTTGTAGCACAAGCCACAGATTACGGAGTTTGGGGAGATATACTCAGAGAACAGAAGACTGATGAGAGTATATACAGATTTGGGTATCAAGGACAGTTTAGTGAAAGAGATTTAGAAACGGGTTGGAATCATTTTGAACTCCGAGAGTATGATCCCATTGTAGGTAGATTTATATCAACTGATCCAGCGGGACAATTCTTTTCACCATATGTTGGAATGGGGAATTGCCCCATAAATATCATTGATCCTACAGGTGGCAAAGGCGGCCCTGCATGGAAAGACCCGAAGGCAAGTCCTGACGTCCAATTAGGCGTTTTAGCAGCTGCCGGTGCTCCATTCCTACCGGAAGTGATCGTCAGTTCAGAACCAATTCCGTGGTATGTTCAGGCTTGGGATTCATATTGGTATAATGCACATGAAACTGCCAAAGTATTTAATATGCATGACAACCCGAATGCTGAGGGATGGGATTCGGATCCGATGAGGGGCCTCGTTCATGATAACTTGACAATAGAAATTAATGTCGGTGCAGCACTGGGTGATGGGATGACAGCACAGTATACTTTAAATTTGTTAACCAGAGGTCCTCAACCTGGTCTGTTTGTTACGCAAACCTTACAAGACTCAAATGGAGGGGCTTCTTCTTATGGGATTTCTTTCGGGCAATACTATTTTGATGGCCCCATAAACGAGATGACACGAAGTAGTGTAGAAGGTCGTACGGATACCTATGCGGCCGGATGCCACCTGGGCGGCGGAAGTGTTTCCCTTGGTTATAATAATGATGGAAAAGTTGTATGGTCAGGAGTTAGTGGAGGCATTGGAAAGACAATTGGTGTAATGAAAAGTGCGGGAGAAACTGCCATAATTTTAGGAGATAAATAGGCAAATAAGCCAAAACAAATGAATCATAACAAACCTAAATTGTTGCTGGTAATTGTAATTATAATACTAACAATTGCTGTAGCTGTGTCGCTTAACAGAACTAAATGTATGCCCAGAGCAATTAAAGTTGCTGAGCAAATCAAAGGTTTTGAAGATTCACTAGCTATACGCGAAATTTTGATTTTCCAGTCTTTGCCTGGCGGTGATATACACCTTAATGACGATACGTTAAAAATCACTGATGTAGATGTACTAAAAGAAATTCAGAGGATGATTTTTCAAAGTAAACGCCGCAGAATAAACCATCCAGTACCAACATGGGTAGCTAGTTTAAACATTGTCTTCTTAAATAATGATCAACTAACCATGGACGTGAGTAAACTTAACAACGATTCGATACCTGCAATGACCCATTTTTCATTTCCAGGAAATGAGTGCCCTGGTGACGAGATTTATTACTCATTAGAGCTTGGTATTTATCTGGAACAGATAGTGTCTACGCAAAGAAAGAATTATTAATGAATTCATTAGTATCGATGTCTTTACTAATAGATTGATCTCATTGGATATATAACAGGGTATAAGGTTAATTATGAATAATTTGTATTTGAAAATCTTCGGTAAAAGATTGAATGAGCGGTTATACAAATCACCATTGATATTTACGTTAATACTTTTCTTGCTAGCCAGCTGTTACATAAAACAGAGAATGCACAAACTTAAACAGGGACGAGAGAAGGCAGATATTATAATGAACAACTTATCGAACCCTGGGATAATTGAACAGTTTCCCGATAAGCGGTTTCCTCATGAACATCTTAAAGCAGCCATTGACACCTTAGTGGCACATTGCGATTTAAACAATAAGAAAGGCAAATTTGTCGACTTTTTTACAATGTCAAATAACGGTAAATCTTCAACAGCCTATATATACGAGTACTTCTTGAATTGCGACAGCCTTCGTTTTATTTATGTTTATGATTTCGAAGCGGCGGAGCCGGAACTAATACATTTTGAGATTGAGGGCCTTGAACGGCCTAATCCCATGATAATACATCCTGAGAAGAGTCTATTAAACTCTACACTTTAACAATGTTTTAGATTTCAACGTAGTTTCTGTCGCGGCTACACAAAAGAATATATACTTGATATGGCGATATACTCGTTATTAATACTGTGTGCATCTGTACTTTATGTACCGTCAATATCGCCGGCAGATTTTTGTATTGGCACGACCAGCGGTGGAAGTGTGTTAAAGAGTTCTGGTTTGTTAGAGAACGGCGAAGAGGTGATGGTATCATCATCTTCTGATACATTGAAGTTTCCTGAAAAAAAGATAGACTCAGTGCGGTTGTCATGGAGTGATTCACTCAAATCGGTTGGTGCCGTAGTAGATTTAAAGTATAAGATGTATTCGGAGGAACCCGAGATTGATAGTATACTAGAAGGCTTGCAGACTATCGGGAATAAATTGGGTGAAGCAACTAATGAAAAGGCAGATACTTTGGTCAGTGTTAGTCAAGGTAAATTCAATGAAGTGAGAAAACGGATCGAGGAAAAGAAACAACAAATTCAGAGTAAGATAAATGTTCAGGATAGCTTATCTGGCTCTCAAACTGCTATACTGAAAGTACTACCGGTTGACGGTTCGCAAATAGATATTCCATCGCAGAAAATTGAATTGCCGGAAGCGCAGGTACCAGTAAATATTCCTTCGATACCTGAGATTAAACAACCCTCAATTGATATACCGAAGACGGAGGTTCCAAGTATAGCAGGGCAAGTGGACGAACTACAGCAAAAGTCTCCGGATCTCACCAATAAGTATAAAACAGTCGGAGAATATAAAAGCAAGATTGCTGAAACCAAAATAGATAGTATAGCGAACAAGGACAAGTTAGCCCAACAAGCTGAGAAACATGTTGAGAACCTGACCGAAATCAAGAAGATGAAGGAAGGTACGGGCAAATTGACTTCCAAGCAGGCTGAATACGAAGCCATGATGCAGCGCTACCGTGATAAGAAACTTGTCGAAGAAGAGATTAAAAGGAAAATAAAAAATGTTGCCAATGACAAGGTAAGTCAATTGACACCGGCTGTTCAAGACGCTCAAAAGAGTTTGTTAAAGGGAAAAAAGATTCAGCACGAGACTTCGTCCTTGAAGTCTATGTTATTCCACAAAAATAACGAGATGGCCGGTAAACCGCTACGGGAGCGACTGGTACCAGGTATCATGTTACAGCTTTATAATAAAAGTATATATTCCGTTGATTTGGCCCCTCAACTTGGATACCGTGTTTCCGGAAGGATTACCAGTGGTATCGCCGGAGTATACCGGTTGGGCTTCAATAAGCATTACTCCTCCTATGTTCGAAGCATGCATGTGTATGGCGCGCGAATATATACGGATGCATTAGTAAAGAAAGGATTCTTTTTTAGAGTGGAAGGCGAGTGGTTACGAACGATAAATATGATTCATAGTTCCAGGGAAGAATCCGATGGGAGCGTTTGGAGCGGGCATTATGGCATTGGCAAGCAATACAATATTACGCGGAAAATAAAAGGAAATATACTGTTGTTATATAGAACTGAGTTTAGCGGTCACTTGCCCGAACAAAGTAAATTTAACTTACGAGTGGGTTTGAATTTGTCTGCGAAAAAACGGTTGAAATTATCGACTAAAGAATATTATCGGTTTTGAAATTGATCAGATACACCATCTACTACCTATTTAGATATGCATAAGTATTTTTCGATTTCTGTGGTGCTTATTTGTACGGTTTACAACTGTGTTTCTCAGACAACGTCAAGCCAGAACGACCTTTTTAGAGTATCACGTATTCTGCATGATTACCACGGGCCATCAAACAGGACGGATTCCATAAAGTTTGATGATAGGTTGGAAGTCGTTTTAGCAAATGATAGTGTGATACGTGTCAAAGGCGCGCTGACTGCAATAGATAAGGGGCATTTTTATCTGAAGGCGACAAAATATAAACCTAACAAAGGTAAGATTAAGCCCAGCGATACGAAGGAAATCTCCCGGTATACTTATTCAGGACTTAAGATAACAGGGATAGCAGCAGACTCCTGTTGGTTGTTTAAGGTCGAGAAGGGGCGCATCAATTCATATTCGTATTATCCGGATGAATATCCAGGTCGGATAGTGGCTATTCAAAAGGGTAGCGGACCTATCGTGCCTTATAATAAACAAAATTTACTAACGATGGTTTCTGATGATCCTGATATTGTGGCCGTTGTTGAAGAAGGATTATACATGAAAGCAATTGATATGTACAATCACGATGATTAGCCGATGAATTAATATATAATTACAACAATTGTTTTTGCCTAATGGCTATAATTTTTTCTACCTAACCATTTAGTCTATGTTTAGTTTACCTGCGAAGTATATATCGATTTTGTGTGGGGTATTGTTTTTGAGTTGTCGTTGTGTTTTTGGTCAGACGAATGTTGTTCCGGATGAGATCGAGTTTGCAGTGCTAAAGAATATATATGACAGTTTGGGCGGTAGTAGCTGGACGAACAAAACAAATTGGCCGGCGAGTGGTAGCTGGCCTTCTTCAGCAACCAGTGCTCAGTTTGGAACATGGCAAGGTGTTACGGTATCCAATGGTGATATAACCCGGTTAACATTATCGGGTAATAACCTGAGCGGACAGTTGCCAAAAACAATCGGTAACTTAAAGAAGCTTGTGTATGCATACCTGCAATCAAATAACATCAGTGGCAGTATACCGGCGTCGTTTGGTGGCCTTACGTCTATTCAATATTTATACCTTCATCAAAATCAACTGAGTGGTTCGATTCCAACGGAGCTTGGCAACCTGACTTCGCTGTCGCGATTGCTTCTGAATAATAATAATCTGAGTGGAAGTATACCCTCGTCCCTCGGTAATGTCACATCACTGTCGCAGCTATATCTGAACTATAACCAGCTTACCGGTAGTGTTCCGTCCACGCTAGGGAATCTAACCAACTTGGTATACCTATACTTACGCAATAATCAATTGACAGGAAGTTTGCCTTCTACACTCGGTGGTTTAACGAATCTGCAGCATTTAAGTATTAGTAATAATCAGCTAAGCGGTACACTTCCTTCGGGCTTGTCTGGTTTGAGTGAGTTGCTTTTTGTTGATATCAGTAACAATCAGTTCACGGGTTCACTGCCGGACATAACATCATGGAGTAAAGTCAACCAACTTCTAATAGGACGTAACCAGTTGTCGGGCGCATTCCCGGCATCCATCAGCAGTTTGCCACTATTGACTATCCTGCAGGCGGAGTTCAATTCGTTTACATCGCTTCCTTCATCGTTACTGGGACTGCCTGTCATCACGACTATAGGCTTTAGTGAAAATGAATTAACGAGTGTTCCTGATTTTTCAACACACGTTAACAAGGCGAACCTGACACTTCAGTTGCAAAAGAACCGACTTGATTTTTCACAGCTTGAAGTTTTGATCGGTAAAGGTATAAAGACATTTAGCTATAATCCGCAGAAGCAACTCAATGATATAACGTATAAACGTGCCGAGCCAGGAGGTATACTATTGTTACCGGCTCGCAATCCCGGTCAGAACGGAAGTCTTGTGTGGGAACGCAAGCTCGAGGGGAGTTCAAGCTGGATCACGATCACAGCTCAAAACGAAGACGCCACCCATCGCACGTTTAAGAAGTCTAACATTACAACAGCTGATGATGGGTTATTCCGGTATCGAATGACCAACACCTTGTTTAGTGGCTTTGCTATAGAATCCGCTCCGATCACGGTTCGTGTAGGTTTGGAAGTAGTATGGAACGGACTAACGGGAGTACAGGAGAGTTCCGGTATACTTTCCAAGACGGCGTCCACGGGATGGGGCAACGGTAAAGGGAATTCAGAGAACTCACTTGCTGGCAGCACGGACGGGTGGTTTGAATTTGTGGTAGATGATAATAGCCTGAGTAGTAATTATGTGCTTGGTTTTTCAGCAACGGATACAGACCTGACACGCGCCGGTATAGCGTATGGTATCGAGATCAATTCGCTAGATGGTCAGAAAGTATACATACATGAATCAAGTGAAACGGGTACAGAACTTGGTACATGGGCAATTGGTGATGTATTTAAAGTACATCGAGAGGGCAGCACGGTTCGATACTATAAGAACGGCACGGAGATCCGCTCGGTAGCAGCGAGTGCTTCGACAACGTATCAGATTAAATCGTTGGTGTATAGTGGTAAGGCTCCTTTGGTTACAGCGTCTTTCTGGATACCGGCTTCCCGTGGTATAGTTCCGGATGCCTGGGAATACGAAGCCCTAAAAGATTTATATGACAGTACTGCTGGTAGTGGCTGGAGTAAAAAGACAAGCTGGCCTACAGCCGGTAACTGGAACAAGAATATTACGGCCGCACAGATGGATGTGTGGCAGGGTATAACAGTAACGAGTGGTGATATTACTAGTGTAGTTATATCCTCCGCTAATCTTACCGGTAAGATTCCGTCCAGTATATCGAAGCTGAAAGGTCTTAAGACACTGGACCTTCAGATCAATAAACTGAGTGGAAGTATACCGGCATCCCTGACACAACTCACGGCCCTCACGGATTTGCGTTTATATTCCAATCAGTTGACCGGTTCTATACCTGAAAATATTGGCAACCTGACGAATCTTACCTTTATAACGCTGGCGCGCAATAACCTGTCCGGAAGTGTTCCGGCTAGTATTGGTAATCTTATTCAACTTTATACAATTCGCTTATATGGTAATGTGAACCTGACGGGTGCCTTGCCAGAGAGCTTTTATAACCTGGTCAATCTGACGGAGATATATATCTATGAGACCGGTATCAGTGGATCATTGTCGGAGAGCATTGGTAATCTAACGAAGCTTAAAATCTTCTGGGGGTATAACAATAAATGGAGCGGAGCCTTGCCTGCATCCCTAGGTAACATTACAGTATTGGAGCATCTATACCTGTTTGGCAATAATGGACTCTCGGGTGAATTACCTTCAAGTTGGAGTGGATTAACCAACCTGAAGAATTTCTGGATCCACTATACCCATGTATCCGGTCAGATCCCGTCATGGATGTGGACCTTTACTAAAATGGAACGGTTGTCTATTGGTGACAACGACATGTCGGGTACCATACCTGCAGAGATCAGTAATCTGACCAGCATGACAGAGTTGTATATGCAACGACTAAAACTGAGTGGCGGTATACCATCCTCGATGCAGGCACTCAACAAGCTTACGCTGGTTGACCTCAAAGAATCGAACCTGAGCGGCGATATACCGGAATGGTTGATGAAGAAGTCAACGATAAAGACTTATAACTTAGAAGGCAACAATTTTACCTCGCTACCGGACTTTTCATCGCGAACGGATAAGGCAAGTCTGAGTATATACATAGATAATAATCAGATACCGGCCTCTCATATTGAGCGTTACTTTACCGCCAGCAATACTCATCCGTTCAGTATATTCAGCTACGGTCCACAGCAGAACACAAAACTGGTGTCTGCTGTCAATGCACCCTTGCATAATGTGTTAAAGATAGAAGCGCCCTCGGGTGGTACACATGGTGTGTACTTGTGGGAGAAAAAAGTTGACGGCGTATGGACGAATGTTGGTTCGGAGAATGAAAGTACAATAGCGAATGTATTTGAAGTAACGAGTGTGACGGCGGCAGATGCCGGTATATATCGCTACACAGTCACCAACAGCTGGCTTGCCGATATCCGTTATGAAAGTGGGGAGATAGAGGTTACGGTTACAGATGCCTTATCTGCCGGTAAAGCGAGCCGTCTGTATAATGGTTTAATTACTTCGGCTCGCTGGCGCACGGATAAAGCCAATGGTGTTGAGGGATCGGATCTGACCGGTATGTATCTATATAGTTATGATGATCGGTATCAGATCACTGACGCAACGTTTGCCACGGTAAACTATACAACCAATACCTTCTCAGCCGATGGTAACAAATATAGGCTAACGGGTATGGAGTATGATCCGAACGGGAATATCAAGAAGCTAAAGCGCTATAACGAAGTGGGTACACGTGTACATAATTTTGAGTATACGTATGAGGCCCATACCAACAAGCTTACGCAGATAGCCGGTTATGTGAATCAATATGGCTATGACAAGCTCGGTCGAACCACGCTTATTGATAATAATGACGTCGATAAAAGTAATCAGCAGGTAGAGTATGATGTTACGGGTAAAGTAACCACGGTATATGATATGAATGATGGCGGGGAGCTATACAAGAAAGTAGATTACCTGTATGATGACCGGGGTTTTCGTTTAGCGAAGGTTGTATATCCGAAACCGGTTGAAGGGGATGATGGTCCTGTTCGAACCACGTGGTATATACGCGATGCTTCCGGTACTATTTTGAGTGTTTATGAGCAGGAGGGAGCGCCTCCCGGTTACGAGCCGGTAACGAGTATGGCAGAAGCGGATGCATACGAAGCTCCGGCCTCCGATGTGAACACCAATCCCCTTACACTGACAGAAGTTCCGCTGTATGGTTCCGGAAAAATAGGTACCTATTATCCTTCCCAGGATGGAAGTATCAACTACGAGCTCACGGATCATCTGGGGAACGTGCGAGCGCTGGTACGTGAAAATATAGTGACCTATACTGCCACGATGGAGGACAGTGGAGAGGAAGAACTCAGCAACCCACGCGTGCAGGAGCTAGGTTATTTTGAGCATATAGCAGAGACGGTTGTTGATAACATCCACATGAATGCTTCCCAACCTATACCGGGTGTTGTGGATGTACCGAATAAAGCAGCCCAGCTCCATTGGATTGATGGCATGAGTGGTATGTCTGCTTCAGAAAGATCGATGGGTCCAGCGATTGCATTGCGTGTGAAGGCAGGTGACACGCTGCGAGCAGAAGTATGGTCGCGGTATGAGATAAAGACTACCTATACCTCTATACCGGTAGCAACATTTGCATCTCTTGTGGCAGGAGTATATACAGGAGCAGCCGGCCTGGAAGGTATATCGGCTGCACAGTCGGGTCAAACTTTCTCCAATGCACTGGCGGGTATATTTACCAGTTCAGACGATGACCGGCCGTTTGCACATTTGAACTATGTATTGTTAAACAGTTCATTACAGACGATAGGATCGCAATCGGTACAGGTACCGGAGGAAGCAGGCTTCGAAGCCGGAGAGGAGTCACTATATGATCCAGTGTTGCTGTCGTTGTCGGAGCCTGTGATTGCCACGGAAGATGGTTATGTTTATATCTGGGTAAGCAATGCGAGTGAGAATACGCGGGTATGGTTTGATGATTTGAAGGTAACGCATAGCTCTGCGGTGTTTGTAGCACAGGCTACTGACTATGGAGTATGGGGAGATGTACTACGTGAGCAGAAGACTGATGAGAGTATATATAGGTATAGCTATCAGGGGCAGTTTAGTGAGCGTGATCTGGAAACAGGATGGAATCATTTTGAACTTAGAGAATATGATCCTAAGATAGGCAGATGGGCAAGTAAAGATCCGGCAGGGCAATACTACTCGCCTTATGTTGGAATGGGTAATGATCCAATTAACGGAGTCGATCCAGACGGAGGAACCACTTTCAATCAAGGTGTTAACTCAAAAGGAGAAATTGTATTTGATGACCATAAGAATGACGGAAATGTTTTTTTGGTTAATGAAAGTTTTACTGGAGAGATCAAGGACTTAGCTACACTAATGGCTAACTCTAAACAGATTGTTAAAAATAATGTTGTGGTCGGTACCGCAGATGATCTTAAATCCTATGTTTTATCCCAAGCATCGCATGCAGGTGTAAAGTTTTCGGTTTCAAAAATTAACGTAATTTTTAATTCCCAATCAGACAAGCTAAGTATTGATGCCTTTAAAGCCAGAAATAATTCAGATGGGTCTATATCGGTGTTTTCTCGGCCTACTAGTGAAAAGGAATTTAATATTTATAATATAGCAGGCAAACCAAGCATTTTGTATGGGAACGTATATTCAGTGAGAAGTTCTTTACAGCATGAGCAAGTCCATTATAATCAGAGCTTGATTATCGGAACGCGTAATTTCAGTTCACGTAAAGATTTCGTCAAATGGGCTGAGACCGAAGCGACTTCAAAACAGATGCAGTCACCAATATTTAAGTTGACACCGCCATCGTTTCAGAAGTTCACCCAATCATATTTAGATGAATACAAATGATGGCAATTATAAAATATTTTTCTGCGCTAATTCTACTTACAGTCGTATCTGCATGCGGACAAAAAGAGGATGAGGAGAGGATTACTTTCGGAGTGGAAATAAAGAAAGTTGATAATGTAAATTCCCGAATCGTTATGAAATTTAAGTCTAATGATGACATCAGATTTATTTTCGATTGGAAATCTATTTTTCATTTTTGTCCGTTTAGTGAGGATTCATCTGTATTAAAAAGGCTTGCTGAGGAAAAATTTCTCTTAAAAAATTTGAAGAGGAGCCAAATGATTTTGGAAAATGATTTAAATGAGTTCGTAATCTACTCAGATAATCATTTAGCTGATGTTAACGTTGAGTATCCGATTGAAACGTCTAATTGTTTTTCTGACTGGTACGAAAATATTGATCTTAAAGCAGGTAGATCAACAACTCTAACATCAGACCCGGTGTCGAGTTTTTCTCTGACGATCTCGAAGCTTGAAAAGAAGAGACGATTTCATTATTATTTCATTCCAACTAAAATCCAAATAAAGCAAGGATATTACCCCGTGGTGATAACGTCAAATTGGTTTTAGGACAGTAATTCTTCTAAGTTAATAGTTACGGATTATAAAAGTGGATATTTTTTAAAAGGAGAGTATAAAATAAAGACCCATTAGCACTGTTGATATACTCGATTAGGAAGATCTGAATATAGTTGGGTAAATGACGAGCTATATCAAAAAATTTCAGGATATAACCGGATAAATTTTAAGCATGCAGTGGTGGATGGCCTGCTGTTGGCTTTTACTTCGTTTTGAAGATGCTAAAGCAGTAGCAGCAATTCAGCGCGGTGAAAACGGAATTAATGCCATTTATTCGGAGCAAGGAGTATGTAAAAACTATTTGGAAATATAATAGCATTTGATTTCATGTAGGTAATAATTTATGGAACCGATTTTAGGATCAGTTATTTTAGAGTTCATTGGTGCTTATACGAAATGGCTCACCTATAAAGTATTCGGTAAGTTTAAAGGAAGAAAAACGCTTCCATTTAAATTAATTTGGAGGGAGAGAAAAAAAGCTGGCGAAGAGGAGTACATACTCCAAGGGTGTCAAACATAATAGTTGGAATTCTTGTGATACTAATTATTTGCCTCATCCTTGTTGTGGCTGACTTTGACCGATTACCAAAGATGACAACAATTATATGGTTCGGTGGCGCTGAAATAATACAATGGCAAAAGTGGGGATGAACTTGATATATGGAGCCTTGTTGAGGGAGAGTTGGTAGAAAATACTTTTGTTGGTATGTTTTAAATATTGCTTAACTGTGTCGGGTAAAATCTGGCAGGAAGGCGAAAACAAATACAGATCAGGCGGCTTATTAAGTGACTACGTATAGATCAGATATAGTTCTTAAACCAAGTATAGATAACATTATTCCAATTGTATGCGAATTATTTTAATGCTTCTTTGCGTCTCCCTAAGTGCAGCAGCACAAGATGTTAGATTTTTTACGCGTCATTTTCAACAAATGACTTCTGACAGGACAGAAAACAAACGCGTGTATAATTTTTATCAAGACAGTGTGGTAATTCATGACTATAAGCAGGATACACTTGTTCAACGCGGAGTAATATATGGCCTTGATGAACTTCAACACGTGAACGAGTTTGCCTGGTACTGTATATCCGGCGGGATCGATTTTAACTATAAGGACTATTTTAAGGGAGCGAGTGGTTTTTTTAGCTTCTATTCAAATGAATCACTTTCAATGCAGATGGTGATTAGGGGGAGAGTGATTAAATATGCTCAGGTTTGGAATGCAAACAAAGAGCAACTGCTAGAGAAAGGAAATGGGCGAAATGAGTGCGTTCGTTTTCAAAATGAATCTATATATGAACAATTTGCTGACTCCATGCTGGTTGCACGTTATGGTGTCCGCGTTGATAAACACGATACTATTCACTATCAGTTTGATAAAATGGCAAGCCCGAAGGAAGGGTTGAGCAATTTTTATCAGAAGCTGGTAAAAGTGTTAAAGTACCCTGGCGTTGCGCTCCTTGCCGGAAAAGAAGGTCGAATCTATATTCAATTTATAGTAGATGAGAAAGGGGCGCTTACTGAGTTTACACCATTGTCAAAAGAGGGCTATAATTTTGAGGCGAAGACTATAAAAAAATTGGAGAGCCTACCTCCTTGGAATCCTGCCGTTCTGAAGGGCAAAACTGTTAAATCTAAATTCGTACTACCGGTTAACTTTGCGTTGAATTAACGATCGGCCGAAATATATATCTTATAATTCACCGGACCCAGGTAACATGTTTGACTTGATGGTGCGTTTAGCTTATAGGATAAAAGACGCTTAATTTAGTGGATTGAGTAGCATTAATATACTGCATCCTCTACTGGCTCCTTCGTAGGACATAATAAAGGTAAATACTTTCCTATGTTCTTAGAGTAATAGATGGCTCAATATATATCTAAACGACAAACGGGAAACCTTTTACTAACAACGGTACCAAAAGGAGATTCAATAATGGAGACCTGCAAGATATTTTTCTCGAAATGGAAGAATAACGGTGAGAGTTAATCAGTGGCACGTATTCTATCACTTTCATAAATATTTACTATAAACAGTTTTTAGTCTACATAAACTAAGTCTACAACTTTCTAATAGAGCATTATGGATATTCAACGTGCATTTAAATTAATAGAACAGAACATTGATGATGCCGACTTTGCGGGCCCAATTGCTCTTGAAAAAATATCATCAGCGGAAGAAATTTTAGGAGTCAAGTTTCCAAAGTCTTATTGTCTGTTCTTGCAGAAATATGGCGCAGGAGATATCGCAGGTATTGAATTGTATGGAATAATTAAGGACCCATCAATCGATGGGTATATGGTTCCTAATGGGATATGGTTGACACAACAATTACGAAGAGAAGTGGCATTACCAAAGGAACTTGTGGTCGTGTCAGCAACGGGTTATGGGTCCTATTATGTAATTGACACATCTATTAAAGATACTAATTTTGAATCACCGGTTTACTTATGGGATGTAGGTAATCAGAGAGAGAAAACTTCAGATTCTTTTTGGTAGCTTTTTGTTAACGCTTTTAAAGGGCTCTATTTGAATATAAGTCAATCTGAAACTGTGCTTGAGACAAAGTGCATCACTTAATGAAATGCGTTGCACTTATCGGGAATATACTTTCATGTTGAAATAGTTCCAAGTAGTAAGTGCTAGGTGAAGTAGCATCCGAATGTTATAGACATAGATGTTGTTCACTTCCTCTTTCAACTAAACTATAGGCATCTGAGTTCAACACCGTACACAGTTACTTAGTCGCTACTTGATCGAAATTGACTTTTGCTTATTCAAGCCGAGTAAGCTAAATTTGATTAAAAATCACTAGGTGTGTGACTGCTTCATTGACTAATTGATGAGCGATTCGGTGAGTTAGTTTTGTTTTATATCTGTCATCATTTGAAAATCAAGTGCTTAACTTGGCAGGTTCAATTCCTGCCGGGGCTACATAACACTAAAAGCCTGAGATCGTAAAGATCTCAGGCTTTTTTTGGTTCGAAGTGATCTTGTTTGATTCATTGCATCTTTCAAGATTTCTTCATTTGATTATTTCGGGATGTATATACCTATACTATATGATGTTCTGCTGATAATAAATCCCCGGTGTCTGTAGTTACTTTTTTAATATTTCAATTTAAGTACTCTTATGCACAATGGAATAAGTCCGATTGATACAGCTATAAAAATTGCTACTCTTACATAGTTAAGTGTCTGCCACAGAGAGGTTCGGGCTGTCAGATTTTTTGTAAGAGATGGTGTTTCTGCGATTTTTTGGAATTCAATAATGTTTGGTGCGAAAAAAGAAAGTGTCCAGACCCTGACGGCAAAGTGAACAGCAAATAAAATCAGAAGCCAGTTTCTCACGGGGGCAATTTTCCAACAGAATATGATTGCAAGTATGAACGTAATCTCGTGGAGCGAATGGAATACTATCCAAAAGAATTTCAAACCCGCTCCTTGCCCATCCAATAAAAGTTTGAAATTGTTCGGTGGTGAGGCTGTCCATTTAGGAACGAATACTAGAGTTTCAAAAATCTGCGCTCCATTCATCATGAAGTAAATTAGAGTTGTAATGCAAAGCCATATTTCGGCTCTTGTCAGATGGTTCATTGTTATATCTTTCATTTCATTTTTGTTTCTTGTTTATATTACTTGTGGTTTCTTTCATGATCGCAGTAGCTTCAACAAAATACCTTTCAATAACCTGGATCTCTGTTTGAGAAAAAGTAGCAATTAGGTTTGCCGTCTTTTGTTGCAGTTCAGTAAATAGAGGTTGTAGTAATTTCAAGGCATTTTCCTCGTTAGGCACTATAATTACTTTTCGTCTGTCGTCTTTGGTAAATTGTCTTTTGAGTAGCTTCTTTCTCTCGAGGCGATCTATTAAACCTGTTACGGCACCGGTCGTTAATCCTGTCAGTTTGGAAAGGTCGCCGGCGGTAAGTTCCTTGTGTTGCAGAATAAGTCCCAAATATTTATGGTCAGAGCCTGTCAGGCCTGCTTTGCGGGCTATTGCTTCGTGCATAAAGATTGAGGCATCCGAGTACTGTCGGCTCGCAGTTCTGAATTGTTGGAGAATACTGGCAGTTAATTTTTTACTCATCGTCTAAATATCTTAGTGAGAAAGATAAATTAATAGCTCGTACGATACCAGATAACCAATGAATATAATTTGGATTTTTTTTGTCTGTCGACACGTTTTAACTTTTAAATGCCTGAGTTGTCCAGAAATCCGGAATGATTAAATGAGTAAGTGTATGCCATAAGAAGAGAGAAACAAGCAGATACCTGCTACAGCCTGGATGTCACTGGTTGATGATTGTATCGATAAAAAATTTATACAATAGATACATTCACCAACGCCTTCCGGAATCTAATGTTAGGTGAGTGAAATACGCTTGATCCATTCACATGATCAGTGATTTGCATACAAGGTTAATGGCTTTGCATACAAAGGCATTAGCCCTGCTACCGACCTTTGATTCATTAAACATTGATACGAATGAAAATGAAGACAATGAAATTAGGAGCTCATGGATTAACAGTGCCAGTCGTTGGCCTTGGTTGTATGGGCATGACAGGATTCGAGGAAGGAAACATGTATGGACCTGCAGACGAAAAGGAAGCTATAGCGACCATCCATCGATCATTGGAACTTGGTGGTAATTTTCTTGACACCGCGGACTTGTATGGACCATTGAAAAATGAACAGCTCATTTCCAAAGCGATTGCAGGCAACCGCGACAAATATATAATCGCTACCAAGTTTGGCTGGGAAATCAATGATGATGAAAAAGTAACGTGGGCAATCAATGGTAAAAAGGCGTATGTAAAAAAAGCTCTGGAGCGTTCCCTTAAAAATCTGAAAACTGATTTTATCGACCTCTACTATATGCATCGGCTGGATAAGAATACACCGGTGGAAGAAACTGTGGGAGCGATGAGTGAATTGGTAAAAGAGGGAAAGGTTGGCTATCTCGGTTTATCAGAAGTGTCCTCCGAAACGGTCATCCGTGCAAATGTTGTTCATCCTATCACTGCTGTGCAGAGTGAATATTCCTTATTCGAACGCACAGTTGAAGAGCGTGGTATTCTTAAAACATTGAAGGACCTCGGTGTTGGTTTTGTAGCATACTCGCCACTGGGCCGTGGCTTTTTGACTGGTCAAATCAAAACTATCGATGACTTACCAAAGGACGATTTTCGCAGAGCGATCCCGCGTTTTCAGCAAGCTCATTTCGATAGAAATATTGAGTTGGTAAAAGCTATAGAAACGATGGCGGCCGAAAAGGGAGTTACATCATCACAATTGGCGCTGGCCTGGATTATCAGCAAGGGTTTTGTTCCCATTCCGGGTACTAAGCGCAGAAAGTATCTTGAGCAAAATATCGCGGCTTCAAACATTATCTTGAATGATGTAGACCTGGTAAAGCTGGAAAGTATTGTTCCGCTGGGAACAGATACCGGCAAGCCTTATGACGAGTTTAGTATGAACCTGATTGATTAAAAAAAAGTTAGGGTTAAGTCGGCGTAAAAAAAAATCTATGTTTGGTTATGAATACAATTCGTTCGGTTTCTGAATTTCATCGTTTGCTGAGTCTGCCAGCGCCCCGACACCCGTTAGTGAGTGTCATTAATCTGAACGAAAGTGTATTTCTGGAAGATGACGTCTGGAAAGGATTTGTCAATCGTTTTTATTGCGTGGCACTGAAGCGTGATACAAAAGGGAAGATTAAGTACGGGCATCAGCATTACGATTATGACAAAGGTATTTTGAGTTTCACAGCACCGAATCAGGTACATTATCTCGATCTTCAGACCGTGGAATGCGGATCGGGATACTTGCTGATCTTTCATCCGGATTTTCTGCTTACGCATTCCCTGGCGAGCGCAATCAATAACTATGGATTCTTTTCTTACTCAGTAAATGAAGCGCTTCATTTGTCCGCCGAAGAAGAGGATGATCTGATAGCCATCCTGAACAAGATCGATAAGGAATGTCAACACATCGACAAGCACACACAGGAAATTATTCTCTCTCAAATCGAATTATTGCTCAACTACTCTAATCGGTTTTACGAGCGCCAGTTCATAACGCGAAAGAATCATAACCATCAATTACTGGCGAGGTTTGAACAAATTATCAATGCATATTTCGATACCGATACACCTTCTCAAAAGGGATTGTTGACGGTCCAGTATATAGCATCGCAGATGAATATATCCGCCAACTATTTAAGTGACTTGCTGAGAGTACATACCGGCCAGAATACACAGCAGCATATTCATGAGAAGTTGATCGAGAAGGCGAAAGAGAAATTAGCCACAACTTCATTGTCAGTGAGCGAAATTGCTTTTGCGCTTGGATTTGAACATTCTCAATCTTTCAGTACGTTATTCAAGAAGAAAACAAAAGTGTCGCCTCTGCAGTTTAGGCAATCATTCGTTTGAAGTCTCAATCTGCATCCCGTATTTTAACATGCTGAGGGCGGCACAATACATAGATAGGAAATACTTCACGGATACAGCGAAAATAAATTGCTATTGCTCTGACTTGAATTCATCAGGAATGTTCCAACTACTGATCATGGAAGTATATATCTAATGAAATATACGCGCCTCATTACCCAGGCAATCGCCTGAAACGAAGTGCTCAACTAGCCGCAACGTTTCTCTAAATCCTTATATTTCATAACTTTTTAATCGACATGAAAAGATTTTTATACCTGTTGTGCTTTTTTTATGCACTTACCAGTCATGCGCAGCGCCAGCTCTATCCATATTCTGATGGTACAAAGTGGGGCTTGACAAACGAGAAGCTGGACATTATCCTCGCGCCACAGTTCGAACGCAATCCTCACATTGTGAAGGGAAATTTAGCAATTGTACAAAAGGGGACGAAGTTTGGTTTGGTCAATCACAAAGGAAAGGTGATACTTCCATTGCAGTATGATGAGTTTATCGATCTCAATGGAGAAACCGGCCGGGTAGCTGTGAACGGTAAATATACTTTTATAAATTTTAAGAGCCTCCGGCCAATTTCAAGCTATCAGTTTGATGAAGCCAGCGATTGTGACTGCCCGGAAAAACTAATGATTGTAACAAAAGATGGAAAAACAGGATTCCTGAATATTACTACCGGAGTAGTTGTCGGTGGCTTGATATATGACGATGTATCTTTACTCAAGTACTATCCGCGAAAAGGTAAATCAGTGCGATTCCCAGATTTGGCTGTAGTGAAGAACGGTGGTAAGTATGGCGTGTTGAATGTGTCGACCGGAACGATGACTTTGGATACCAAATACGACTATATCCGCGGAGTGATGGATGAAGGGCGAATGCTGATCAGTGCTGACATAGGAGTGGATACAAAACACTTTGATTTGAAAGGCAATGAAGTTTATGTACAACAACTCGTAGTAGTTGCAGGAGAGAATGAAAGTTATGAACCGTCAACTGTCTCTGAGAAAGAAGAGGAGGAGCATGAAACAACAATAGATCTGTATGCAGCCGGAAGCATTGGACATGAAGGCTGGACTGTAACAATCGAGAGAACACGCGGAGACAAGACTGAAGTTTTGGAAAGCTATTTTGTAGACGGCTATGAAATTGTTGGCAAGCTATATTATGATTCTGC
Source organism: uncultured Chitinophaga sp. (assembly GCA_966211525.1). GTDB lineage: Bacteria > Bacteroidota > Bacteroidia > Cytophagales > Cyclobacteriaceae > Ohtaekwangia. The sequence goes on along the minus strand of CBIHOZ010000039.1, from coordinate 11,077 downwards.
GGAGGGAGCAAGCACTGCCAGAATTAAAGGTGTTAAAACGAATCCAAACATAAGCATATCGGTGATGGATGTAAAAGGTAATCTACTGGTTCGCTACGACTACCAGAATATTGTATATGAGGACGGCTTCTATGCTACATGGCTGAATGGAAAAATCGGAATAGTGACGATGGATCTTGTTGAAGTAAAAGAGCCGATGCTTGAATATATTCTTGACTACGATCCGGATAATCCTGATATAAATGCCACGTTCATCCAATTGCCCAATGGTCAACGCGGATACATGGATAAAAAAAGCGGGAAGATATTTATTCCCGGCCTGCCGCAGTAAGTAATTTTTACTCGTGGTATACTAGTGACGCTATATATATACTAGTATAATCCTCTTTTGTTTGGACTTGTCTATCTTATAAAGGCCTGCGGTTCATGATAGATATTATCCAGGTAATCTTGTACCGTGCAGGGAGGGTATATTTCAATGAAATCCACATCGTTTCCTTTTGTCGATACCGTTATACCTTTCCCGGCGAAGATTAACTGATTGGAAGTTTTACCAGCGCGTGAGCGAACGGTTTTATCGGGTTGCGCGGTGCTTTTAAATTCATTCCATATTTCGTTCGCCAACACCTCGTCTGAGATATAGATCACTCGTAATTTACTGTCTTTAAAAAAGAAAAACTGATTGTCGCCAACGTCAATCCTGCTTACGGCTGTGATTTTTTCATACTTCACATTTTCATGAATCTGGCTACTGCTTATGTTATTTTGTAAAATGAACTGGTCATAGCTTTGATTGAAGTACGTTTGGTAATCGTTTAGTATCATGGTTTACGCACAGTTTTTAAATTCAAGAAGACAATTTATACAAGTTTTCGCGGCCTGAAAAGATGAAGATTGACGCATTTGATTTTTATGTCTTAATACCGTAATATTGCGTTATTACGGTATATGGGAATTACAAAGTCAGAATTGTTTAAAAAACGCCAAAACAGAATAGCGCATCTGGCAAAGGCTTTTGATCATCCGGCACGCGTGGCCATCATTGAGCACCTGTTAAGCAACAATACCTGTATCTGTAACGACCTGGTTGATGTACTCCCGTTGTCTCAATCAACCATCAACCAGCATCTAAAAGAACTTAAGAATATAGGTATTATTAAAGGTGAAGTAGAAGGACCGAAAGTCAATTATTGTATTGACGAAAAGGTTTGGGACGAAGCGAAAGACATCTTCATCAACATGTTTTCCAAATTCGTTCCGCGTAATAATTGCTGCTAAAATTTTTTACTATAACGTACCGTAATATTACGGTATACTAAACGAACATTGAACTATGTCAACAGAAAGAAAAGTAACACTGCTCCCGGCTTTGCAGTTAACGGTAGAACAGCTCACCAATGAATTTAACGACATTCCGCTTGAGCGAAAAGCTATACTCAGGGAATTGACTCAATTTGTGCAAATGAAAGTGAACAGCAAGTTGCCGGTATATTTGAACTTTATCTGTACTCATAACTCCAGGCGAAGTCATCTTTCGCAGATATGGGCACAAGCGGCTGCTTACTACTATAATGTTCCGGAAGTATTTTGTTTCTCAGGAGGAACCGAAGCAACAGCATTCAACCCGCGGGCGGTAAGGGCCATGCAACAGGCTGGCTTTACTATTGTTATAGCGGACGATGGAACTAACCCGGTATATGATGTAAAGTATACATCGGAATTACCCGGTATAAAAGCATTCTCAAAGAAATACGATGATCCTTTTAATCACAATAAAGATTTTGCAGCAGTAATGACCTGCTCGCATGCAGACGAAAATTGTCCTGTGGTGCTGGGTGCTATAGCAAGGATTCCACTTCGATACGAAGACCCGAAGAACTTTGATGATACGCCACAAGAGGCTGCGAAATATACCGAGCGTGTTCGTCAGATTGGTAGAGAAATTCTCTACGCATTTTCACAGGTAAAAGCGTAAGGTGTAAACTATGGGCAATCAAAAGCAACTCGGTTTTTTGGATCGGTATCTTACCCTCTGGATTTTTCTCGCCATGATAATCGGTGTTTCCCTGGGAAACTTTCTGCCGGTGGAGGAATTCATGATCAACTTCCAGGTGGGCACTACCAATATACCCATAGCGGTCGGACTTATTGTTATGATGTATCCGCCCCTCGCTAAAGTAAAGTATGAGCATTTAGGGAAGGTCTTCAGAAACGTAAAGGTCATCAGCCTGTCGCTTGTACTGAACTGGATTATCGGCCCGATCCTGATGTTTTTACTGGCAATCATTTTTCTTCGCGACAAACCTGAGTATATGGTGGGTTTGATTCTTATAGGACTGGCCCGATGTATTGCAATGGTGCTGGTATGGAATGACCTGGCGAAAGGAGATAAAGAGTACGCAGCAGGACTTGTTGCGTTGAATAGTATATTCCAGGTATTGTTCTATAGTGTGTTCGCCTGGCTATTTATCACGATACTGCCATCGTATTTTGGTATAACCGGATATATAGTGAATGTGAGTATGCTGGATGTTGCTAAAAGTGTTTTCCTCTACCTGGGTGTTCCCTTTATAGCGGGATTCCTGACGCGCTATTTCTTTATAAAGGTCCGCGGTGAGGCATGGTATACTACCCATGTTATTCCGAAGATAAGTCCGCTTACATTAGTGGCGCTTCTTTTTACAATCGTGATCATGTTCAGTTTTAAAGGGAAGATGATCGTAGCTATCCCGTTTGATATTATCCGCATAGCCATACCGTTGGTTATTTACTTCGTTATCATTTTTGTTTTAAGTTTTATTCTGTCTAAGAAGCTCGGTGCTAATTATGAAGAAAATGCTTCGGTATCTTTTACGGCCACAGGAAATAACTTTGAACTGGCTATAGCGATAGCGGTTGGTGTATTTGGAATCAACTCAGGACAGGCATTTGCCGGGGTGATCGGTCCGCTCATTGAAGTACCCGCATTGATCTTGCTGGTAAATCTTGCCTTTTGGTTCAGGAGAAAATTATATAGTGTAAAAGCTGTTTAATGGAACAGAATAAATTTGACGTTGTGGTTATCGGGGGTGGACAGAGTGGTCTTGCCATGGGGTATTACCTCAGGCGTTCAGGATTGTCCTGTATTATTCTCGATAACCAGGAAGAACCCGGTGGCGCCTGGCTTCACGCATGGAAGTCGCTGCGGTTGTTTTCTCCTGCGCAGTGGAGTTCATTGCCGGGCATGATCATGACCGGTGGAAGTGATTACTATCCAACGCGCGATGTAACGATCGAATATTTAAAGTTCTACGAAACGAAATATAGTCTTCCGGTAAAAAGACCTGTTGAAGTATTTAATGTTCATAAACACGAAGCGGGATTTACACTCGATACATCGGCAGGTTTATTCTTTGCAAAAGCAGTGGTAAGCGCAACGGGATCATTTGCCAATCCCTATATACCAACAATTGCCGGTATACATTTATTTAAAGGCCAGGTATTGCATTCAAGCCAGTATCAGGCTCCGGATATATTTGCCGGCAAACGTGTCGCCATTATCGGTGAAGGAAATTCCGGGGCGCAGATCTTGGCAGAAGTATCACGTGTAACCGGTACACTGTGGATCACGCAGAAAGAGCCGCGGTTTCTTCCGGATCATGTTGATGGACGCTTTCTGTTTGATGCTGCCACGCAAATGTATGAAGCGCAGAAGGCCGGTAAAGCTTACAAGCCTCCTTCCCTGGGAGATATAGTGATGGTGGAATCGGTGAAGGAAGCAAGAAGCAGAAAGGTATATAAAAGCGTGCGTCCATTTGATTCTTTCACGGAAGACTCTCTGGTATGGGCGGATGGTCATGAAGAAAAAATCGATGTGGTAATTTTCTGCACCGGATTCAAACCTGCTCTGAAACATTTGGCTTCGCTTGGTATAACTAACGGCGATGTGAAACCAGATACAGAAGGAACACAATCAAAACAAACCGATGGACTTTGGCTTGTTGGCTATGGAAACTGGACCGGTTTTGCTTCGGCTACGTTAATAGGTGTAGGACGTTCTGCGAAAGCAACGGTAGAGCAGATAAGCGGATACCTTGCATCTAAACATGAATCGCTTCGATCGTTGTAAAATTAAGGTAAAAAGTTTGCGTCTTTTTGATTGATGTCTCGTCTTGAATAAGTAAAGATATATCAGTTTAAACGTATGGATCTGCTATCTACAAATTGGACTACGCTGGAGAACGAATTAAAAGGTTTTGTTTACAAGCGTGTAAAAGATAAAACGCTGACCGATGACATTGTGCAGGATGTTTTTATCAAGGCGAAGAATAAGATCGATCAGTTGCAGGAAAATCAGAAAGTAAAGGGATGGATTTTTCAGATCACCCGAAACACGATCATCGATCATTTCCGAAAGCAATCCAGGCATATCGATTCTTTCGAATTAGACTGGCAAAATGATGTACTTAATTTTAACGAGTGTGTTGAAAATGCACTGCGAAATCTAATGGTAACACTTCCTTCAAAATATAGGGAAGCGCTTCAAATGGCAGAGCTGGAAAATCTTTCTCAACTGGACATGGCGCAACGTCTGGGTATATCATACTCCGGAGTTAAGTCTCGCGTTCAACGCGCCAGACAAATGCTGAAGGAGAAACTGCATGAAGCGTTAATCATCAAGACAGATGTATATGGAAATGTAGTAGTCTGTGTAGATCGTGATCCGAGCTGTTGTAAATGAATATTCAAAAAGAGAGGCGGAATGTATACCGCCTCTTTTTGTTTTAGCAGCAACCTGTGCCACCACAACATCCTCCGCCTTCGGTGATAATTAAATCTTCCATAGTTGTAAAATTTTTGTGTTAATACTAAGAACTGAACATATCGTTCAGACGAAAGACGAAGGACATCAAAAAAAGACGCAAGGGTATTGTTGAGCAATGCGTCTTTTATGTAAGTGCTGCGTCTCCTTGCAAAAATTACTCACATGAAAAAGCAATACACTTTTCTATTCGTATTACTGATTTACGCTGGCTGTTCGTATGGACAGCGTAAATCAGCTCTGGCCCCTGTAAACGATCACTATAAAACGCTGCAAGCTCTAAGCGCTTTACCCAATGCTCAACGTGCCTGGATGGATACCATTAAGTACCCGGCTGCGGAGTATGGATCTTCAATAGTATATCTGCTGGTGAAACCTTATTATCTGTCCGATGATCAGGTGAAGACGTTGACTGAAAGCGTAACGTTTCCTGCTAATAGTTCTGACCAGGTTAGGAAAGAATTGGACTATCTTTTAGAGCTTCAGGACAAACGTACTCCGGAGCAAGTGAAGCGCGTTGAATACTTAGGCGACATCGGTTACTGGCCATCGGTCAATATGGTGCCGTCACATCCATCGTATAAACAGAATCTGCACGCTTTGTTCTTTGAAGGAAGAGAGTTGATGGGAGATGGCATACATGCTAACAACTTTCCGAAAATATCCAGGTTGCTTCAGGGTGTTATGCAGGATATGCGCATTATGGAATTTACGATCAAGTATAAATTGTTAAGACCGAGACCGTATCATCTCGAATCAAAATTAAAACCGCTTGCCCGAATGTCGTCACCATCTTTTGCGAGTGGTCATACGCTGTGGGCATTTCTTCAGGCATTTACCTGGAGTGAGATCGTGCCGGAAAAACAAAATCAATTTATAGCGCTTGCTGAGGAGATCAGACGATCCAGAGAAATCATGGGTATTCATTATCCCAGTGATAACGAAGCCTCGCGCCAGGTAGCATATAAGATGCTTCAGTATTACCTGCAGAATCCTTCGTTTAAAAAAGATTTACAGGAAGCTATTAGCGAGTGGAATTCACAATCTGCAAAACTTACCAGGTAATCAGAATAAAATCTGTTTTTTTTTCGGTAGCAAGGGATTGATCATCAATCCCTTTTTTATTGGCTGTCCTGAAGACGGTTTGAGATACAGCTATATATAGTGCTTTTTGAAAATTGAATCTATGCAAATAAAAAATGCGGGAAGTAATTCCCGCATTAGCTTTAGCAGCAACCTGTGCCACAGCATCCACCGCCTTCGATGGATATGATCAAATCTTCCATAGTATTAAAATTTAAAAGTGAATAATAAATCTGAACGCTTTGTTCGCAGTAAAGACGAGCACCTGGAGATAAAGACGCAAAGACAGTTTTTTATTCTGTATAAGGCTGCACGGTCCAATGTGTATTACGGAATATTTTTAGTTAATTGAGGTTTAAAATACACAAGGTATATATGATCTGTACGCTCTACTCACACCACCTGGTCTTTGACCGGATTGTGGAAACGTTGAAGAAAACATTTTCAGGTGCAGCAATTTCAGTTGGTGCCCAAGACGAATTTCGTATTGTTAATGTCGATATAAAGGGTGGTCTGTTTAGTGGTTCAAAAAAAATGAAAGTGTCGTATCGGCAGAGAATATCACCATCCTATCAATTGCCTGAGACGGATGACAGTCCGCTTACACGAAATCTGAAAGGACTCTATGGTTTTGTGAGTTCATTACCGGCCAGGAATGAGCGAATAAAAAGTTTATTCCTGCATAAGATACAAACCCTTAACTGTGAATTCTCGGTAATAGTGGAGAAAGGCGAGATCCGGGAATTGAGACAACTGCTAGCAACATTCGCCGGGGACTTCGATGCTATAGTATTTGTACAGCCGAATACCATTATCAGCAGGGCAGAAGGACAGCACTTTTTAGACAGAGACTTGAGGTTAATTATTGATGGACAGGGTAACAGTGAAATAGACAACCTGGATGTGTCCATTGATTCAGCTTACTTTGATAGCTCGCAGGCTGAGTTCACGGAAAGTCAACAGAACAGAAAGACGCGTAGTGAGCAGATACTCACACAACGTAATATAAAGGTAAATAAGAATCTGCCCTATATAGAAGACGAACAGGAAACTGTAATACGGTCACCGCGCGAGATCGCTACACGGGTTAGTATTCTTGCTATTACAAACCTGGTAGCGTTTGATAATATCACAGGCGATGATGCTATAGCTTATCTAAAGCAGTATAAGCTGTGGGATGAAGTAACACCAAATGAAAAAGAGTTTTTGGCGAATCCGACAGACGCTAAGCGCAGTCAGGAAACCTGGAAGTGTGAATGTATTTGGGTGCTTATGTGGGCATTGAATAAAGTGAGCGATCTCGGCTTTCCGGATGAGTTATGCAGCTTGAATAATATACCGCCTCACGAATATCCGATCGGGCAAGGGAAAGATCCTAATAATTTTATCAACGCTATAACTAACAGCCGTACAAAAGAAGAGATTCTTGATGCCAATGATTTATATTATAGAATCGATTGGGCTTGTGTAGACGCGCGTATCAACAATCGCGAAATTGCTGAGGTTAATTCAAGCGTGGTTTACGAACGACACTATGCTTTAAACTGGCTTGTGAACTATATGAACCAGGATTGGGACGATGTTAGTTGTGATACCTAGTTCGGTATAGTATATATAAATGATCTTAGTTAACAAAACCGTGGCGAACTAACCAAACCTGCATGTTTTCGTAATAGCCATCGCAGGGTGCTCCTTTGAATTGTTCCAGGTTTTCATTGAGTCCACCGGTCTTGCATTTCATAATGTTATGATTGCAGTCCGGAAAAACTTTTGTCTCTAAACTCGCTTTGTGGTTCTTTCCGATAGAACTCTCATAGAGTGCCTTTGTACTTCGCCAGTTAACTTGTGAGTCTTTCTCTCCCAAAACTGCCAGAACCGGGCATTCAATTTTGCGAAGTATATTTTCAAAGTCGGGTATAAATATATAGAGCCCGTTTTTTTTATCGAACTGATCGCCCGATTTTCTTATAGTACTCCGGGGCAGCATTAAACTCAGATTCCGACACCCGTTTTTGTCCCAGGGAAGTATAGAACGGATCGCTGAAAAGCTTTTGCGTTGAATGAACAAACTGATCGTACGATTCACCACCGTTGCGTAAGGTATACATGTAGTGATCGAATTCCTTCATCAACACGGTTATGTCATCTTCTTTACGTCCTTCAATTCGCAGATTACTCTCTACCATATACCGGAACGTATCGAATGCATCCGTACCGCTCACAGAAATCCAGAATGCTATAGATTTATAGTTGTCGATGATCAGCGGGCATATCCAGCCACCACGACTAATTCCCCAAAGTCCGATGCGCTCCGAGGCCGGCAACTTTTTTTGTTTATATTCTTCAATGGCTGCTATAGCTTCTTCGGCACTGCTTGTTACCGATTGGTGGTGCTCATATACTCCTTCGCTCTTGCCACATCCCTTCTTGTCCCATACCAATGTTGTGAGCCCAAGTTGCGTAAAGAATTGTCTCAAATAATAATAGTATGCGCCATCCACAAAATCGGTTTTGCCATGTCCTGGTATAATAACAATTGTGGCCGTTGATGGACGCTTATGCGGTTTGCCGATTTCGGCATGGTACCGCGTGTTGTTAAAGGTAAAGAAGAACTCTTCCGTGTCAACTATATCTTCCTGCGATATAAGTCTCATTCCGCAGGTTGGACAATTCCCCGGCTCATGAAATTGCTGCTGATCGCATGCACTGTGGCAAGGCGGACATACATATACCGACTGCCGGGTTTGCTGTCCAAAACATGCGATCTGAAAAGCGAACAACAAAACGATCAGTAAATTCTTCATGAGCATTCGGTTAGTAGTTGAGTCAAGGGTATTGGATACTGCCTTTTTAAGATAGCAACATTTATGGTCTGGTAATATAGGCTAATGCTTACTGGCTTATCTTTTCTTTTAAATAGTAATGCTTTATTGGGTACCACTACTTGCTTATCTGTAGAAATACGGTTATCGTTTTGAGTAATTATTGGAGCATTGGTTCTGTACCAAACCTGACGCGATGGTTGATGTGTCTTTATTTCCTTTGTAGCGTTTCGAAAATATAAAGATCGTCATAAATACTCCTGATCATGATAAAATATTACCCGACTGTTACATCTATAGTATATACAAGAGACGCATTGAAGCGAGTCTTTTTGCTGTTCTGTATAAATATTTTTGCGTGTGTAGTCTACGCGCAGGAGCTGGATACTACTGATATATACCACATGAGCCTGGAAGATATCATGAATATTAAAATTATCTCGGCCTCTAAAAAATCGGAGAGCCTGTTCGAAGCACCGTTATCAGCTTCCGTATTAACACGCGAAGAAATACAAAACGCAGGAGCGACCTCGATCATGGAAGCTCTGCGACTTGTTCCGGGAGTAATTGTACGGGAGCAATCCAACGGCAATTATGATATTCACATTCGTGGACTTGACAACGTGCCACCGAATTCACTTGTGCTTTCATCTACCAACACAACAACACTCGTGATGATCAACAACCGGCCGGTATATAATTATTTGCAGGGCGGTACATTCTGGGAATCTTTACCGATCGATGTGAGTGATGTAGACAAGATTGAAGTAATCCGCGGACCGTCTTCAACGCTATATGGTCCTAATGCTGTATCCGGTGTGATTAATATTATTACTGTTTCTATACCGGATGACGGTTGGGACATTCACGGCAGTGCGCAGTATGGTACTAAAAATACAGCGATAGGCAATGCCTCAGCCGGATATAAGTTTAACGACAAGTTGAATGTTCGTTTCTCCGGTAACTATCAAACCCGCGGACGTGATCCATACTATCTCAATAATTTAACAAACCAATGGGTAACATCGGCTGATGCACTTCCATTTCAAAATGTTCATGAACGCTATCCGCATCCTGATAAATCAATGATCAAGTATGGTGTTAACGCATTCGCACAATATACACCAAACGAAAATGTTGACTTGAATCTCACCACCGGGTTACAGGATTCGGAAATTCAGAATATCATGTTTGATAACCCGGTAACAAATTTGAGTACGAATACCACCAACTCGCGATACGTTGACCTGCGTGCCAAAACCTATAAACTAAATACTCAACTCTCGTACGCGCGGGCTGTACAGGTTCCGTTACTTGGTTTGCAGGGAGCAGGCTATCAGTATCATGTGCTGGATGCTACAACTGAATATGAATTTGCCATTCGCAAACTATTGATAAAGCCGGGCGTAACCTACCGCAGTGCTATCTATGACGATCGTGCTTACGCAGGCAATGGAAACGGATCACTGGACGGTCGCAGGAAGATGGAGACCGTAGGCGGAAGCGTTCGGTTGGAGTATAAGATGCTTGATGATAAACTGCGACTCACCGGGGGTATGCGTGAAGACAGGTTCACACATCCAGATCGTTGGTTTACATCCTACCAGGCAGCAGCCAGTTATAAGCTGAATGAAAATAATCTGTTCCGTGTCGTGTATTCAAAGGCATATCGCTCCGCATTTATTCTTGATACATATATAGACTACTCGCTTACATATCCAATCGGAGCTGATACGTATGTGTTGGCTAAGGCGAACGGAAACAAGAATCTGGACTTGTTGAATTCAACCATGCTTGAGGCAGGCTATAGAACGATGCTCAGTGAAAATATATCGCTGGATGTAGAAGTATACTCGACTCGTACTAAAAATTATGCAGCGGTTATTCAGGAAGAGACAACCCCAACGCCTGAAAATTACCCGATTGTGGCACAATCAACAACGCAGATACAGAATTTGCCAATGTCGGTACAACAAACCGGTACAACCCTTTCATTGAATGTTGTATTTGATAAGGTACAGTTAAAACCATTTGTCTCATTCCAGAAAACAACCTTGAAGGATTACGCGCCATACTTTAATGCAACAACTGCCGCACCTGATATTAGTAATGGATATGATCCTGCGAACAACAATATGTATTCCGGTATAGGCACTACAACCGATCATAAATTTACACCCAAGGCGTATGGCGGTGCCTATGTTAACTATCGTGTTACTTCCAAATTCAATATGAATGTAAATATGTACTGGTTCTCACATCAGACTTACTACCAAATGGACAACATGCGATACCAGGATGGCGCTCACGGTATAGAACATATTGAAGGTAAACTTCTGTTGCAGGCGCGATTAGCTTATTCACCGGTTAA
>CBIHOZ010000038.1:0-47469 GCA_966211525.1 uncultured Chitinophaga sp. | reverse complement strand
CGATCGCCAGAAATATATTCTTCGTATTGGTTTCAGTAAGTATATAAAAGTTCTTGGAAGAGTTACCGAGTCTGTCGGCCCGCATCTTGATTTGTTGCTCACTTTCTTCACCCGATACATATAGCACGCGCAGGGATTTCAATTGCAATCCTACCTGTAACATGAGCGTAGATTTACCAATGCCTGGTTCACCACCAATCAGCACAAGCGAACCCTGTACGATGCCTCCGCCCAATACCCGGTTCAGCTCATCATCACCGGCATGGATGCGTGCTTCCGGTGTTGCCTCTATATCTGATAAAGCCTTTGCCTTGATTGACTTTGTACGTGAAGATTCCTGTCGCCACTCATTCTTGTTGCTTTCTTCCTTGGTTACTAATTCTTCAGCAAACGTATTCCAAGCACTGCACGATGGACATTTACCGAGCCACTTGGCAGATTCGTATCCGCAGCTCTGACAGAAATAGATTGTTTTTGCTTTAGCCAATTGATAAAATAATTAAGGGTTAAAACGCAGCCCCGAAGCTGCGAAAAGAATCGATAAAGTTGCACTAATTTTCTTTATACTTACGGAACAAATAAATCTAACTAACCTGCCTGTTGTTTATGAGAGCTTTAATGCTTGGCCTCATGGCCACCCTGTCTGTGCATATAGTCTGTGCGCAGAAATCTCCTGTTAAATTTGGTGACATCCCGCAGATTTAGTTAAAACGGAAATAAGATATAGCTCTATGAAAGGAATTGTATCGTTGCTTTTAGTTATGTTGCCGTGTATAACGGTTTTTGCCAAGGAAGATCCAAAATATCCTGTAAGCGCTATACCGGAAGATATGAAGACTGGTATGTATGCTGTTATACGCGAACAGCAAATTCGGGTCAGAATAAATTCTATTAATAGTACAAGTTCTTACAATAGAATTGTGATTACTATTCTTAATTCAAAGGCGAGTGACTATGCGGAAAAAAATGTAGGCTACGACAAGCTTCGCGTCATAAAGTTCTTTAAGGGAACGGTGTATGATGCTTCCGGGGCTGTAATTAAAAGGCTAAAACAAAGTGATATCCGTGATCAAAGCGCGTATGATGGATCCTCATTATTTAGCGACAATAGAGTTAAGAGCGCTGATCTTTCTCAAGGTATGTATCCCTATACAGTTGAGTTCGAGTATGAAATTGAAAACAAGTTTTTCTACTCGCTGTCGGATTTTCAATTGTATTTTGATGATGAGATTTCTATTCAGAAAAAAGAATACTCTGTCACATATCCGGCCGCGTTAAGACCTCGTTATAAATTATTTAAAGTTGACCAGCCTGAAGTGGAGAGTATAAATGGTGCGGAGACTCTTGCATGGCGCTTTGAAAATGTTAGGCCTGATAAATTTGAAAAACTAGGGCCCGACCCGTATCAAGTGGTACCTAATATAAAAATTAGCCCGGTTGAGTTTGAGTTTCAAGGCTATGCTGGGAAAATGGATACATGGGAGAATTTTGGTAAGTGGCAAGAGTTACTAAACAAAGGACGAAACACTTTGCCTGAAACTACAAAACAACATGTGCGGGAGTTGACAAAGAATGCAAAAACGAATGAAGAGAAAGCTCGAATACTTTATGAATATCTGCAAAGTAGAACGAGATATGTTAGCATTCAATTGGGAATAGGTGGTCTACAACCGTTCGAAGCAAAAACAGTGGACCAGACAGGATATGGTGATTGTAAGGCTCTTTCGAATTATATGGTTTCGCTACTGAAAGAGGCCGGAGTTACAGCGTACTATTCAACCATACTCGCAGGGGAACATGCTGTTGCAGTTGACCCGGATTTTCCGAGTGACCAGTCGGATCACATTATTGTCGCTGTTCCAAATGTAATAGACACTATTTGGCTGGAGTGTACAAGTCAAACCAATCCATTTGGCTATCTGGGTAATTTCACGGGTGATCGTTATGCTCTAATGATAACAGAAAACGGAGGTAAACTTGTAAAGACGACCTCATATACTGCAGAGCAAAACACGCAATCGCGCACGGCTGATGTCTTTGTAGAATTAACCGGAGACGCAAAAGCGAAAGTAAAAACTACCTATCGCGGACTTCAATACGAAAATGGTGATCTGAACTTTATCGTGAATGGTAAATATGATGATCAGAAAGAATGGGTGCAGGATAACACGGAGATACCGGCTTTCGATATCATGAGTTTCAGCATGACAAATCACAAAGATAAGGTTCCGGCTGCAGTGGTTAATCTTGATCTCACGCTGAAGCGTTTTGCAACAGTAAGTGGCAAAAGAATATTTCTGACGCCTAACCTGATGAACCGCTCAACCTATATTCCAGAAAAACTGGAATCGCGCAAAACGAATGTAGTACTGCGCACAGCGTATACCGATCTGGATACCATTCGCTATCATTTGCCGGAAGGTATATATCCTGAGTTTTTACCGGAACCCGCAAAGGTAAAATCGCGCTTTGGTGAATACGAATCAACTTTTACCGTTGATCAAGGCAGTCTTCTATACATCCGCAAAGTGAAAATGAACAAAGGCGAATACCCGGCTGAGACGTATAAAGAACTCACTGAATTCTACCGTAACATCAACAAAGCGGATAACACCAAATTGGTGTTTATGAGTAAAACGTAAAGGTTATTTACTGATCGGAGCGTTGGCTTCCTTTGCCATTACGTTGTAAACCATTTTATCTGCCAGTCCGGGCAACCATTTATTTAAAAATACTGCAAGCTTACCCTGTGTCGTTAAGACCAGGGTACGTTTGCGTTTAGCCGTAGCGTTATATATATGTTCGGCACATTCTTCAGCCGTCATCATTTTTTCTTCCTGCCGTGGCGATTCTCCCTGCTGACTTCCGTCTTTTGTAAGGGAGCGTTTACGAATATTGGATGCTGTAAACCCGGGACACGCTGTTAACACATGTACTCCCGTTTTTAAAAGTTCAGTGCGTAATACTTCGAGAAAACCGTTCAGTGCAAACTTAGACGCAGAATACCCGGTGCGTCCTGGTAAACCGCGAAAGCCTGCTATGGAAGATATACCTACAATTGAACCATTGTTCTTTGTGATTTCCGGCAGACAATATTTGGTAGCATACAGTACACCGTAAAAATTGATGTCCATTACTTTTTTTACCACAGCTATATCAACCTCTGAAAAAAGTGCACGCATGGAAATGCCTGCGTTGTTGATCAGCACATCTATAGTTCCGTAGTGCCTGATTGCTTCTTCGGCCATTTTACGGTTGTCTTCTTCCACACTGACATCGGCCTGAAATGATTGAATGGTAATTCCTTTTTGGCGAAGCTCGTCTGTTGCTTTAGCAAGTTCTTCTTTGTTTCGTCCGGTGATAAGAATTTTAGAACCCTCGCGACCGAATTTTTCAGCCATTGCTTTTCCGATACCAGAAGACCCCCCGGTAATAATGACAACCTTGTTTTTCATGCTGCAAAATAAAGATTACTCGGCACAATGAGATATAGCACGGAAAAGCACACTGAATTACTGAATTCTAAATTCTTAACTTGCCGCCAGAACTTTACTTTCAATGTTTGTAATCAGTTTACTATCGCGATTACCTTTTGGTGTACTGTATGCTATTTCTGATTTCCTGTTCTTTATTACCTACCATGTGGTGGGCTACCGGAGAAAGATGGTTCAGAAAAATCTGAGAAACTCTTTCCCGGATAAAACGGAACAGGAGCTAAAAAAAATTGAAAAGCAATTCTATATCAACCTGTGTGATTATGGTGTAGAGACGTTGAAGCTATATTCTATCCGAAAAGAAGAGTTAGCAAAGCGCATGCTTTTCAGAGATGTCAGCGTCATTGAAAAGTATAAGCAACAAAATCAATCCGTACTTATTCTATCATCTCACCAGTTTAACTGGGAGTGGCTGCTTTCTTCCGGCAATTTTAATCTGCCGGTGCCCGTTGACTTTGTATACCAGCAACAAAGCAGTGAGTTCTTTAATCGATTCTCGTTACTGTGTCGTACGCGCTTTGGTGCACATCCTATAAAGCGATCCGATGTTGCGCGTGAGCTCATCAGGCGAAAAGATATACTTCGCGGCATTGCTATTGTTAGCGACCAGTATCCCGGGCTAAAAAAAGACAAGAAATATCAAACCCGCTTTCTTAACCAGGACACCGTCTTTTTTCTGGGGGCGCATCAAATCGCAGTGCTTACACAATACCCGGTAGTATATGCGCAGGTTCGAAAAATAAAGCGCGGCTATTACGAAGCTTCATTTGTAAATATAGCGGAGCCGCCTCACGCAAAAGATGATTTCACACTGATTGAAAACTACATCAAGGCTGTTGAGAAAATAATTTATGAGAATCCTTCCGGCTGGTTATGGTCGCATAATCGATGGAAGACCCGGCATTTGAAAAAGGATTAGAAAAACGAAAGGCGATGATTTCTCACCGCCTTTTTTTATCTGAGTTTTATAAAATGCATTAAGCAAGCTTGAATGCTTTTTTCACTTGATCAACGTGGTCAAGTTTTTCCCAAGGGAATAACTCAACTTTCACCTTCTTCTCATTGGCTTTGCCTTTATTGAAGATCTTCTCAACAACTTTTGATTCGCGGCCCATGTGTCCGTAAGCAGCAGTTTCTGCATATATAGGCATGCGGAGGCTAAAGCGTTGTTCGATAAAGTAAGGACGCATGTCAAAGATCTTAGCAACACGCTTAGCGATTTCGCCATCGCTCTCTTTTACTTTAGATGTGCCGTAAGTGTTTACATATAAACCAACCGGTTGAGCAACACCGATAGCGTATGCTACCTGCACAAGTACTTCATCACAAAGACCAGCAGCTACCAGGTTTTTGGCAATGTGGCGTGTAGCATAAGCGGCTGAACGATCTACTTTCGAAGGATCTTTACCAGAGAATGCGCCACCACCGTGAGCACCTTTACCACCATAGGTATCAACAATAATCTTACGACCTGTTAAACCTGTATCACCGTGCGGTCCGCCAATTACAAATTTACCAGTAGGGTTAATATGATATTTGATGTCGTTGCCGAAAAGCTTCTGAACACGCTTCGGAAGTTTTTTAGTGATGCGTGGAACAACGATGTTAATGATATCCTCCTCGATCTTCTTCAACATCTTGGCGTCCTTGTCGAAGTCATCGTGCTGTGTAGATACTACGATGGTATCAATGCGTTGAGGTTTATTATCATCGCTATATTCAATTGTAACCTGCGACTTTGCGTCCGGACGGAGGTAGGTCATTACTTTACCTTCCTTACGGATAGCAGAAAGCTCACGCAGCAACATGTGAGCAAGCTCCAGCGGAAGCGGCATATAGTTGTCGGTTTCGTTGGTTGCATAACCGAACATCATACCCTGGTCACCCGCACCCTGGTCTTCTTTCTTCTTGCGCACAACACCCTGGTTAATATCCGGTGATTGTTCGTGAATAGCGGAAAGTATACCACATGAATTTGCTTCAAACATATACTCGCTCTTGGTATATCCGATCTTGCGGATTACTTCGCGCGCTATGTCTTGCACATCCAGGTATGCTTCAGATTTCACCTCACCAGCCAGTACAACTTGTCCGGTAGTAACAAGTGTTTCACATGCAACTTTAGAAGATGGATCGTAGGCCAGGAAGTAATCGATAAGAGCATCAGAGATTTGGTCAGCGACTTTGTCGGGATGGCCTTCGGATACCGACTCAGAGGTGAATAGATAAGGCATATGAATTAATTATTTTGTTAGTACAATTTTGCAGCGTCAAATTTAGATTGAAAAGTGTAAACCCCAAACTCTCCAGTTGTTCATACGTGTTTTACGGTGCCAGGAATAAAAATACAGCAGGGCTTTTCGGAAACTCTGTTTTCACGGTCTTCCACTTTTTAACCGGCAATGTTTTTATCCGTTCATCCACCCCGGTAACGTTTACCGCTACACAAAGCAGTGTACTATCCTGGAGATTTTTAAGAAGCGCATTCATAATGGAGTTATTACGATAAGGCGTTTCAATAAAAATCTGTGTTTGATTTTTAGTATGTGATTCTTTTTCAAATGTTTTAATAACCGCGGCAGCATCTTTACCATCAATCGGAAGGTAGCCATGAAAAGCAAATCGCTGTCCGTTTAATCCGGAAGCCATTAATGCCAGCAACAATGATGATGGACCCACGAGCGGAACCACCTGAATGTCGTTTTCATGTGCATACTTTACCGCGAGCGCTCCCGGGTCTGCTACACCCGGACAACCGGATTCTGAAAGTACACCAATGTCTAACCCTTCGAATATAGGCTGAAAGAAAGTTTTCAGATTTTCAGGCTTTGTGTCTTTGTTGAGAACTTCGAACTTCAAAGGTTCTATGGAAGGGTATACTTTTAAACTGCTCAGGTATCGTCTGGCGGTTCGCACATCTTCGGCTAAGAAATGTTGAATCGATGGAAGTGCCTCCCGAATGTGAGGAGGAATAACAGCGTGCTGCGTTTCTTCTGCGATTACCGTTGGTATGAGGTATAATTTTCCTTTTTGCATTTACTAAAAATGAATCAGCAAAGCGCTGATGGATGCAGTTTTAATTCGTGCTAAATTTCGGCAAGAAAAAGAACCTATGGGCAAAATGCTTATCATAATTGGTGCAATTTTTATCGTGGCGGGTATACTTGTAACCTATAGCAACAAGATACCTCACCTCGGAAAGCTGCCGGGTGATATTCGTATTGAACGTGAGAATTTCAGCTTTTATTTTCCTGTTATGACGAGTATACTACTTAGCATCATTGTCTCATTAGTGCTGTATTTTATCAATCGGTGGAAAAATTAAGCATCTTTCGTACGGTAACATGTCGTTAAGCGTTTAGCTTCTGCAAGCCTTAGTTTATTTAATCAATATTTACGAATTTCAGGGTTTAGTTTTTGTGAAGCAGGTTAGAACATATTTTTTCCTACTTTCTTTTCTTCCGGCTCTGATTGTGTCGGCTCAAAAGAAATCTCAGACTTCCACCATTCCGCTTAATTTTCCTGACAGCGTAAGAATTGTTCTGGAAAATACCCGGAACGTTGATGCTACAGTCGTGGGTACCAGTTTTGCATCCGCATGGTCAAGCCTCGGTGCAGATCAACAGTTAATTATTCAACAGCAGCTTCGGAAGATGAAGAAGAAAAAACTTCCGCTGAAGCCAGCACTCATCAATTACTTTGGTGCCATTGCCAACGCAGTAACGGTTGAACGTGCCGATGCATCCAAGCTATCCGGATTCTTCACCGTGGCCGGCCAGGTAATCGATAATGAAACCACACCGCGCATTCTTAATTTCATGCAGGGAAGTCGCACGTTCTTTGAACACCATGCGCTGCATTATGAAAAATCGTACAGACTATATGCCAGAGATGACGATTATACTTTCGATTATATAGCTCCGGCACCGTCATTTGATATGAATGACACCACCTCCGTACCAACAACCGATCAACAAGATTACACCGAATCAACGCCAACAGAAGATTACAACGATCAACCAGTTGATTCAATTTTCACCGAGGTACCGTTGTGGATGAATCCACCTCCTCAGCCTGTTGTTGAAGGTCCGGTTATCCGCTTCAATCGCGTTACGCTTAACTTTGTAACAAAATACGACTCGGCTTTTCTGAAGAACACAAAAGGGTCGCTTTCATTGCGCGATAATACTTTTGTTGGTAAAGATGGTACGTTCGATTGGTCTCCCGCGCTGCTCAGTCCTGATAGTGTTTATTGTAATTTCACGGAGTATAATTTCAAAGTAAACAAAGCCGAACTCAAAGCTGATCTTGTAAAACTGAATTATACCGGCAAAACGCCTGGCCTCATTCCCGGAACATTTGAGTTCAAATCGCAGACGCGTAAAGATTCTGTTGCATCTACCTATCCGCGATTCAAATCCTTTCAAAGCACTTTACCAATACAAGGTATAGGTGATGAAAATGTAAAGTACTACGGAGGCTTTACACTCACCGGAAGAAAGATCACCGGAGGTTCCGTAGGAGGAAACCCTTCGACTGTTGAAGTATATCACAACGGAGAAATGAAAGTGAAAGCACTTTCGCCTGACTTTGAATTTTCAGACTCCACTATATTCTCACGCAAAGCACGCATCTCACTCATCGACAAAGGTGATTCGATAACGCACCCGGCCGTGCGCATGCGCTATACCTTCGGTAAAGACAGTCTTCAAAAAGTATATGTGCAGAAAGAAAGAGGTTTGCTGATGCACACTCCATATTCATCGACATTCTTTAACGTAGACTTTTCAACCGATGTGATTCAGTGGAATTTGTTTGCCGACAGTCTGGATATGCGCACCGATGGCGGAAGAAATACAATACCGATGATTATCGAATCGGTTGATTATTATGACCCGGAAGATTTCAGATTACTAAAGGGTGAAGGATTCTCCTTCCATCCGCTGGCACTTGTAGTGCGGTATTGCATGAAGAACAAAACGCGCGATTTCTATTCCGGCGATCTCGTGCAGTTTTCAGGTAAAGAAGTAAAAGACATCAAGGCCGCTATAGCTTTTCTGAATGAAAAAGGTTTAGTCACCTATAATCCGAAAACAGATATAGTACATGTAAAAGAAAAGGCGGTCGTAATCTATAAAGCTCATTTGGGAGAGATGGATTACGATAACCTCAAGATTCATTCGGTAATAGACAGCACCGCCAACGCATCGGTTAATTTTAACAAAGGCTATATGACAGTTCGTGGTGTTGATGAATTTAAAGTGAGTGACTCACTCAATGTGCGCATCAAACCGGATAGTAACGTTATCACTCTGCTGAAGAATCGTGATATAAAATTCGATGGAACGATCAATGCCGGTAACTTCGAAATAAGCGGTAAAGGATTTACGCTCAAGTACGATAGCTTCTATATAAACCTGACACGCATCGACTCCATTAACTTTTATGTAACAGAGAAAAACGCAAAAGGACAGAACATACGAAGAAAACTGAACAACAACATGGTGGGTGCCGACTCTGCAGCAGCAGCAGTGGGTGGTCTCGCCAGTACAAGTCAAAAGTCAGGAACACTCTTTATCAGTAAAGCCGGCAATAAATCAGGAAAGAAAAAAATACCAAACTTCCCGAGGCTTGATGCCAGTGGTGGTGGGGTAATATACTTTGACAGGCCTGAAGTACTCGGAGGTGTATACGATCGATCGATGTTCTTTGTAGTACCTCCTTTCAAACTTGACAGCTTGAATGATGCTGATCCTGCCTCAATTAACTTCGATGGTACTTTTGTTTCGAGTGGTATGTTCCCGAACTTCAAAGAGAAGCTTCACTCGAAGCCTGATAAGTCACTTGGTTTTGAACACAACATTCCGAAAGCAGGCTATCAACTCTACAATGGTGATGCTAAAATGCGAGGCGGACTGAACATGGATAACCACGGACTTCGGGGTGCCGGTCAGATCGATTACCTCGCAGCAACGATACGCTCTTACGATTTTGTTTTCTATCCAGACTCTGTGATTACGCGTGGTAATCGTGCATCGATCGCAGAAAAACAATTTGGTTCAGTCATGTTCCCGCAGGCTTCGTTGCCAGACTTCGAAATGAAGTGGTATCCGAAGCAGGATAAAATGCGGATTAAGAACATGAAGGCTCCGTTTAACTTCTATGATTCCACCGCACAAATGCAGGGAACACTTACGGTGTCAAAAGAAGGTGTTGCCGGTATGGGTAAACTTGAGACACGAGGAAGCGAGTTGATTTCGCGTAACATGAATTTTACTGCGAATGACTTCAGTGCAAGACATGCGCGCTTCAAAGTAAAATCGGAGGATCCGAACAAGCCGCTGTTGTATGGTGTAGACGTTCGGATGAAGTTTAACCTGAAAGAAAACTATGCAGACATTAGTCCGGAAGTAGCCGGTATAGCAGCGATCGAATTCCCGTATGCGCAGTTCAAAACATCTATACCTGAAATGCGCTGGGATCTGAAAGCAGAGAAGATCACCATGAAGAAAGATCCGAACACTCCGCTGGAAGATTCATACTTCTATACTACGCGTAAAGATCTCGACTCACTGAACTTCCTCGCAGAAAAAGCAGAGTATAATTTGAAGACACAGGAATTGAAAGTGAGTGGTATACCCTATATCATCGTAGCGGATGCCAAAATTACACCAGAGAACAACGAAGTATTGATCCTTGAAAATGCGAAGATCGGTACGCTTAAAAACACAACAATAATTCTGGATACGCTGAATGCCTACCACAGACTTACGGAAGGTGTGGTGGATATCATTTCGCGTAAGCAATTCAGTGGCTATGCAACGTATCAGTATGTAAACTTCTTACAGGATACATTTGCCATCAAGATGACAGACTTCCATTTGGAAGATATAGCACAGGAAGAAAAATCGCGCAAGAAAAAAAATACAGTAGCTACACAGCAAACTGTCGCTACAGGTTCGGTTACAGATAAAGAGAAACTCGTACTTGGTGCCGGTATGTATTATAAAGGAGACATGACCATGTATGCTACGCGCCCTGCGTTGCAGCTTACAGGTTTTGTGAAGCTCGACATCCGCAAGATTAAAAACTATAACACGTGGATCCAGTATACACAAACCGGCGATGAAACGGATGTACATATAGACTTTGATAACGCTGTAACCGAAGGCGGAAATCGCGTAAACGCAGGTTTACATTTCTCTACCGACAACGAACTATATATCACCTTCATCAACGATAAGAAGATGGAGGAGGATGAAAACTTTTTTGAGCCGAGTGGTTCGCTGCATTACGACACAGCAACACAGGAGTTTAAAATCGAAAGTCTTACAAAAGCTGCCGGAAATTCACTCTCCGGAAAAGTGTTTGCCTATAATGATGAGACATTGCAAGTGCGCTTCGAAGGTCCTGTGAAATTATTCAGTGGGTCAAAAGATTTTAATATTACCTCCACTGCTATCGGTCAGGGTAACATGACGAACAATGATATCCGGATGAACTCATTCGTCATGGTTGATTCCAACGTTCCCGTTACTGCTTTTGATTTGATGGCACGCCAGATCCAGGACGTAATCAAAAATGAAGGTGCCGATGAAGGCCATGGCGATCAAACCGAACTGCTTTATAAGATCGCCGACATCGTAGGGGAGCGCATGGCGAAAGATTATGAACAGAAAAGTTTGCAGGGATATGTTTCATTGGGAACATTAGCGCCACTCGCGAAGCCGCTCGTTTTCTCGAATGTAAATCTGAAGTGGTCACAGAAACAGAAAGCATTCTATAGTGAAGGTACACTGGGTATGTCGAACATTGGCCGCCAGGATATCAACGGTGCATTCGAAGGTTTTATGGAAGTGAAGAAAACCGAAGACGGTGCGCCTGTATTTCATGTATTTATAAAGGCATCGCCCGAAGCCTGGTATTACTTTGGCTTTGAAGACAATCGCCTGATGGTACATTCATCGAATGACGACTTCAATACGATCATCGCCAAGAAGAGCAATGCCGGTAAAGCAAAAGTTGGCGAAGTTGCATTTATACCGGGCAGTGATGATGAAACGCTTTCGTTTGTTAATCGCTTCCGCCAGCAATATTATGGTATTGATATTCCATATAGCCTGAGTGATGGTTCTTCTGCCGCGAAGAAGAAAGAAGAAGCGAAGGAAGAGGCACCGAAGAAGGAGGATGATGGATTCTGATCCGTATAGACATCGCGTTGCAACCTACCAACGCTGACGCGAACAGGAGAGTTTTATCCTGATTATTCAATAACTTTCATGTATGACGAAGTTATTGTGCGCATGTTTGTTTTTCTATAGTGCTGCCTTGCAGGCGCAGTCTGTTGATGTTACACAGCGGGCCAATGATTTTCTATCAACGCTATCACCAACACTCAAGAGTAAAGTACAATATACCTGGAACGATGGCGAGCGACTCAACTGGCATTTTGTTCCGAAAGATCGGAACGGTATATCTCTTCATGATCTAAATGAAAAACAACGAGCGGCAGCCTTTGCGTTGCTAAAGGCATCATTAAGTAATCAGGGTTATCAGAAAGCAACGGGTATACTTGCGCTGGAAAAAATCCTGCAACAAGTGGAGGGTCGTGGTGAGAACGATTCGTATCGCGATCCGCTTAATTACTACTTCACTATATTTGGACCTCCTGCTCCGGATAAACTTTGGGGATGGCGCCTCGAAGGCCATCATCTTTCGCTCAACTTTTCAACCGCTAATGGTATAGTTGAATCATCAACGCCTTCGTTCTGGGGAAGTAATCCCGCTGTAGTGCCTTCCGGGAATGAACGTGGTAAAAAGACATTGAAAGATGAAATGGATCTTGGTTTTGTGTTGATCAATGCACTAAACGAACAACAACTCGCGAAAGCCAGATTTTCAGAAACAGCGCTCCATGAAATTGTATCATATAACAAACAACAGGCAGAACTCTTAACACCGGCAGGTATACTTTATAAAGATCTAACGGCCGATCAACAACAACTGTTTATGAAGTTGCTGAACACCTATATCAAGAATTATGAATTTGGCTTCGCAGAAAAACTGATGGAGAAGATCAAGAAAGCAGGCATTGATAAATTAAGCTTTGCCTGGGCAGGTGCTTTAAAGCCCGGTGCGGGTCACTACTATCGCATACAAGGGCCGATGTTGTTGATTGAGTATGATAACACGCAGAATAATGCAAACCATATCCACTCCGTTGTGCGCGATCTCACCAACGATTTTGCCGGTGATATTTTACGCGAGCATTATCAGAAAGAACATAACTGATCTATACTTCGCTATATTCTAGAGCTGCAGTAAGTAAAAGCGATCGCAGGCAAAGTGCCCGGTATTTCCTAACGGACCATCTATTTTTTTGAAGCCGGCTTTTTCGTAAAGCGCCATCGCCTTGTTCATGGTGTTGAATGTTTCGAGATAGCAGAAACGATATCCTTTCGTTTTAGCGGCTTGTAAACAAGCTTCCAATAATTTTTGTCCTAAACCTAAGCCACGTGCTTCAGGCAGAAAGTACATCTTCTTCAATTCGCAGTAATCAGCATCACCGCCTGCGAGTGGTCCTATGCCTCCGCCTCCCACTATTTTTCCTTCAGCCTCACAAACATAATAAGCTGTGCCGGGCAAGGTATAGGCAGTATACATATCATCCACTTCGCGATCGTGTATAGCGAAGCCTGCACCACCGGCACCAAACTCTGGCATAACTGTTCTGATAACATTCGCTACAGCTTCTGCATCGGAAGGTTGTATGAGTCTGATGTCGACTGTCATGTGAAATATAGTTTATGCGTGGAGGCGTTTCTGTGCCGCTAAAAAAGCAGCAGTAATTTTTTCTGATCGCAGGTGCATCTGACTTTTAACAATCCACTTTCCATCCACGATTGTTCCGAGCACATCACTGGAATCGGAAGTATACAGAATAACAGAAAGTATATCTGCAATAGATGCCTGTGCCAGCAGCGGTGATTTCGCGTTATATACAACGGCATCAAATGCCTCACCGATGTTAAAATAGGCTTGGTTAAGATTGCCCATCGCAGCTCGGCCGGATTGCAATGTCTTTTGAATCAAAACACGAGCGCCATCATCAAATGTATTTCGCTTGTGTGTGGTGATGCGTTGCGCATAATCCAGCCAGCGAAGATCTTCCAGTGGGTTAAGACTGATATGACTGTCTGTGCCGATAGACCACGCACCGCCATAAGAAGCGTACGTTGTTAATCTGAAGATACCATCACCGAGATTTCCCTCGGTACCCGGACAAAGCACGGCATGCGCTTTACTTTGCGCCAACCGTTTTACTTCATCGTCATTCAGATGGGTGCAATGAACGATGTGAAAGCGTGAGTCAACCGGTAAATTATTCAGCAGCCACTCAATGGGTCGTTGTTTAAGATAAGCAACGCTGTCTTCCACTTCTTTCAGTTGTTCGGCCGCATGTAAATGGAAAGGTATATTTCCGGGACCGTTGTTAAACGTTGATATGATATCCTGTGCATCTACTGCGCGCAGTGAATGTACACTAAAGCCAAGCGATGCATGCGTATGCTTTGAGACAACGGTAGCACTATCATCGAGTAAATGAAAATAGTCATCTACCGTACCGGATATAAACCTGCGTTGACGGGGCTGCGGATCTTTTCCAAAACCACCTTTCTGATAAAACACCGGGATCAGCGTAATTTTTATACCCGCGGTTTTTGCTGCGGCAACCAATCGCTCGCCCATCTCCGCCAGGTTTGCATAAGGTTTGCCGTCTTTGTCGTGATGCAGGTAATGAAATTCCGCCACGTGCGTATAGCCCTTCCGTAGCATTTCAGCATATAGCATGGCCGCTACTTTTTCAACCTGGTCGGGATCGAGGCTTAGCGCGCAATGATACATTGCTTCACGCCAGCTCCAGAAATCATCGGTTGAGCGAGGTGCATGTCGTTCCGCCATACCTGCCATAGCATATTGAAATGCATGCGAGTGTGCATTTTGAAAACCCGGTATAGCAAAACCGTTAACCGCTTCTATCGATACGGGCTGTGTTGGTTTCTGATCCGCTATATATTGAATAATACCTTTTCCATCTATACCTATATAGGCCGGAGAAAGCCATCCCTCGTTCAGCAATAAACCCTTGAACTGAAAATATTTTATTGTGCCCATATTAGCGTAACAGTTCAATCAACTGTCGGAAATTCTCCTGTAATAATTGTCGCATGTGCTGCGCACGCGCTTCATGGTAATTTACTTCGGCATCGTCCATATAGTGTACCTTCGGCATTTCAAGTTGAAGGGCATGTTGATGTTGAGAAGGTTTTCCGAAAGAACGCGTAATCGTGCCTCCCTTGAACGGATGGTTATGGCTCAACGAATATTTATCGGATGATAATGTATCGAGGGTTGATTGGATTAGTTCGGCACCTGCAGATTTTCCATCAGCATCACCCAATATAAGATCCGGAAATTTCCCCTTTTGTATAGTGGGTACAATCTGCCGGATGGAGTGGCTATCCCACAACAACACCTTTCCGAATTTAGCTTTCAACTCGTTCAGTAAGTCCTGCACCTTTTCGTGATAAGGTTTATAATATAGTGTATACCGTCTTTTAACTTCTTCATCCGTAACTTCATTGCGTTCGTCTTTATACAGCGGCTCGCCTAAGAAATTTGTGGATGGACAAAGTGCCGTGATAATGCGTCCGTCACTATAAAAAGGCTTGCTTTCAGTATCGCCATACATAAAAATAACCCAACGACTGTATACTGCCGTGATCATGGTCATGCCCATAGAGGGAGCAAAATCATATAGCCTGTCTACAAACCAATCGGTATCATCGGGCGCTTGTATCAATGATGGCTTATATTCATCACGTATACCATCCGGAAAAGAAATACCGCAGTGCGGCACACTTACCACAATGGGCACTGCCGGTGTTACAGGACTATAAATCTTAAAAGGATTCACACTATATATTGATAACTACTCGCCTCTTTTCTTTTTCTTCTTTTTCTTTTTTGGCTGTTCCTGCGTTAGTGCTTCCTGCTGCATTTTTACAAGTTCTTCTGATTTTACTTTCAGTGCTTCTTGTGCAGCAGCAACGTCTGCTTCGGCTTTGTTAAGTGCTATCTGCAGTCTGTCTATACTTTGTTGTTGTGATGCTTCTGCAGAACTTTCTGTGAGACGCTTCTTTAACTGCATAATTCTTTTGAAGCTTTCGTCAATGCGTGAGCGAGGGATCTCTCCTTTCTCAACCATCGACCGAACGATGCTGTGAACTTTATCAACCGTGCGCTGGTCGCTTCCGGCAATGTTGTTGGAGAACGTCATGATATCAACACCACCGAGTATAGCAAGTTTTATAGCCTGCTCAAAACCATAGTGTTTGGTAATGGCATGCATCTGCATATCGTCTGTGAATATAACGCCATTAAAATGTAAGCGCTTGCGCAGAATGCCGGTGAGTACATCAGCCGAGAGTGTTCCGGGATTACCGTTCTTATCAAGTTTTTTATTCACAATGTGCGATGTCATGATAGCATCGGTATAGCCTGAGTCGATGAGAAGTTGATACGGTTTAAGTTCACGTTCTTCCCATGTATTGGTGACATCGGCAATGCCCAGGTGTGTATCTGCTTTTGAACTTCCGTGGCCGGGAAAATGCTTGAGCGATGTAACAACACCATACTTACGATGCTGCTTGATAACTTCTTTAGCCATTAAGGCAACAGAGTCTTCATTGGCGGAGAATGCACGACCGAATTTCGCGATGATCGGGTTATCCGGATTGGAAGCAAGATCTACCACCGGTGCAAAATTTACATTTATACCCAGACCGGCCAGTGTCGATGCCGTTGCTTCACTATAAAATCTTACCGAATCAAGTGTAGGAGATTTAGCCATGGCCGCTGCTGTGATGGAACGCGGAAAACCATATTTATCTTTCAGGCGATTTACTCTTCCGCCCTCCTGATCGATACATATAAAGAGCGGTATAGGTGCAGCATGTTGATACGTCCAGGTAATTTTCTTTAGGGCAACGAATGAATTTTTAGCCGGTATATTTTTTTCAAAGATGATGATCGACCCTACTTTGCCTTGTCTTATTTCACGCAGCACTTCCGGATCAACATTGTCTTTCGGAAAACCGATCAGGATCATCTGACCAATTTTAATATCGAGACTATCGGTACTCTGGGCAAATACGCTTCCTGAGAAGAGTGCCACAAAAAAAAGTGAGTAAGAAAAATACTTCATTCTATAAAAATATTCAGTTTAATATGCTTCGTAAATTCTATGCAGTATCTCCTGCATATTGTTTCTCACTTCACCAGTTGATCTGGTAAAGTGCGTATTCATAAACGAGAAGATCAGTAGCCGGCCGCGCTTTGTAACAAGATAGCCGCTCAGGGCATGGTTGTTACTCAGTGAGCCGGTCTTTCCGAAAATATAGGGCTTGCTTTCTTTATAGTAATTGCGGATGGTTCCCTTCTTGCCACCAATGGCTAGCAGGGTAAATAAACGTTCCTGTGGAGCGAGACTATATATCTTCTCCCAAAGCTGCACGACAGATCGCGGTGTAAACAAATTGAATCGTGATAAACCGGAGCCATCTTTCCAGATCGGCTCATCGGCCAGGTCGTTCAGGAAAAATTTCTTTGAATAGCGAATGGCTATCTCTGGTTTCAGGGAGTCGCTAAGGGTGTTGGCGCAAAGGAGTAACAATTGTTCTGCTATGAAATTATCGCTGTCCTGCATCATAATGCGATACAGACTGTCAGACGGTATGCTATATATAGTGCGGGCCGTTGTATCGAAAGCATGACGAATTAGTGTAACATTTTTATTCAGCGTATCACTCAGCAACGTTGCTGTTAGTTCCGGAGAAATCTTGATGGGGACATCTATAACTTTAGGGAATGGTTTTGGTCCGGGCAAATAAATAAAGATGTTCTTTTCCGGTTCACGGGTTGCATCAACACTTGATTGCTGACTGCCGGTATATATATCATTCCTGAAGAACAGCGGCTCTATCACCGGCTTGTTGCCTGCCGCATAGATGGAAGCAATGTTGCCATATATAGGAAGCGGAGACCGCTCGGCAGAATAGTACGCATTGTAATCGTCCCATGCCCAACCGGGCCCAAATGAATCGGTATAAAAATTACCAACTGAGAAATAGAGTTGATAGGGTGACGTCTGTAAAAAGTTATATACGCGATTGTTAGTAAAAACATTTTTATAGAGTAACCCGGGATCACCCGTTCCCCAGAAGATCAATGAGTCACCGCGAACAATGTAGCGAAGACCGGGAATTGAATCGCCCAGAATTTTAAGGCTCGTAAAGAATGTAAAGATCTTTGTGTTCGAGGCAGGCGTAAAGTATTGTCCTCCCTGGTAATCATATATAGTTTTCTTTTTAACCGGGTCGTACAACACAAAGCCAACATGATCTTTAAACTTCGCCTCGGTTGACTTAAATGTTTTGGTGAGCGAAGCTTTTGAAACAGGTGAACAACGGAAGAGTGCAGCAGAAGAACCGATCGCGATAACAATCCAGAGAAATGATCTGAACAGAAATGGTGGTATACTGTACTTCATCCGTTATATAGTTGGTTAGAGATATCGCTCTTTCAGAATTCTACGATGATGCGATTCGTGGCCCGCAATAATATAGCCCAGATTCAATACCGATAGTTCAGCTTTGTTAGCGGTGCCGGTACGTTGTAACATTTCAGGCGTAAAGTTCTTATAGAGATCTATTGTGGTGGCGCGGAGGCGCTCAGCTTCATCAGCAAGATCTTTTATAGTGCGCGCGTCAGCATTGGCTTGTGGCGCATAGTCATTTTCTTCAAACCCCGCCAAAGGAGTTTTGTCGTTTCTCGCAAAGCGCAAGGCTCTGTAAGCGAAGATGCGTTCAACATCCAGCATGTGGCAGAGTAGCTCTTTTATACTCCACTTCTCCGGTTGATAGCGATAGTTGCCTTTCTCTTCCGGTATAGATCGGATCAGATCAACCGTAAGTTTGCCGGATTGTACTAACGCTTCGAGCATGTCTAAATCTTTTACATACTCAACATAGCCCTTATAAAAAGGAGCAACATTTTGCAGGTCGGGTCTTGTCATAATGTCAAATGTACTTAAAAGTTAATCGAAGGCAACGGTCTTTCCATTAACGGACTAACCATTAGGCAGAGTTATTTTGATGCTCGTTCCTTTGCCGTATTCACTGATCAATCTGATAGTACCCCGAAGTTTTTCAACCGCCTGCTTCACGATGTACATGCCCAGGCCAGATCCCTGCGAGCGATCGGTGGCGCGAAAAAACATATTAAATATTTTATCGAGATACTCGGCTTTTATACCAATGCCGTTGTCAGTAAACTCGAGTGTTGCACGTTCCTGCGTAACCTCAATGTCAATCTGAAGGCTGCTATCGGTTTCCGGATTATAATATTTATAGGCATTGGAGATAACGTTGCTGAAGATGATCTGTATGCGAAGCAAATCACTTACAAACGGAATGTCTGTTCCCTTCTCATTGATTGTTACCCGCACGGATGAGAAGTTATCGAGATATTCCAACTCACGAATGCAATTCAGGGCGATGCTCTTTAACGGAATGGTTTCGCGAACTACGTCTACACGATTTACACGAGCGTAATCAAGCATCGATCGGATAAATTCATCCAGCTTCTTGATGCGCCCTTCTATCTTGTCGAGGTATTGATAATGATTGGTTGTGTCGGTATCGAGGTTTGCCAGGTTGATCAAACCCATAATAGAACTTAAAGGTGAGCGAAGATCGTGTGAAGTTTTATACATGAGCTGGTCAAGCTCAAAATTTCTCTCCGACAATTCCTCCAGTGTAACTTTCAACTCTTCTTCCTGCGCAGCGAGTTGCGCATTCTGCTGGAGCAGTTCTTCATTGAGTTGCCTGAATCGTTCTTCTATATTCTTTCGAAGAGTTATGTCTTTGGAGAAGATGGCAACCCCGGTAACAATACCTGCTTCGTTTCGGATGGGGTTAAACGAGATCTCCGCTATAATTTCATTTACAAACTGTTTTTCAATTACAAATTGTTCGCCCTTCAATGCCCGTAGCAATTCGTTTCGTGCTTCTTTGCGCATGGCAACGGGAAGCGCGTTTACAAAAGATTGACCAAAGCTTATTTCAGATTGAAAAAGCCTTTCCATTTTTTTAGCGTGGGCCTTGTTGAACGTTATATACTTTAGCTGGCGATCTACAGCAAAGACATCGTCACTGGTGCTTTCAAGTACAGCGCGCAGATTTGCATTGATGGATTTGATGATCTCTTCAAACTGCTTGCGCTCCGTTATGTTATGAACAAATACAGCAGCGCCTTTTATTTCATTGCCGTTGCGTATCGGGTTGAACGTTGTTCTGATGTGGCCGGTGAACCCGGGATAGTTAAGAAAGTGTTCCGAAACAAAATGATGTCCTTCCAGTGCTTTCTGTATCTCGTTTTTTACCCAGGTGTAATCAACAGAGCCTTTCAGGTAGTTAAGTTTGTTTTTGCCTACCTCGATGTCTTCACCGTATAGCACCTTCATGACGCGCTGGTGATTCTGATTGAATGTTATATAGTTGAAATTGGAGTCGACAGCATATACTGATTCACGCGTGCTTTCCAATACGCCCCGCAGGTTTGCATTAAGATGGTTTATCTTCTCTTCGGCATTCTTCAACTCGGTTACATCCGTAATGAAACCGATGACAAACTTTTCTTTTTTATCATTAACGAAAAGCGACTTTATTGTGAGGAGATCATGTTTAGTACCGTTTCGTGACGTGATCTTTTCAAGAACGCGCACAGTCTTACCGTTGCGTAATACTTCATCGTCTACCTGCCAGAATGCATCCGCTTCTTTTCGAGGTAGAAAATCACGGTCGGTTTTTCCGCGCATCTCATGTTGCGTTCGGCCAATGAGTTCACTGAATTTTTTGTTGAACATCAGCCAGCGATGCTTTTCATCTTTTACAAAAATCGGAGCCGCTACTGTATTGATGATGTTGTTCAGAAAATTGCGCGATTCCTCTAACGCTGCCGCAGCTTCCTTTTCAGAAGATATATCGCGTAAGGTGCCAACAAAGTAATTGTCTTTGCCTTCGTGTTTCAGCAAGCTGATGTTGATAACTCCTGCAAAAGTCTCCCCGTTTTTTCTTTTGAAAGATGTTTCAAATTCTTTTAGCACCGGACTTTTTCGCAGTACACGCAATACCTGATCGTGATCTTTTTTATACTGGTATATAGTCTGCGTCTTTATCTTCTGTACTGCCGAAAGATTTTTATACCCGAACATGCGCAGAAACGCTTCATTAACATGAACAAATTGTCCGCGCAGCACACCCATAAAAATTCCTTCGGATAAATTCCGGTTGATGCTCTCCAGCAGTTCCTGGTTTTGCAGTGCTTTTTCAGCCGTGATCTTTTGTTCCGTGATATCGCGAAAGTTTGAAACGATACCTTCTATACCGGGTATATGTGAGAAGTTGGTGAGGACAGATTCGGCCCAGATATAGTGTCCTTTCCGGTGCCGTAAGCGTTGAATGAGTGTAACACTTTTACCCGGAGTTTTACGAAGCTTGATAAATGATTTGCGGGCATCCGCTATATCGTGGGTGTGAACGAAGAACGTTCCGTTTTTACCAAGTACTTCTTTGTCGCTATAGCCGCAGACTTTTTTAACAGACTTACTCGCAAATTTTATATCGCCTGCTGTATCGTAAACTACAATTCCTTCATGTGCGTGTTCGATAAGCGCCCGGAAGCCACTCTCACTTAACGTAGATACTTTTTCTCTGACCGATTTCACAATTTCCTTTTCAGTTAAGTGCAACGCTGCAAATCATTCTCCCGAAACCGGTGCTATATATTGCTGTTTACCCGAGGGATCAGGAAGCATTATCCTTTCCGCGCGAAGTACCAGCTTTCGGTTCAAGAAAACGATATAGTCTGCTGGAAGGATCTACCGAGCGGAACATCAGGTTGCGCAGGTAGCCTTCCACCGGCAAAATTAGAAATGCAATCACTACTTGTATGAAGAAATCAGTAACCGGGCTCTCTTTTGTTTCAAAGGTAGCACTGGCCACTGTCTGGATAAACTGAATGAGCATGATGATAGTAAGCAGTGACAACAAACGACTTATAATGCGATACCGGTTGCTAAGCCGGAACGATAGGAGTACAAGTCCGGAGAATACCAGGAACTCCAGCGCATAGAACCACGGCCGCTGCCAGTATGGAGGAAGAACTTCGAAAGACACATTCGCCAGTTCATGTACTTTACCAAAGATGTCGCGCGACTGTACCATCAATATATAGTCATCGGAAGGGAGGTAAGGATAATTGATAATATAGTTGTTGGTTGACCACTCGGACCAATCCTCATCAAGGCCCTTTAACCTATAGCGATACTCGATTGATTGTGGAGCGAGAAAATCGGGTTGAATTACTTCGAAGGTAAGTGTGCTTTTGTTTTCCGATACTTCAAAGTTGAGTAAATCTACTTTCGCATCGTTATTGCGAACAGCACGTAGCAACGGTTGATTGCCGGCTTCATACGGAGTAAATCTCTCGCCAAAGAATTTATAGAGTTCATTGTTCTCTGTAATCAGCCACAGGTTCTCGCCATTCTGATCAATGGAAACAAAGCGGAGGTTCTGCAATAAATTCAAAAGCTGCAGGTTGCTTTGTCCATGAGCTTTACCTAATATATTCCAGGCGTGGTTGTCGTTGTAGAGTATATTTTCACCATCAGAGAAGTAATGAACCGGCTTGGCCAGTGAATCGATGTGTTCAAATGTATTCTTCTGCCGGTCGAAGCGAAGAAACCCCTGATCGTTGGCCAGTATAATATCATTCTTCCAATGTATACAGGTGATGTTATTATAGGTAGGATTATCGATCGATACAGTTTGTATATTCTTTACCTGCCCGTCTGCTATATCCAGACGATACGCTTTGTCGAGCGCGCAGAGCCAGAGCTCTTGCCCGATACCATCCACCATCGCATCAATACGATCGTCTACATTCTCCAGGAAGTTCAAAGACTTCCACTGATTATTTTCAGTGGGTTGAAAAACACGAACCTCACTTGAGTACGTAGAGAATAACGCCACATTCAGGTTGGCAGAGGCATAGCCTGTTAATACAGGTTCCTCCAGAATTGGTTTTGCTATGAGTTCATCGATTTCAAAAGCACCGGCGAGCCCGGCAGCAATCAGTTTGCCATCCAGTTCAAAGAGTTGTGTTACTTTGGCATCTATACCAAGAACTTTTTTATATACATACTGAGAAGAACGCAATACACGTTGTGTCTTTTTTACAGAGCGATATTTTTTTGCAGTTGAATTTTTGGGTGCTCCTTTACTTTCCTTTGCAGCAGTGCTGTTGTCTTTTTCAGTTGCTGTACTCTTTTCGTTGTCGCGACTTCTGCGGAAGAATTGAAGAAACCCTTTTTTCTTGGACTCTTGTGTTTGTGCAGTCTTTTCTTCTTTGCCTGCAGTTGTTGTTTTATCTGAGGCTTGTGGTTCGTTTGACTTTATTTCTACGTCTTCGTAGTATGTAATCTCATCATATACTTCCTCTTTCTCAAGGCGAAATAAACCGAGCGATGTACCTACATATTCTTTTCCTTCGAAGGATGTTGCGCAGAGTAAATTTCCGGCAAGTCCGGTATAATGACTGAACGATCGGAAGGGAAGGTACGGTGCTACGCGGGTAAATCCATATTCATGTGCTGCCCATACACATAAACTTTTGTCGAGCATCAAAGTATATACTTCATTATCCGGCAGGCCTGTATTGTAGTTAACAATCTCCTGCGTGTTTCCAGAGCCTGATTGAATGAACATCATACCTCCGCGTAATGTGCCGAGCACAAACAGATCGCGGTTTACCCAGCTTCCGTTTACCACAACACTGGCATCGGCATACGCCTGATCTTTCATGTTCAGTTCCTTCAGGCGAAGATCTTCCCCGGTAAGAAGGACTTTGTTGTTGGAGAGACCGAGGATATAGAAGTTATTCATTCCGCTGGAGAATGTTACTTCCGTGCCTGTAGGAATATCCAATGCCGAGCGGAGGAGTTTATCATCGCCTACTTTAAAAATTCCGCCCCGCTGCGTGTTAATATATACCGATCCGAAGAGTTCAAATATAGCTCCGAATGATCCGGTAAGATTGGATGATTTAATAACGGTTACAGGCTGATTTTTCTGTTCAATATATACCGCCTGCTCGGTAACGAAATATAGCTTGTCGTTTACGATCAGGTTTTTATAAACATCTGTAACGCCTTCTCCTGAAAGTACTTTCAGTTTATGATCGCCCGGCACGCTGGTATCAACTTTACCATAACCGTTGGTGCCGCTCCAGTATATTTCTTTTTGACGGTTTAGCTGCAGTGAATATACTGCGCCATTGCCGGAGATGAGATCCCAATTGCGTCCGTCAAATTCAAGTACACCGCTTCGTGTTGCGAAATACATTACACCACGGTCGCCTTGCACCATATCAAAACAAACATTACTGAATCGCTCCTTTCCGGGCGAATAGTGAGAGAGAAAATAATTACCGGTTTGGCTATAGGATTTGAAAAAGCCTAGCAGCAGGATAAGGCAAACTATGTGACGCATGCAGGATGAGCTTAGCAGTAAAGGTAAAGAATGGAGCAGGTTAATCAAATAGAAGGTACTGGCATTTAGAGGTTTGCAGCGTTAGCTGATGCGGCTCCAGTTTACAACGGTTTTACGCATGGACTCTATTTGTGTGCGAATTACTTTGTTATCGGGTTTTTCGAGCTCGGGATCTTGCTTGAGCACTTCAATGGCGGCTTCGCGCGCACGCTGCAGAATGGCGCCATCTTTGGCAAGGTCTGATATCATTAAGTCCAGCGCGCCACTTTGCTGTGTACCCATCAGGTCTCCCGGCCCGCGAAGTTTAAGATCCGTTTCTGAAATTTCGAAGCCGTTGTTCGTTTTCACCATCGTATCAATCCTTGCCTTGGAGTCTGCGCCTAACTTATAGTCTGTCATTAAAATGCAATACGATTGCTCAGCCCCGCGACCAACACGCCCGCGCAGCTGGTGAAGCTGTGATAGTCCGAAGCGCTCTGCGTTTTCAATTACCATCACCGAAGCATTTGGTACATCTACGCCAACTTCAATAACTGTAGTGGCCACCATGATTTTCGTTTCTGCTTTGATGAAGCGCGCCATTTCAAAATCTTTTGCCTCGGGCTTCATCTTGCCGTGTACTATACTTACGGCTATATCCGGAAACGCGCGGCATACACTTTCATAGCCGTCCATCAAATGTTTCAGATCGAGTTTTTCGGATTCTTCAATCAACGGATATACCATATATACCTGCCGGCCTGCAGCGATCTGGTCGCGCAGAAACTGATTTACCTGAAGCCGGTGTGCATCAAACCGATGTATAGTCTTGATAGGTTTTCTTCCTGCGGGTAACTGGTCAATCACCGATACATCCAGGTCGCCATACAACGTCATGGCTAGTGTACGCGGTATCGGCGTAGCCGTCATTACCAAAACATGCGGATATAGGTCTGCGTTTTTCTGCCAGAGTTTAGATCGCTGTGCTACACCGAAGCGGTGTTGTTCATCTACGATAGCGAGACCGAGGTTTTTGAATTGCACTTCCTCTTCCAGCAGCGCATGTGTACCGATCAGTATTTTCAATTCACCCGAACGAAGTGCTTCGTGAATTTCTTTGCGTGCCGATTTTTTTGTGGAGCCTGTCAGTAATGCAATAGGCAAATCCATTTTATCAGCATAGCGCTTCAAACCGTTATAGTGTTGTTGTGCAAGAATTTCTGTTGGTGCCATGAGTGCTGCCTGCGCACCTCCGCTGACGATAACCAGCGTGCAGATAAAACCAACTATAGTTTTGCCGCTCCCTACGTCACCTTGTAAAAGCCGATTCATCTGTTTGCCTGATTTCAGGTCGGCATATATTTCCTTGATTACTTTTTTCTGCGCGTCTGTTAAGGCGAACGGTAAATGTTCATTATAAAATTTAGTGAGCAATGAAGTATCCTGAAATACCTGTCCGCGAAATTTCTCCTGGCGCACAAGCTTCATCTTGAGCAAGCGCAGCTGAATGTAGAACAGTTCCTCAAACTTCAGTCGTTGTTGTGAGCGTGTGAGTAAATCTATACTCTTCGGGAAGTGTATATTTAGCAACGCTTCTTTTTTGGCAATGAGGTTTTCACTACTCAACAGGTGTGATGGAAGTGTTTCGCGAATTTTATCGGTGGCTTGTACCAGTAACTCTTGCACAAGCTTCGCTATAGCTTTACTATCAATATGTCGCGTTCGTAACTTTTCGGAGAGCGGATATACCGGATGAAGGAATCCGCCCTGCTCATTCTTTTGCGTTAAAACTTCAATCTCGGGATGCGCTATATTAAACTTGCTGCCAAAACGAGAGGGTTTTCCGAAGATAACATAGGAGACACCTGTTTTTAACTTTTCGTTAATCCAGTTAATTCCCTGGAACCAAACTAACTCCAGTTCGCCTGTTTCATCAGTTACATGTGCTACCAAACGTTTCTTAAATCCAGCGCCAATTAATTCTTTCTTTCGAAGTATACCTTTCACCTGCACAAAAGGCAGGTCATCGGATAGTTCTTTAATACTGTAAAATTTTGTGCGGTCTTCGTATCGGAAAGGGAAATGCTGGATTAAATCACCGAATGTAAAAATATTCAGCTCCTTGTTTAATAATGACGAACGCTGCGGCCCCACGCCTTTCAGGAATTCTATAGGGGAGTCAAAAAAATTAGCCATTCGTTGTTACTTCTTCAAAACAAGTTTATAAATAATAACGTATTGCACACAAAGAGAAATTAATTTTGCTCTTAAACAAGAAGTAGAAAAAACGGGTTACTAAATAAACTATAGTACTATCAAGCAAATGTTGTATCAAGTATGAAAGCGGAGCTAAAAATTTACAAGGGGATTGAGTACGTGCAGGTAAATCAATTGCCAGCCGAACAGCAGAATATTATCTCAGAAACGTTGAGTAACAAACTTTATATCAAGATTCTTATTGATGGTAAAATTATAGGGAACTGTCTTCAGTATAAGGATTATGAATTATGGTATAACAATGTTTACCGTTTACCAC
This sequence comes from uncultured Chitinophaga sp., assembly GCA_966211525.1. Lineage (GTDB taxonomy): Bacteria > Bacteroidota > Bacteroidia > Cytophagales > Cyclobacteriaceae > Ohtaekwangia. The sequence continues at coordinate 20,788 of CBIHOZ010000038.1, read as the reverse complement.
ACAAGCGTTCGGACGCAGTCATGATCGAAGAACTGGAAGAGTCTTTAAAAGACTAATCCCAGATGCCGGTATCCGGAACAACTTCGAGCACATTACCTTCCGGATCTTCAAAGTAAAATGATTCTTTGCCGCTCTTCCAGATCACCTGGTCTGTTATCGTTATACCTTTTGCCTTGATCTCTTCTTTTACCGCGTTATACTCCTGCTCCGGAACTTCGAACGCGAAATGTAATTTTCCATTTCCATAATGTGCCGGCGGACTGGTTTTATGCATCGAGTCGTCTGGGTTGAAACATAGTAGTACGGAACTACCTGCTCGAAAGAATATATGTTTACCCTCCACGTAGCTGATCACGGGTAGTCCCAACACATCGTTATAGAATTCTTTCGCTTTATTCAGGTCGCGTATATATAAACAGGTTTCTTTGATCTTGATAAGATTCATAAACAAAGCGATTGTTTAACTGAAATATACTCTTGCCACATTTGTTTAAGGATTGTTGCAGCAGGTTCAATGGTATGTATACCAGCTGATACCTGGCCGATTTCAAGTTCACCATCTTCCAGGTTGCCTTCAAACATGCCGCGCTTGGCTCTGCGTGTGCCTAATAAATGCTCAAGTTCTTCTTTGCTTGCACCACGCGCTTCTGCTTCCTGTACTTGTTGATAAAATTTATTTTTGATAAGTCGCACAGGCGCGAGTTGTTTTAATGTCAGCACGGTTTCGCCTTCGCCGGCTTCGGTAATTTTCTTTTTAAAAAATTCATGTCCGGAAGATTCTTCGCTTGCAGCAAAGCGACTTCCCACTTGAAAACCATCCGCTCCCAGAGCTTCGCAGGCAACCATTGCTCTTCCGCTTGCTATACCTCCTGCCGCTATCAATGGAATGCTTATAGCATCGCGCACCAAGGGTATAAGAACGAGTGTTGTGGTTTCCTCTCTTCCGTTATGCCCGCCGGCTTCAAATCCTTCCGCTACAACAGCATCTGCACCTGCCTGCTCGGCTTTGCGTGCAAACTTTATACTCGACACGACATGTACTACTGTTATACCTTTATCTTTTAAAAAACCAGTCCACGTGGAAGGATTGCCGGCTGATGTAAAAACAATTTTTACCTGCTCATCAACAATCACATTCATCAGCTTGTCAATCTCCGGATACAGCAAGGGTACATTTACACCAAACGGTTTTTGTGTTGCTGCTTTACACTTAATAATGTGCTCACGCAAAACTTCCGGATACATGGAGCCCGCACCGATCAAACCTAATCCTCCGGCGTTGCTTACAGCGGATGCAAGACGCCAGCCACTGCACCAAACCATGCCTGCCTGAACGATGGGTATATCAATGTTGAAAAGTTGTTTAACACGTTGTATCGGCTTCATGATCAAGACTTAAAAATTGATTATTTCAGTTCACTTTATGCTGCCATTATACTATTTAAAACATTACCTTCTATGTGCTATATTTTTGCATATTCAGACGACCCCAAAAAGTTGTCCACAAAGAATTGATTTAGAAATTCCATTGTAACGTTTTGATAGTGTGTACCTTAAAGGGTAATACTATGGTAATGTGGATAAGTGCTTAGTTTTGTGGATTACTTTTACTTAAAAATATTACATCTTCTAACTACCTGAATTTTAAGGTTTTCTTGGTCTGGTTTTTTCGTCCGTTTGTCAAGTTTATACACATTTACAGATGGAATTTTAAACAGCCTATGGTGATAAACGTTATCATGAAAATATGAGAAAAATTGCTTTTGTCGTGTTCGTGTTTTTTGGTGCGTGGCAGGTTCGTGCGCAGCAAGTTGAAGTTGTAAAATTTGATCGGCTTCAAAATATTATTGACAGTAAAACAGATAAAATTCAGGTTATAAATTTTTGGGCAACGTGGTGTGCTCCCTGCGTAAAAGAACTTCCGCTTTTTGAAAAACTAAATGCTGATAAAAACGATGTTAAGGTAACGTTGATCAATCTCGACTTTGCTGATAAAGAAAAAAAAGTGGAATCATTTCTCGTGAAAAAGAAAATGAAAACAGAAGTGTTGCTGCTCGATGAGATAGACTATAATACGTGGATTGATAAAGTAGATCAAAGCTGGGGTGGAGCTATTCCTGCCACACTCATCATCAATCCAAAAAATGGTAAACGAAAATTTATTGAACGGGAGCTTCAGGAAGGAGAACTTCAAAAGCTTCTGGCAGAAGTTGAATAAATCTTTTTATTTTATTGTACGATTAAAATCTGATCCGATTATGAAAAACACAAAATTATCTGCACTGCTGGCGTTATCGCTCGTATTGTTGTTTGCAGGCCGCGCACCTAAATATGAAATAGGTGATTCTGTAACTGATTTCAAGCTGAAAAATGTGGATGGTAAAATGGTCGCGCTCTCAGATTATAAATCTGCCAAGGGTGTGATTGTTATTTTCGATTGCAACACATGCCCATATTCAAAAGCCTACAATGAACGTATACAGGCGCTGAATAAAAATTATGCATCGAAAGGATTTCCGGTTATTGCTATAAATGCAAACAGCCCTGAGATATCTCCGGGCGATTCATTTGAAGAAATGAAGGCGGTAGCAAAAAAGAAAAATTATGAGTTCCCCTACCTGATCGATGAAACACAACAGGTAGCAAAATCATTTGGAGCTTCCAATACACCACACGTTTTCGTACTACAACATGTAGGCAATGATTTTAAAGTAGCCTATATCGGAGCGATTGACAATAACACACGCGATGCTGCCAATGCTGATAAGAAATACGTTGAAGAAGCAGTGGAAGCATTGCTGGCCGGTAAAACTATACCAACCGAAAAAACAAAAGCGATTGGCTGTGGTATAAAATGGAAGAACGCTTAATTATATATATAGTTAGCGTTGTGATATTTTTTTAGCAGCGATATAGGATGTTGTCCATGCCGCCTGAAAATTATAGCCTCCGGTTTCTCCGTCAATATTTAAAACCTCTCCTGCAAAGAAGAGGTTTTTTATTTTTTTGCTCTCCATCGTTTCCAGGTCTATATCGCTGAGCGCTACACCGCCACACGTAACAAACTCTTCTTTGAAAGTTGTTTTACCCTTTATCTGAAACGAAGAGCGAATGAGGCCTTCAATCAATTTATTGATATTCTTCTGAGGAAGCTCTGCCCATATCTTCTGCTCATCAATTTCTGCCAAAGAACATAGTAATTGCCAGAGACGATTGGGAAGTGCAAACAACGGATTGTTATATACTTTCTGCTTGCCGTGTTTCGCTTTATGATCAATAAGCTCTTCGCGAAGTATATCTTCTTTTACATTACCGATCCAGCTTACAAGTGCTGTGAATTGATAATTGACCTGGTGTAAATATTCTGCTGCCCAAGCCGATAATTTTATAACGGCAGGTCCGCTTAGTCCCCAATGCGTAATAAGCACCGGGCCGGAGTGTGAAAATTTAGTGGAGGCAATTTTTACTTCAGCATCGGGCACTGCTATACCCATCAGGTCTTTAAAATGTTTTTGCGAATCATTAAATGTAAAGAGCGATGGTATAGGCGGCATGATCTGATGCCCAAGATTCTGTATCCATTGATAGAACTGGAGGTTCGGATTTCCACCGGTGGCCAGTAAAACTTTTTTAGCTATATATACTTTGCCTGTGTTGCATTGTACTTGCAGATGATCTTGCTGCGGTGTTATTCCCAAAACCGCGGTTTCTAGTTCTATTTTTATTTTGTGTTTTACAGCTTCGTTCAGAAAGCAATCAATTATAGTTTGTGAACTGTCAGTGGTTGGAAACATTCTCCCATCCTCTTCAGCTTTCAACGCTATACGTTTGGATGCAAACCAGTCGACTACATTTTGGGCCTGGTATTTTTTGAATAAATTCTTTAATGGTTTCTCGCCCCGCGGATAATGCTTTGCTAACTGTGCGGCATCAAAACAATGCTGGGTAACATTACAACGACCTCCACCGGAAACCTTTACTTTGGAGAGAAGCTTGTTTGATTTTTCAAGAATGAGAATTGAGAGATCCGGGTTTAGCTCGGCTGATTGAATAGCGCCATAAAATCCTGCTGCACCTCCGCCAATGACAATCAGATCGAATGAATTCATCCTTCAAATCTAATGTATACCGGCAAACTGTACCAGCAGGATTTTATAACTGCATAAAGTTGGTTAAATAATGACCGACTTAAGGATAACGATAAAATGATTTACTAATGATACGCCAGCCTTCCGTGAATTTATGCAGCACGAGGTAGTCGGTGAAAGTTCTCTTGCCTTCGCGATAGAGATCAAGTTTAACCGTAGCGGCTGTTCCTGTTATATCGACATTGATAAATTTACCTTCAGCTTTTGGAGACGGGGTGCTGTTCTCACTTTTTCTTTTTTCAATAGCTGCAATCCATTCTTCGATCGGGTAGGGCTTAACATCATTCTCGATGACACGAAGCATGGTAAAGCTTGGATGGAATCCTTTACGAATAGCATCTATACTCCCTCCGTTTTGAATGCCATCGATATATGCCGATGTTATCACCTGTTTGATAGCAGCTTCATCGGACTGTGCGTGAAGTGAAAAACTAAAGAGTGCAAGCATGCACAACAGCATAGTTCTGGTTTTCATCATAATGTTTAAGGTTTTGATTTCAATATATACCTATAGATGTCTAGGTTGGTTGCTTCTTCCGGATGAAAGATGCCCTGGTATATATCAATAGCAGATGACTCAGGATGAAGGGGCCCCTCCCTCACCCCGGGCAGCGAGCCCGGTGCGAGAGGGAAACATTCGTTTAGATTAAAGTGCCAACTCTTTTCCGCGTGCAGGATAGAATGTTAAGCAGAGGGGTCTTTATATTCAACACGCTATAAAATCAAGAGAAATAAAATCAGTTGAGTCGAGTGTTCGAGAGCAGATCATTCCAGTCTTTATCTGCTTCCGGTTTTACATTTTCCTGTACAATCTCAGCTAAACGGTTGTCAACATCACCAGAAACCAGCATGGCTGCAACGCCCAGCGCATTGCCGAGGTGCTGTGTTTTTTCATCTACTTCATCGGCCAAAAATATAACCGGTGTGTTTCGGTTTACGGAATGAGTTCGAATAGAGCGAACGAGTTCAAAGCCTGTGACCACAGGCAGGTCAGTGCCGCAGATTATCAGATCGAAATGTTCGATTCGCGAGGTTAGGAGCCCATCCAAACCAGACTCGGTGTGAAGCACAACGGGATTACATCCGCTAAGCACTGACTTAATTTGTACAACGGTTTCTTTCTGCCTGTGAACCACAAGTATCTTCATTACTTGAAATGTCGCCGTGTTAAACATCTAATTCCCTAAACCTTTTAGGAAAGTTCGCTATTCGCGTGCACTTCAGATTGGGGTAGCGGGCCGAAAAAAAATTACGCGTTTAAACGAATCGCACGGAATACGCTGAAACTGAATAGAATAAAAAAACATACCCAACCGGGCGGGGGTAAAAAACTACTATGAAAATAGTACAATTATACTAGTGAGGGTTTGACGAAAATCAGGAGACGATGCCCGCTTCATAGGCATATTTCACCAATCCAACGGTGTTATTGACGCCTATTTTCTCCATGATGTTTACCCGGTGATTGCGAACGGTGTTTTCACTCAAAGACAATTTCTGACCGATTTCACGGATGGTAAGTTCGCGGCATATCAGCACCAGAATTTCTTTTTCGCGATCGGTAATCTCAGCGTGTTTGAAATGTGGGCGTTGCCCCGCCTTTTTTTCGGTTATGTTTTTACGAAGTACAGAAGCAACCAGGTCGTTGTGATAGAAATCTTTTTCGGCAACCGAGTAAATCGCTTTCTCGAGCTCGTTCGGTTCCGTATTCTTCAGTAGAAATGCATGGACACCCATCTCCATCATGTGAAGTATATACTTATGGCTGTCGTGCATCGTGAGGATGATGATCTTTACTTCCGGGTGCTTCTTGATAATCTGCTCGCAGGTTTCTGCACCATCCATTACCGGCATTTGAAGATCTACAATAGCAACATCGGGTGTGTCGTATTTGATCAGGTTCAGCAGATCTTTTCCGTTCTCGGCATCTTTTACTTCTTCTACACGTTCGAAGCTGCCTAACAGATTTACCATGGCCTTACGAAAAAGCGTGTGGTCGTCAGCTATATATACTTTAAACTTTCTCATAAGGTACAACGAGGGTTATCTTACTTCCTATGGCTCGCTCTTTGTCAAAAAATACAGTGGCCCCTAAAACACGGGCACGGTTCTCTATGTTAAATAAACCCAGTCCTCTTCCGCTCTGTGCAGAATTTTTTATAGCATCCGGATCATATCCTATACCATCGTCTTCTACACATACCGAGAGTGCATCATCGCCTGTAAGTGTTACTTGTATAAGCGATGCTTTAGCATGCTTCATAGCATTGTTCAGCAGTTCCTGTACGATACGAAAAAGCATCAGTTCTCTACTTTTCTCGAAGCTACGAACTTCTCCCTGTTCTACGCAATGAATTGGTAAAAGAGAAGTTTCGTGAAAACGTTCGCACAGTTCTTTTACGGCAGCAGCAAAACCAAATTTCTCCAGGGTAGAAGGCATCAACTCGCGACTGATGGAACGCACGGATGAGATGGTATCATCAAGCATTTGCTTGGGCTGATCAAGACTTTCAGGATTAGGCAACTGTCTGGCTACTGTAATTATACCTACGCGAATGGTTGAGAGCATCGCTCCTATACTATCGTGAAGTTCACCCGCCAGGCGTCTGCGCTCTTGTTCCTGCGACTCGAGTGCCGATTCCATCATTTTCTGCTGGTATATAAGTTCAAGCTGCTGACGCTTGAATTGCTCCTGGATCATCTTCTTCTGATAAAATACCATGAAGAGAATGATAGCAATAGCAAGCAATAGCATACCTACGGTACCGAGGGTGATGAGGAGGGCGATTTGATATTCCGAAGGTCCTGCCATAAGCCTATCATCACAACCAAATGCTGGATGATGTACATGATAATTTGAAATGTACCGTAAAACAAGAAATCATTATGCAAAACTTCAACTAAATAGGTAGTAAAAACAGAAAGAAAAAGTGTTCCGGCATTAAAAATTAATATAGAGGTGCAAAACCAGAACATCGGCAGCCGGTGAAGTTGCTGCGCAGGCAGATCAATAAGCAATCTGTAGAAGTATAGTATACTGAACAACAGAAAGATAATAGCGCTGCCAATCTGGTTATAGGAGTTTATATCTTTCTTCTGAACAAAGAGCAGGTTGCCAATAGCTGCGAGTGAAAACAACACGCAGATCCAGATTATCATCATTTTGTATTTGTTCTTCAGCGACAGATTGAACAGAACACACGTGACGATAAATATTAAAATGAATGAGATGTGGCTGGGTATGTTAACATCCTTTCCCCGTAAGGGCAGAAAGTATACAGCAAAATCGCCAAGCATACTCAGTAGAAAAGCCAACCCCATCAGCTTGACTTCTATTTGTCGTTTATCAAAAAAGATGAACGACAGAATAACGATCACAGCCGACAGGGTTGTTTGAGTTTTAAAAAACAACAGAAATGACTCTATGGTCATAGCAGTTATCAAATGATTAGATTTTTATTTTGGGCAATATGGCGGACACAGCGCTCCGTCATCATACGACATGTCTTTAGTAAGCGCCTGAGCACTGGTTGATGCAGCAGCACTGGTGGCTTTGTTTGCATCGTCTGATGTCCAGAGAAGTGTACCATCTTCAGTGGTTGGCACCATTACTAACTGGATTGTTTCTTTTCCATCGAAGTTGGGGTTGGGTTGGTAGGTGAAGAAGAAAGTGATACCTGTACTTCCGTCTTCGGCGAGCATTTTTAAAATAGCATCGCGACCAAAGAAGACAGATTTGGTGTCCACCTTGGGATCTTTACGGAAGTGCTTTTCGAAATTTTTGATCCACTTCTCCGCTGTACTTTTGGAAGTTCGTTTTCCAACATTAGGCTTAAAATCCTTTGCCATAGGTAAAAAGGTTATGGTTAAACATGGCCGAAAAGTATTGAAAAAAATTATATCAAATTTTTTGGAGCCTGTTTGAAACCTATCTTTGGATACCGTGCGATTGAACACGGTCGCTATATAATCAGGTTCTATTTTTACTGACGTCACTTTCTATGAAACACACCAGTCATTCTAAATTAACACTCAGCGTACATGCCGGGTCGCCCGGTGATAATGTGTATAAAGGTTTGGTTACTCCGGTTTACCCTTCCACTGCTTACGACTATGAAGACGTTCCGGCAACACTATATCCGCGATATTTCAACACACCCAACCAGCATGCTGTTGCCGAAAAAATAGCAGCACTTGAAAATGCTGAAGCCGGTGTGGTGTTCACATCGGGCATGGCAGCTATTATAACTTCGCTGCTCGCGATGTTACAACGGGGTGACCATGCGGTGTTTCAAAGCGATCTCTACGGAGGCACTCACTACGCTATTACTACCGAGTTTCCTCAGTTTGGTATAGACTATACGTTGGTAGATGCCGGTATACCGGAGAACTTTGAAAAAGCCATCCGGCCGGAGACAAAAGTAATTTTCATTGAAACACCGTCTAATCCCACGCTTAAAATTACCGATATAAAGGCTGTGGCAGAAATAGCAAAGCGTCACAATATTGTTACCATCATCGACAATACGTTTGCTTCACCGGTTAATCAGAACCCTATAGATCTGGGCATCGACATTGTAACCCACAGCGGCACTAAATATATAGGAGGCCACAGCGATATCAGTTGTGGTGTGGCGGTAGCGTCCAAAGTATATGTTGATAAAATACGGAAGAAGGCCGTTAATACAGGTGGTCCATTAGACTCACATACCTGCTGGCTTGTGGAAAGAAGTTTAAAGACCCTTGCGTTACGTGTACGACAACAGAATTACAATGCGCTGGCTATAGCAGAATATCTTAAAACAGATTCGCGTATTGGTAAAGTATATTATCCGGGACTCACCGATCATCCGGGGCACGCGTTGGCAAAAGCACAGATGCCAGGCGGCTTTGGCGGCATGCTTTCGTTCGAAGTAAAGAACGATGCTGGTAAATTTACCCGTAAGCTGCAGCTCATTAAACCAGCTGTCAGTTTAGGTGGTGTTGAATCAACCATTACGAGTCCGGTGAAAACATCGCATGCTAAAGTCAGCGCTGCTGATCGCGCAGCCATGGGTGTAACCGATAACCTGCTGCGTTTCTCCGTTGGTATTGAAGATGCTGAAGATCTTATACGCGATATAAAACAGGCTCTTGACTAAATATACTAGTTCCATTAATCATGATTACGATACGCAAGGCAACTATTGCCGATATACCTTTTCTTGTAGCGTTTCAACAAAAGCTGGCACAGGAAACAGAAAATGTCACGCTTGACAACGCTATACTTCACAAAGGAATGCAGGCCATGTTTGATGATCCGTCAAAAGGATTTTATAATGTAGTGGAAGACAACGGTGTGGTTATTGGCTGCCACATGATAACGTACGAGTGGAGCGACTGGCGCAACGGACTTGTGTGGTGGCTGCAATCTGTATATGTTATTGAGAGTTATCGCAAGCAAGGTATATTTAAGCTGATGTATGAAAATATAGTGCGCATTATACAGAACGATTCATCCCTGATAGGACTCCGTTTGTATGTGGACAAGACCAACGCCCGCGCTAGGAAAGTATACGAATCCATGGGTATGAACGGTGAACACTATACCGTTTATGAATGGATGAAGTAACGCGATACTAAGGAGTATATTTTCGAATCAGAAATTCTTTCCACGTAACATAGGCCTTGCGCGGTACACCTTTTTCATCCAGAAAACCGGTACCGCGGCAGTCTGTTTTTGAATCAGCTGACGAACCCATTTGTTCCGAAAGCTTGTCGTAATCACGAACGGCAAAGTTGATTACGAATACTGCTTTTCTTTTCAAACAGGCTGTGAGGAGATCGCGTATATACTTCTCTTGTTTATCCGCATCGGCTTCTATCGTTACCCGCCCGGCTCCTGTGTTAATGGAAAAAGACTGTGCGGCATATCCTGTTTCTGCAATGGCCAACGGTTTATCGCTGATGTTGAAGAGATCATCAAATGTATTAACAGGGTACGGATTACCCAGCAGCGATGTTAAGCAAGGATAAAATGATAGTGAATACAGATCGGAATATTCCAGCAATTGCATAGCAGCCAGTCGTTGTTGTACATGATCATTATTAGCGATCAGGCCTTTCAGTAAATGTGCTCCGGATAGCGAACAGAAAACTGCAAGCTTCGGATACCGCTGCTTCAGTTCACGATATATATATTGATGGAAATCTACATAGGCACTCCACGCAGCAGGCTTGTTTACGTAGAGTAAATTTGCCTCCATAGCCATGTTAAAATAATCCGGTTTAAAGAAGTCGATAATGCGTGTGCAATAATTCAGGTAAGCCGCCTTTACTTCGTCACTATTGAAAGTATAATTGTCCCACGGTGCAGCCAGTGGTATATTTTCTTCGGTACGATAGTGCGGGGCTAATCCGTTGTGTGAAGAATTTATAGGACTAACGGATATATAGACTTTCTGTGATGCGTTTGTCTGGTTCTTTCGAAAGGTCCAGTCGTTCATGATTTCTTCACCGAAATTCTCTCCTGCTAAAGCTTCCGCCCAGGGCACACCGGTATTAAACTGGTGGCTGACAATGTCTGCATTTTCACTGAGCGCGCGATAGGTATAGGCAGCGGCATCCACTGACGACTCATACGGAACCGGTGTGAAACCCATATAGTAACTACGGGTTTGTTCATAGTCTTCTTTATCGCAGGCCAACAGTATAGCTGCTATCGAAATACAAATCACAGTAGCCTTCGTGCGAATGGTTCTTCCTTTTTCCATCGGTCCGTCATTTTAGGAGGTATACAATTTAATAGTTATCAGCCAATGAATCACTACTACACAAAAACTTTACGATTCAACGCGATTTTATAACTTCCGGTAACATCTGCTGACACACTATTGACACATGAAGTGACATATTTGTACGATAAAATGATGATGTTATGAAAGAAAAAGTTCGCTGCCCCTGGTGCCTCGGTTTCGAGCAATACATGGAATATCACGATAACGAATGGGGTGTACCTGTTTATGACGATCGCGTGCATTTTGAATTTCTGATCCTCGAAGGTGCACAGGCCGGTTTGAGCTGGTCAACCATCCTTAAAAAAAGAGAAGGCTATAGAAAAGCTTTCGCTGATTTCGATCCTGTTAAGGTTTCTAAATTTACCGAAGCGCGGCTCGAAAAAATTCTTCAGGACCCCGGTATCGTTCGTAACAAGCTTAAAGTTTATGCAGCGGTTAATAACGCGAAGCGATTTTTAGAAGTGCAAAAAGAATTCGGCAGCTTCAGTGACTATATATGGGGATTTGTCGGAGGCAAACCGATGGTGAACAAACGCAAATCATTAAGCGAAGTTCCGGCTACAACAAAAGAGTCAGATGCACTGAGTAAAGATCTGATCAAACGAGGATTCAAGTTTGTTGGCAGCACCGTGATGTATGCGCACATGCAAGCCTGCGGATTGGTGAACGACCACCTCGTGGATTGCTGGAAGTATAAGAAAGTATAAATGCCGGAGCATATTGACTCCGGCATTTACTATTTAAGCTTGCTGTGATTTTGTTCTGCTTCTGATAACCTCGATGATCGGTGGAAGTATAGATACGAAGATGATTCCAAAGATCACATACGTGAAGTTGTTCTTGATAACCGGAATCGCTCCAAAGAAGTAGCCTAAGAAAAGGAAGCTGCCCACCCACGCAATGCCACCAATTACATTGTAGCTCGCAAATTTAGTATAGCTCATGGTGCCTACACCAGCAACAAAAGGAGCAAACGTGCGGATGATGGGAATGAAGCGCGCATAGATAATAGTTTTACCACCGTGCTTGTTATAGAATGCTTGTGTCTTGTTCAGGTAATCAACCTTCAATAGTTTATACTTTCCGCTAAAGGCACGCGGACCTATATATTTACCGATGTGATAATTTACCAGGTCGCCCAGTATAGCGGCAACACATAGCAACACGAACATAAAGAACACGTTGAGGCCGGTATCAGGTTTCGCTATGATTGCTCCGGCTGCGAACAACAACGAATCGCCCGGCAGAAACGGAGTAACCACTAAACCTGTCTCAGCAAAAATGATCAGGAAGAGAATAAGATACGTCCACGTTTTGTAATCGCTAACAATTTCAACGAGGTGATGATCGATGTGAAGAATGAAATCGATGATCGACTTAATGAATTCCATAAGGGTTTTTAGTAAGATTTAAATTCAACTATAACGCACAAAAATAACAAAGCCTTCCATGTATCACAGAAGGCTTTGTTTTATAATACTGTAAATTCTTCGTGTTATTTTCTGGGAATCAGTCCGTCACGGTTTGCAGCGAGCCATGCAAATGCAGCAATCATCGTAGCATTGTGTTTCAAATCAGGTTCAAGGGCTTTGTCATATAGATCCATGCTCGTGTGGTGCGTACGCGTTCCATACTCGATCGGGTCTTGGATAAATTGAAATCCCGGTAAGCCGATGGCATCAAACGAAAGGTGATCGGTTCCACCTGTGTTCTGTAAGGTTAATGTCGAGGCTCCCATTTTGTTAAATGGCTTCATCCAGCTGCGGAATACCGGAGCAACGTTGTTGTTGCCTTGCAGATATACCCCTCGAAATTTACCAGTACCATTATCCATGTTCAGGTATACAGAGAATTTCTCAGCACCCGGTTTTAATTTTATAGAATCGTATGGATACGCTTTGTCAAGACGTTCGCCGTAGATTCGTTTTACATACGAGCGTGAACCGAGTAATCCTTGTTCTTCACCACCCCACAACGCGATGCGTATGGTACGTTTCGGTGTTACACCTAATGATTTCAGAATGCGCATCGCTTCCATCATAACGGCAGAACCAGCAGCGTTATCAGTTGTACCGGTGCCGCTGTGCCATGAATCAAGGTGAGCACCGATCATTACCACTTCATCTTTCAAATCACTTCCCGGAATTTCTCCGATAACATTATAACCCGGTGCAGATGGAGTAAACTCTGTCTCGAGAGTCAATTCTAATTTTACGGTCTGTCCTTTTTGAATCTGACGGACCATTCGGTTATAGTGCTCGGCCGCGACAACAACCTGAGGAAGAATTTTCGGAGCATTTGCTTTATACGCGGATACGCGTTTACTGAAAGGTGTTTCAGCAGGATAAGGAATCGTAGCTGCTGAAACCGCTAATGTACCATCTTCCAAACGTGACGATGGACTTGCTTCCAACACAGCAACGGCACCTTCTTTCTGGCACAGGTCCCATTTCAGGTAGGCCAACCGTTGTGGCTCAGTAGGGGCCTGAAATCTTCTGGCACTAAATGATTCGCTTACATCGGCATTTGCCATTTGTAGCAACGTTGAATCATTCAATCGCGAAGCATCAGCTTTGAAGCCCGGCTTTACCGGTGTCGGTAAACTGAAGAGTACAATTTTGCCTTTCAGCTTTCCTTTATACTGATTCAGATCTTCTTCTTTTTTTATATCGAGGTAAACAACTTCAGCACTTACAGTTCCTTTTACACCCGGTGTCCATGCTTTCGGATATGCTATTACGGGGAAATATACCGGACCGGTATTTTGCAGACTGAATTTTTTTAACTGCCAGCCACGACCGAAATCTTCTTCCCACGTATCGAAATGTACATTTTGTACACCCCATGATTCCAATGTTGACTTCGCATAGTCTGCCGCTTTCTTATAGCCTGGCGAATTGGTAAGGCGTGGTCCATGAATATCTGTAAGCATACTCAGAATGTCCATCACCTGCGAGCGATCCATTCCTTCACGTTTTATTTTAGATACCATGGCGGTATCAATTTTTTCGGTTTGCTGTGCCAGCACAACGCCCGGTATGAGCGCAGGAAGCGTTATCAAAAGGTGCTGTAGTGATCTCCTTATCATAATCAGGTTTAAAGGTTAATGATTCTCTTCAAAAATAAAGAACAACGCAGTGGCAAGAGTTACCGCTTATTTAATTTTTACAACAGATAGGCATGATTCTTTTGCTATACTTCAGCGGAGGAGCCAGAACATGAAAAAGATAATGCTTTTTATAATGTTGGGATTACTCGCCTGTGATGATGACGACAACGACAGCAAGTCTTGTATCGATCCATCGAAAATTCAAGATGTAGTGGCGTGTCCGCAGATAGTCGACCCGGTATGTGGTTGCGACAACAAAACCTATCAGAACGAATGTATAGCAGAAGGATCGGGCGTTACCTCGTGGACAGAAGGTGCTTGCCCGTGATCTACTTTTTAGTAGCTGCCAACACGGCCTGCTTTTTCGTTATATAGATGTGCCATACACCCTGCAATTGTTCAATGCCATCAGGCATTGGCATAACAATCGGCTTGGAGTAAAGCAGCTCTTCATATTCGTTTTGCTTGTCGTCAGTATATAGCTTCTGAATGTTGTCTTGAACAGAACCCGTAACCATGCCGGCAACATACGCTTCAATGAGTTGTTGTTCGATCAGATCGGCTGTACTTTTGCCGGGTACTGTCCAATGGATTTTTACCTCATGTTGATTCGCGATGGAATCAACTTTTGTTGAATCGAATTTCACTTTCTGGAGCGCAGCAAAAACAGTTTGACCTTTATTCAACGCTGCTGTTACAATATCAGAATCGCTGAGCTTTACAATTTGCTGTTCTTCCATGCCTTCGTGTAAGCGCTTGCGTTGCTCGTCAGACAATCTGCCGCCACAAGCAGTTAACACGATCAATGCGAAAAAAATAATCCTGTTCATGGCAGTAAATTTCAGTTGGCAAACGCCAAAATCCAAATTGATGGCGCGGTCAGCATAGTGTTTGTTTCATTCATCTGATGTATCGTATCTATTAGCTACCTTTGCCGACTGATTTTAGAATATGATCGAAAAACTCGAAGAAATTAAGCTGCGGTTTGAGGAAGTGGGCCTGCTCCTGGCACAACCTGACACCGTTAATGATATCAAAAAATTTTCGCAGCTCAGCAAAGAATACAGAGACCTCGAAAAGATTGTTGTAAAGTACAACCAGTATAAAGATGCGCGCGGCCACCTGCAGCAGGCTAAAGAAGTTTTGGAAAAAGAAAAAGATGCGGAACTGCGTGAGCTTGCCAAGATGGAAATCGATGAGCTCGAACCGAAGATCGATGAACTGGACAGTCAGTTGAAAGAGTTGCTCATTCCGAAAGATCCGAACGATGATAAAAATGTACTGCTCGAAATCCGTGCGGGTACAGGGGGTGATGAAGCTGCAATTTTTGCAGGAGATCTTTGGAGAATGTATCAACGCTTCTGCGACAAGCGCGGATTGAAAATGGCCGTGCTCGATGTAACAGAAGGTACTGCAGGAGGTTACAAAGAAGTGATCAGCAGCGTAAGCGGTGAAGGTGCTTACGGTTTATTAAAATTCGAATCCGGTGTACATCGTGTACAACGCGTACCGGCTACGGAACAGCAAGGTCGTGTGCATACCTCGGCAGCGTCAGTAGTTGCACTTCCGGAAGTTGAAGATGTGGAGGAGGTTGTTATCAACCCGGCTGATATAGAGATACAAACGGCACGCTCCAGCGGTGCCGGTGGACAGAACGTTAACAAGGTTGAAACGAAAGTACAGCTTACGCACAAACCAACCGGTATAGTAATTACCTGCCAGGTAGAACGCTCGCAGCACGGCAACCGTGAACGTGCCTTGCAAATGCTGAAAACCAAACTCTACGAAATGGAAGTAGAGAAACAGCAGAACGAATTAGGTACTGCGCGAAGATCATTGGTTAGAAGCGGAGACCGCTCTGAAAAAATAAGAACCTATAATTATCCACAGAGCCGTGTAACCGACCATCGTATAGGCTATACGGTATATAACCTGCCGGCTGTTATGAACGGGGAGCTTGATGATTTTATTGAGCAGCTTCGTATAGCAGACAGTGCAGAGAAGATGACAGAAGGTTCAAATCAGTAAGCATTTTATTAAAATATATTTTCGCCTGAAAGGTGAACTAACCCGTGCGTGTTTCGTTTGTTGCATGCTAAAGGGATTGCTGAAGCGATACAATAAAACGAGCGGATAAACGTCTTCAGCTATTAAAAAGAAAAAGCGTTGAAATATAGTATCAGCGCAGTTTTCATTAATTTTAAATTGAGATAATTCACAATATGAAAAAAGGACTAATTGTTATCGGGGTCATTCTTCTTATAGTATTGATTCTGTATGGTTTTTTCGCAGGTCGTTACAACACCATGGTTGAGCTTCAGGAAAATATTCCGAAAGAGTGGGCTCAGGTTGAAACGCAATACCAGCGCAGAGCAGATCTTATTCCTAACCTGGTAAACACGGTAAAAGGTTACGCTAACTTTGAACAGGAAACACTTACCAAAGTGGTAGAAGCTCGTGCGAGTGCTACGCAGGTAAAGATCGATCCGAGCAATATAACTCCGGAGCAACTTCAGCAGTTTCAACAGGCACAAAATGGTTTGAGCTCAGCATTGAGCCGCCTGTTAGTGGTAGCTGAAAATTATCCTGACTTGAAAGCCAACCAGAATTTTCTTGATCTTCAGGCTCAGCTTGAAGGTACGGAGAACAGAATTACAGTAGCGAGAACCCGTTTCAACGAAGTGGTTCAACCGTACAATGTATATATCAAACGCTTCCCGAATAATATGCTTGCCGGTATGTATGGATTTACACCGAAAGGATATTTTGAAGCAGCAGCAGGTTCTGAAACAGCACCTACTGTAGATTTCGGAAAGTAAAAATCTTCAAACTCTCTGCTTGCAAATTAGAGAGAAGCCTGGCCGCGGTGGTCAGGCTTTATTTTTTGTTACCAGTTAAGATTCCCACAGCAAGTCTTCTTTTTATCAGCCACTCGGCAATCAGTAAATTCGGTACCCATCCTAACCATGCAACAATCATATAGCCATCCATCGGATGCGGATGAAAGATCATTACAATGATAAACTTCCATGCGCGCAGCGTTAATGCAGAGATTGTGAGAGCGTAGCTGCGAAGCATATAGTTTCCATGATTTATATAGTTGCCTTTCCTGATTTCAATCCAGGCCTTCGCAGTAAAGAAAATCCAAAGTATACATAGTATGCTAAAGGCAACCTGCGATGGTATTCCGCCATTGGCATAGAGCGCCATGATAAAACCGGCAGGTCCTGATAGAAATACGATAATGATGATATACATTTTGCCAACCATTCGGTGAACGGTGGAAAATTTCCTGATTGGATCGTAGAACTGAGTGAATCCGGCAAGTAAAAGGAATATGCTTGAGAAGACGTGTGTAAAGAAGGCTACCTTCCAATACGGATTGTGAATGAGCCACTGTTTGATCTTTAAAAATTTGACATCCGTGTCGAGCGACAAGTATGGTAGTGTTATGCGGATCATCAACAGCGTAAAAAACAACAGTAGAGCGTAACGAATAATTTTAGTCGCTTTCATGATCAGGAGTATAAATCTCCTTAACTTCAAATTAAAATCAAACCACATGCGCTATGAAAAGTCTTTTCGGGTATAGCTTCATTTTATTCTTTGCCCTGGTATCGTGTAACAAAAAAGAAACGACTGAAAACAAAACAGCAACGAGTGATCCTGTTTCTGCCGACACAACATCTGTTATGAAACCTGTTAAGATCGATGCCAGAAAGATCGGTCCGGAAAAATCCTCCGAACAGGAACGAATAGAGGCAGCTATAGATCAGATGGAGAAAAATAAATCGCTGCCGATTGTCGGGTATTGGGTTGGTGTATTCGGAAAGAATAAGATAAATATAGCCCTCGCTGGTATATCAAACGATCAAGCCATAGGCTATACGGTGTGTGCGGGTAACTACAGGCCGATAGAAGGGAAAGTATCAGTGAAGGGTGATTCAATATATACTTTTGAGATGAAAGAGCCCGGAACGGATCAGTATGATGGTGAGTTCCATTTTGCCATCAACACGAACAAAGGTGTTATGGAAGGCTCGTGGTCGCCCTTTAAGAAAGGTGCAGCATCGCCCAAAAAGTTTACGTTATCCAAGAAGGCTTTCGAGTATAACACCGGTGTAGGAATGTACCCTCAGGCTTCGAGCGAGCTACTGGGAGAAGCCGATGTAGAAAATATGTTAGAGGACGAGCTTGAAGTAATGCGAAACGAAATTTATGCACGGCATGGATATTCGTTCAAAGACAAAGAGATGCGTACGCGATTCGATTCGACCTCATGGTATATACCCATGGGTGTTGACATCCGTGAGCAACTAACGGATATAGAAGTGCAAAACATTGATCTTATATACCGGTACGAAGAATACTACGCAGAGAATTACGATTCGTACGGCAGGTAAAAAAGAAAGGTCATCTGTTTTAGATGACCTTTTTTATATATCTGTTAAGTGCTTTGTTTTATTCAGCCACTAAACTTTTCTCCAGCATAAACTCAGCGATTTGCACAGCATTGGTGGCAGCACCTTTGCGGAGGTTATCGGCAACAATCCACATGTTTAGTGTGTTTGGTTGAGATTCGTCTCTGCGCAAACGGCCTACAAAAACTTCGTCACGTCCATGTGAATTGATCGGCATCGGATAAATGTTGTTCTTCGGATCATCCTGAACAATTACACCCGGAGTATCAGCCAGTATAGAACGGACTTCGCTCAGTTTGAAGTCTTCGTAGAACTCTACGTTAACAGCTTCTGAGTGACCGCCTACTGAAGGAATACGCACCGTTGTAGAAGTAACACCAATAGTATTGTCGTTAAGGATCTTGCGAGTTTCATTCACCATTTTCATTTCCTCTTTGGTATAGCCATTGTCAAGGAATGAATCGATATGCGGAAGCGCGTTCATGTCGATCGGGTGTGGATATACTTTTGGTCCGTCAACACCACCACGCTCGTTCATCATTTGCTGAACTGCATCTTTACCGGTACCCGTCACTGACTGATAGGTAGAAACAACAATTCTCTTGATCTTATATTTTTTGTGCAGCGGAGCTAATGCCATTACCATTTGAATGGTAGAGCAATTAGGGTTCGCGATGATGCGATCGTCAATTGTAATAACATGACCGTTGATTTCAGGAACAACCAGTTTTTTGGTTGGGTCCATTCTCCAGGCAGAAGAGTTATCAATTACGATCGTACCAACTTCAGCAAATTTAGGAGCCCACTCCAGTGAAGTTCCGCCACCTGCAGAGAATATAGCAACATCCGGAGCAAGCTTTACAGTTTCCTCCATGCTCTTTATAGTATATTCCTTACCCTTAAACTTAAGCTTCTGACCTACAGATTTAGCAGAGGCTACTAAATACAATTCATCAAATCTAAAATCCCGTTCCTCCATTACTTTGAGGATCTCCTGGCCCACGAGTCCGGTGGCGCCTACAACTGCGATTTTCATTTTTTTTGTACTTTTAAGTTTTAAAGGTTTGCAAAAGTAATCTATTCCGTTGTGCCTAATAAAAACATGCAACAAATATTCATATTTTCTATTCTGAAAACGTTTACGAAAAAGACATTCATAACGTTTTTCCTATTGGTTTACACCCAACAACTGTTCGCTCAAGTCATTGATAGCTTTGACGATAGCGATTTTCTGGTAAATCCCGCGTGGTCCGGTAACACCGAAAAATTTTCAGTTATCAACAATCAATTAAAATTACAGGCTCCGGCCGCTACAGATGCCGCGTACCTTTCTGTGCCAAGCCAAGCGATTAATGATGCCAGTTGGGAATTTTACGTTCGCTTCGCATTTAACTCGTCCGGTACGAACTATGCCAGGGTATATCTGGTCTCGAGCCAGGCAGATCTTTCCGATACGCTGAGCGGATACTTTGTAATGCTTGGTAATGCGGCTGATGAGATAAGTCTCTATAAGCAATCGGGATCGGCACGCACAAAGATCATTGACGGTACCGATGGCAAACTAAATCTTGCATCAGTGGAGGCCAAAGTAAAAGTAATGCGTGATGCATCGGGCAACTGGCAATTATACTCGGATGTAGGCCTTACGGGAAATTATACATTGGAAGGAAGCGCCACGGATGCTCAATATTTTTCAACAGCTTACTTTGGTGTGTATTGCAACTACACCGCTACACGCTCCGATAAATTTTTCTTTGATGATTTTATAGTTGGCGGCAAGCCGTATATACCCCCCGCACCGCCAACGCATAAGGACGTGATCTTCACGGAAATTTTTGCAGACCCTTCACCACGGGTCGAGTTGCCGGAAGTTGAATACCTGGAAGTATATAATCGCGGGGATAAAGCCTTTAATCTCGCAGGTTGGAAGCTGACTGACGGCACTTCTGTGGCTACACTGCCAGCGTATACCCTGAAGCCTAACAGTTATCTTTTGCTCATGGCCTCATCCTCGGTAACAGTTTATAATACAACTGAAAATATACTCGAACTGAGCTCTTTCCCATCGTTAAATAACACCGGTGATAAAATTGTTTTGAAGTATAAAGATGGAATAACGATCGACTCCATTAACTATAGCGATACCTGGTATAAAAGCGATGATAAGAAAGAAGGTGGCTGGTCGCTTGAGCTGATCGATCCTGCCAATATATGCGGTGAAGAAAATAACTGGACGGCTTCCGAAGATGAAACAGGAGGCACACCCGGTAAACAGAATTCAGTCTTCGCGAATAAACCTGATCTTACAGGGCCAAAATTACTCTCGGCCGTTCC
>CBIHOZ010000037.1:0-48468 GCA_966211525.1 uncultured Chitinophaga sp. | reverse complement strand
CCTGGCCATAAACGACTGCGCATCAAAAAATGCAATGATGCGTTCAAGTGCCTCCACGTTAATCGTCTTTTGCTGACCTAGCATATAGTCTTTGGCAGACGTGGCAATGTGCTGCGGATTCAGGTAACTGATGAGCTCCGGGCCGAGGTAGCTAATGCGATTCTTGATGTCCCATATAGATTCACCGCTTCCCCTGCGCTTGCCAAACAAATATACCTTCTGACTATAGGCCATGGGGTGATCTGCAAAGATGAGACTGAACAACGTGGTTTTACCCGAACCGTTTCTTCCGGTTAAAGCCCATCGTTCTCCTGCATGAATTTTCCAGTTGAGATTGCTGATGATTTCTTTATCGCCATAGCGGATCGTAACATCTTCCATTTCGGCAACTGGTGTACCCGATCCGTTTGTATAGCTATATATAGTGTCAGTTTGTTGTACCGTAACAGGTTGAGGCTTGACTTCCTGTTCCGAAATAATCCTGAACTTATCAAGTACAAGTTTACGGTTAATGACGGCAGGCAGATGATGTTCGTGATCTACCAGTATGAGTTGAATTCCATAACGAATGGCCAAGTGATCCATAAAAACAATCAGATCATTCCGACTGGCGTGATCCAATCCTTCAAACGGATAATCAAACAACAATACTTTCGGCAACTCGCGCACAAGGTTTTTAAGAATCAGCACTTTCTTTAGCTGCCCGTTGGAGAGTCGCGTTACCTCCAGGTCCAATAACCCATCGATGTTGAAGCTTGACGGAAAATTGAGTTCATGCAGCTTGTTAACGTCATCACCGAACAGGTCGCGCACCAACGGAATGCGCTCATCGCCTATACTATAATAACGCTGCTGATAAAACAACTCATGATGCTGCAGAAAGATCTGGATGGCATGCGCAGGTATATAGTGAACGTTCTGCTTACGTTGTGCAAACCGTTCGTCCCATGTGGTGCCATTTACAAAATCATATACCACTTCACCGTGTGCTGCGTGCGCGTTACCGGCTATAAGTTCCAGCAATATAGTTTTACCGCTGCCGTTCGCCCCTGCTATAACCCAATGTTCGTTCGGTTTTATAGCCCAGTTGAAAGTCTCAAATAAACGCTTGCCGTTTTTCACAACCTCTACATTCCTCAATTCTATCATGGGAGCAAAACTAATCGCCCTTTCGAAAATAGAAAGAATTATAGCGCATTAATCCATGAAAATGCAGGCACACAAATTTAGAATATACGTATACTACATACTATAGATTATGAAATAACCCTGTAGGATATAGAGTATGTAAAACTATAAATGCAAACGAAATACGGTTTTGTGGTATCAGCAATTCAAATGCTGTTATAACAGATGAATAAGTTATGAAAGCTTCTTCACAAGCTTGTCATAAAATACTAAATTGACCACGCTCTTACCGTTACCCCTACCAGTCATGGAAAACGAAAAACTGGAGTTCTTTAAACTTGATGAGATAGACCGCAAAGTTTTACTTTGGCTTCTTGCGCATGTCCCTCAAAAATCCGTTACAGCCTGGATTGACTATATAGCCAGCGAATACCGTCTGGGCAAATCGATTCACATTAATCCCGATTTACTATTGGCCGAAATGCAGGACGAAATACTGCAAAAACCGGATGAACTATAGCGGTTCTTGTTACATCGTTTTTAAAATCATTTTAGCATCACAGCTCAACTGACATAGTGTTGTCACCTGGTGAGATTCACTTTGTGTAAAAACAAAGTATGGAAAAGTTAGACCTCACCAAAAAGTATAAGTCTTATTATACTGCCAGAACGGAACCTGAAATTATAGAGCTGCCGGCCGTTACGTATCTGACGCTAACTGGTAAAGGAGATCCGTCTTCACGCGCGTTCGCGGAAAAATTGGAAACACTATACCCGGTAGCGTATGCTATAAAATTTATGGCAAAAGCAACGGCACACGATTTTACAGTGCCCAAACTCGAAGGGCTATGGTGGTTTGATGACGAACGCTTCGGCGCACTCACCATGGAAGAAGCTCCCCTGCGTATACCTCGTGATGAATGGCACTGGCGCTTACTGATACGCATGCCCGACTTCATTACGGAAGCTATGGTAGATGAAGCAAAAGCAACAGTACTAAAGAAGAAAAATATACCGCTTGTAGCGGAAACGTCTTTATATACTTTAACCGAAGGCAAAGTGCTTCAAATGCTGCACGTGGGACCGTTTGATCGCGAGCCCGAAACGCTTCTGCAGATGCAAAAGTTTTGCGAGAAACATAACCTGAAGAAGAACGGTCTCCACCACGAAATATACCTTTCCGATTTCAGAAAGACTGCACCCGAAAAACTTAAAACCATTTTACGCGAGCCGGTGAAATAATATAGTATATATTTTTCCCGCAGATATCGCAGATGGACGCAGAAGAGATTTGCACTTAAATTCCGCGTAAATCTGCGCGTTCTGCGGGAATTAATTTCCTAAACCGTTTTATGCTCAATAAAATTCAGGCAGGTAGCTATAACTTCCTCATCGCGAAGAATACGTGTATGTCCTAACGTAGAAGTAATTTTAACTGTAGCCCGCGGATATGCTTCAACGAGTCGCTGGGCGTTTTGGACCGAAGCTTCTTTGTCATGTTCATCGTGAATGATGAGCCAGTCTATATTCTGATCAAGCTTCTGTGCAAAGTGTGATGCCATTAATTCATGGAATGGTCGTTGAAATGTTTTCAGGATATGAGCCTTCAACTTTTCTTCGGCCTTTACTGAACCATTAATGCGTAATGCAAATTCATGTATAATCTCATCACCCATGGAAGGCGTGGCGATGGTAATTACGGTTTGTGTTTTTATACCTTCAGACAATGCAAATATAGCGGCAGCCCCGCCTATGGAATGCGCTACAACAGCATGAAAACCTCCCGTTCTTTTTTCAAGTTGAAGAATAGCGTCTTTGAACTGAAAGATATTCGTTCGCTTGCCCTTCGAGTTACCATGGGCCGGAGCATCAAAGGCAACCACCTGGTAGCCGCGATCGGTTAAGTATGGAACAAAACTTCTGAACTGCGATGCACGACCTGCCCAACCATGTACAAGTAAAACGACAGGGCCGCTTCCCCAGGTATATACTTCTGTTTTCACATCTGCTATATATAACATGGAGCGCTGTGCGTGCTGCAACACCTCGCGTTCAACGGATGGTATAGTATACCGCGGTGGACTAAAGAACAATTTCACAAACCAGTTGTGTGCATAGCGAGGTGCGATCATCTCCAATCGCGGTAACGTCCACCGGATAAAGCGTATAGCCAGGGGGATGTGAAACTTCTTTTTGGAAGATGCAGCTGCAGGATGTTTTACCACGGTAGTATTCATCACGGTCTCCATGCATTAGATGATTTTGAGTTTTACAATAACACCTTTCGTTTTATTGTGAATGGTACAATTCATAATGACCTGGTATGTACCCGGAGTTACCTGCGGTGTAGTGGAAATGACAGCCGCATAATCTGATTCATTCTGTTCATCATACCGAATCGTTATACCTTCCGGCAGCGATGATGCAACCCGAAACGATGCTTCTGATTTCTGAAAGTTTTTTGAGCGCATAATCTGCAGATTTACTTGGCCCGTGCTGCCGGCAGTAATATCTACGGTCTGGGCATCGGCCTGTACGATGAATTCTTTTTTGGGTATTTCAACACTGCTCTGCGCTTTCATACAGAGCGAGGCAACACTAAGCAACATTATTAGTCCAACCTGTTTCATAATCTTTTTTGTTTAAGCATTTAGAAATTTGATTTCGTACAACGAAGGTATAGCGTAGAGTATAGTCGACTGTCAAGAGGAAATGCATGGTTTATTTTCGAAGGATGTATTAATTTTAAAGTATCAACGACAACCATAGAGTATACTCTACACTCGTTAAACAGTTGCTTATGCTGATTGGTGAACTTGCACAAAAGACGAATCTATCCAGGCACACGATCCGGTTCTATGAGAAACTCGGGTTGATACAAGTGCCTGAGCAATCGAGACGTAAAAACAATTACAAGGAGTATCCGGAAGAAACGCTGAGCCGCATTACAGCCATCAAGGAAATTACAGCTCGCGGATTTACGCTGAAAGAAGCGCGCGGCATCATCACCCTGATAAACGATGGTTCACTGGACCCACAACGTGCCAAGAAGTACCTGGAGAAAAAACTCAGGCTAATCCAAAAACAAATGGACGACCTGGCGCGTACAAAAAATAATTTACTGATCATGATCGATCAGTGTGACACGGGAGCATGTGATGTAACACGATTGGTACGTGGCAAAGTAAACGGTGCGAAGAAGGAGAAATAAAAAAGCCAGCCTGCTCTGGAACAGACTGGCCTCACAACTTGAGGATGGGCTCCCTGCGTTATTTCTTTTCACACTCGCGTGTAAAACTCACAAACTCTTTCCATTCTTCTACGGAAGGAACTCCTTCCTGGAATATGGTCATTAACTGATTCGCGATCTCAGGCTGCAGGTTCAACGCTTCGATAATCGTCATCATAAATTCCGTTTCATACTCCGTAACTTCATTATCGATGTGCACGATCTGCATGAGATCGTATACCAGATCCATCCGGTTGTTCATTGATTCAGGTAAAAACATCTCACAGTTGCCTGGACTTTCAACCAATTCACTTACCTGCCACACTTTCATGCCGCGCTTCATACCAATCTTATGGATCAGGTTTCTTTCTGCTTCATCAAGCTTTCCATCCAGGGAAGCCAGACAGATCAGGTTACGCATATAATTACGCTTGTAACTTGATCGTTGATGCTCAAAAAAAGTCGTCATAGCGAATGAATCTTACCTCGGCATTTACAAATGCAGGTCCAGAATGATGACACGCTTACGTGCTAACCATATATTTTTTCGAATACTTTGTTTCTGTCTCAAAATCAAAGATTACAACGGTGCACGTGTCACAGCATTCAGAAGTGTATGGCATGGTATATATTCAAAATGGGAATTACTTTTCTAAAAATATACCATCTCGTAAATTATCTGAGCAAGTCTGTGAGTGTTTTGGTGATGCCTCTTCGTGAGTATTCGGTAAAGCCCGCAGGTTGAGCGACTGACTTGCCTTGTTGCCATGTCTCAAATTTCTGAAGCAGGAATGTCTTTATAGCTTCAGTCTTTTCACCATCGATCATCACACCGGCTCCGGTAGTCTTCAGCAATGCAGCAGCATCACCGTGTTCCGGACCAACGCCTAAGACGGGAAGTCCCGTAGCGAGGTACTCGAATAACTTTCCGGGTAAAAATCCTTCTCCGTCTTTATAGCCCGTCAGCACCAGCAAGAGTATAGCAGACTCACCATAACATTTCATCAGTTGCTTGTGCGGAATGGTAGCGGTAAACGTGGTGATGCCTTTCATCACATCATCTCTTACAACAAACGCACGAAAATCAGGATGTACTTCACCTACAAAATCAACCTGCACGGCTGAGGCAAATGCAGCATGCTCCTGAGACAATGCTTTTACCGCGAGCATAAACGGACGCGGATCGCATTTCTCATTTACTATACCTGCATGACGAATAATAAACCACTCGTGCTTTTGTACTACGAGATTTTTAAAATCATCTTCATCAAAACCATTGGTGAGTAATTGCACTTTTCTTCCCGACAACTTTTCAAACTTGCGTACATAGAATGGTGTGATCGTAATTACTTCATCGGCCGTGCGCATTACCTGTGCCTCGAGTTTCTTGTGAAAACTGCGCGCGATGGATCCAACCATGAGACTATCCAGCAAACCCCAGTCGCTCCACGGATCGCGAAAATCTGCAAACCATTTTAGAGTCGGTTGCTTCTGCTTCAGCTTTAGTCCGATGAGATGTACACTGTGTGGCGGACCTGTAGTAATGATAGTATGTATATCATTTTCCTGCAGGTAATGCAGCAGAAATTTTACAGAAGGTTTTACCCAGAACACGCGCGGATCAGGTATAAAAAAATTTCCGCGTACCCATATACTAATCTTCTGAAAGAGTGATTTCTTTTTTCCGGATACAAGATCCGTTGGCTTGGCTGATTTTTTACTACCACCCAGCAATCCGGATAGCTTAAAGAATGCTTCGTACGGTTCCCATATCGGAAAGTGAATCACGTTAGCTTCGGCCGGTATATCTTTCAGCAACGATTCATCGCGAATGGCAAACGATGGATTCTCTGGGGTAAATACATACGGCTTCCATCCGAAAGAAGGCAAATACTTTACAAACTTCAGCCAGCGTTGCACACCACTTCCTCCGCTCGGTGGCCAGTAATAGGTTATGATCAATACTTTCTTTTCCATGTAACTTCCGGAACGTGTGCTTTACCTGATATATACTTTACTAGTTAATCAATCTTAATATACCCGCAATATCCTGCGGATTTATCCAATGTGTTTCTTCATCACGCTTAAACCATGTGAGCTGACGCTTGGCATACCTGCGCGAGTTACGCTTCAGTAATCGTACGGCTTCATCGCGATCATATTTACCATCCATATAGTCAAAGATCTCCTGGTAGCCCACCGTTTGCAAGGCGTTATGATCTTTGTATATATATAGTTCTTTCGCTTCTTCAAACAGTCCGGCAGCAATCATCTGATCCATGCGATCATCAATTCTGCAATAGAGCTCTTCGCGTGGTAATTCCAGGCCGATCTTGATTACCTCGAACGGATGCTCCAGTTTCGTTTGCTTCCGGTAAGTGGCAATCGAATTACCAGTTCCAATTTTTATTTCCAGTGCACGAATCAGCCGATGTGGATTTTGCTGATCGATAACAGCAAGATGTTCAGGATCGAGTTGTCTCATTTGCTCCTGCAGCCATTCTATACCGTGCTTTTCAAAGTTTGCAGTAAGCTGCTCACGGATTTCATCGGGCACTTCGGGTATATCATCAAAACCTTCCAGCACGGCTTTAACATAGAGGCCGGAGCCACCACAGAGAACCAAGTGCTCGTGTTTTTTAAAAAGATCATGGATCAACGCGAGCGCCTCCCTCCCATACGAAGCAGCATCATACGCTTCCTTAATCGAGTGACTGTTAATAAAATGATGAGGTGCCTGTGCCAACTCAGCGTCATCAGGCTTCGCGGTACCGATGGTTAACTCTCTGAATATCTGGCGCGAATCCGCTGAAATAATTTCCGTATTGAAATGCCGCGCCACCTGTATCGCCACCGATGTTTTTCCCACAGCCGTAGGCCCGACAATTACAATGAGTTTCTGGTTTGCCATTTTTCGAGGGCGCAAGTTAAGAGAAGACGGGGAAGACGGAAAGTCGGGAAGTCCGGAAGACCGAAAGTCGGAAAGTCAAGAAATCCGGAAGACCGAAAGTTATAAAGGGCTAGCTATATCTGCGCAATCGGATTTCGCGTTATACTTTCCTCCTAACGTTTTCGACTTCACTTCTCCACGGTTTTTCATATTCTTACGTTCGATTGCCTCGGACTTCGAATCTCCCCAGCTCCTCTCTTCCGGACTTCCCCGACTTCCCGACTTTCGGACTCCTCGTCTTCCGGACTTCTCCGACTTTCCCCGCGATTGCTTATCTTGCGACCGAGAATACAACCACTATGATCAAGTATACAACGCAGTTCCTGTTAAAGCTCGAGGAGATGATTACGGAATCGGACTATACCCTTCGTTACGAAAAGGGAAATTTTAAAGCCGGATATTGTGTATTGAAGGATCAGAAAATCATGATCGTGAACAAGTTCTTTACAACAGAAGGTAAGATCAATGCCTTGCTGGATATATTAAAAGGTGTTACCCTGGACCCCACCAAGTTCTCTGAAAAAAGTCTGAAGCTTCACGAAGAGCTCGCTCAGCAACAACAACAATCGCCCGCAGCTTGAGAGTAACATTTTTAGGTACGGGTACTTCACAAGGTGTTCCTGTGATTGGCTGCACATGCGAAGTTTGTAGTTCGCTTGACTATCGTGACAAACGCTTACGAACAGCGCTGCATATACAACTGGAAGATCAAAGCTGGGTAATTGATACCGGTCCGGATTTTCGTCAGCAGATGTTACGCGAGCATATTAACCGGCTCGATGCCGTGATCTTTACGCATGCACACCGCGACCATACTGCTGGTCTCGATGATGTACGTGCCTATAATTTCTGGCAGCAGATCGATATGCCTATATATGGCACGAAGCCTACACTCGATCAACTGCGTGTAGAGTATGCCTATGCGTTCGAAAAGAATGCTCCGTTAGGTTTACCGCGTCTTGATCTGCGTGAGATTGATGCTACGCCTTTTTCTATAGGAGGATTTGAAATTATACCCTTGCCGGTAATGCATTTGCGTATGCCTGTATTCGGTTATCGCTTTGGCAACTTCAGCTATATTACGGATGCCAATTTTATTCCGGATGAAACGTTGGAGCGTTTGAAAGGAACCGAGATACTGGTGTTGAACGCTTTGCAGCACGAACCACACGTGTCGCATTTCAATCTCGAGCAGGCGCTGTCAAAAGCAAAAGAAATCAATGCAAAGAAAACGTATCTGCTGCACATGAGTCACAGGATGGGTTTGCATGCCGCGATTGAGAAAACCTTGCCCGACAATGTATCGCTCGCCTATGATGGCTTGCAGTTGGATATATAACACTCCGCGCTACTGTCGGTTTTGTTTTTATCTTTACCCACAACAGGTAGCGCAATTTTATTGGACTCAATTCCGTGCATAACAACTTTTACTTTCTTCGTCAGCTCAGTAAATCGTTAGAGGTATCTTTAACAGGCACCGTTATATCGGAGTGTTTCAGTCAAAATAAAGATGAACTTGTGATTCGGTTCGAGACACATACAGAACCGTTCTTCATAAAAGCGAGTCTTGAGCCTTCATTTACCTGTCTTTCATTTCCGGGAGATTTTAGTCGCGCGAGAAAGAACAGTGTTGATCTGTTTGGCAACATGATCGGTCATCGTGTTGCAGGCATCCGTCAATTTGATAACGAACGCAGCTTTGCTATACTTCTGTCGGAAGACAAGTCGTTGCTCTTTAAGATGCACGGTAATCGATCGAATATTATACTCTTTGAGAAAGATATACCGGTACAACTCTTTCGCAATAATATACCGGCTGATATAACCCTTCGTCTCGATTCACTCGACCGCACGATCGACTGGAGCTACGATGCTTTTATTCAACATCGCAGCAAACCTCAGTCGCTATATTTCACGTTCGGAAAGATCATCTGGAAATACCTGGCCACAAAAGACTTTGAGACACTTGCTCCCGAACAACAATGGCAGGAAATTCAAGTCATCAGACAGCAGCTTGAGAACCCGGTATATTTCATTAGTCAGGCCGACAATACACTGGCGCTTTCACTAATATCCTACGGACCTATATTAAAAGAATTCCGTGATCCCATAAAGGCTACCAACGAATTCTTTTATACCTATACACAACAGGCTGCCTTCATTCGCGAAAAGGCCGCGACTACATCATTACTTCGAAATAAACTGCAAAGCTCGGAAGCATACTATCAAAAAACATTCGACAAGCTCGCAGAGGTAGAAAGCGACAATCACTATAAAGTATGGGCCGACCTGGTTATGGCCTATATGCATGAGATCAAACTCGGAACAGAGAAAGTAACACTCCCTGATTTTTACCACGAAAATAAACCGGTAGAGATAAAACTTAAGAAAGATATATCTCCCCAAAAAAACGCAGAAGTCTTTTATCGCAAAGCCAAAAACCAGCACATCGAAATACAGCGTCTGCAGGAAGTACTCGAAGCAAAAGAAAAAGAAATCGAACAACTCAAACAACAACTTCACGAGTTTGAGACAATTGGAGAATTAAAGACGTTGCGCAAAACCATTTCCAGTAAAGGACTTGCTGATGAAAAAGAAAAACAAAGTGCTCCGTTACCGTTCCACGAGTTTGAAATGAATGGCTTTAAAATCTGGGTAGGACGTAATGCACAGAACAATGATATACTTACTTTCAAATACGGTTTTAAAGAAGACTTGTGGTTGCACGCCAAAGATGTAGCAGGCTCGCATGTGCTGATCAAATATCAATCCGGTAAAAATTATCCGAAGGATGTTATTGAACGGGCAGCACAACTCGCAGCCTATAATTCAAAACGCAAAACCGAAACGTTGTGCCCTGTAATTGTAACGCCTAAAAAATTTGTACGAAAAAGAAAGGGAGATCCGGCGGGGGCTGTCGTTGTGGAAAGAGAGGAAGTAATTCTTGTGGAACCTCCTAAGAGTGTGTAATTTTTATTGCCCGCAGAAGACGCAGATTTTCGCAGACGAATAACGCAGATCAAATACTATATACTCCTTCGATATATATACTGACTATTTTTTCTCTTCATCAAAATGCTTCTGCGTATATCTGTGTGTTCTGCGGAAAAAATCATTCGAGCCCACGCACTACCAATCGAAGTTCATTCAGCATCATAGCCGTAGCTCCCCACACCACTTCTCCATCTATTTCAAAGTGAGGAGCCATCATTCTGTACTGTCCCGCTGCTATAATTTCCTTTTGGAGTACAGCCTCTTCACGCAGTAAATCAAAAAGATCTGCGGCCAGTATTCTCGCAACCTCTCGTTTATCAGGCGTAAATACAGGATTCTCAATAGTACCTACAATGGGAGTTACCAGGAAATTACTCGGTATCACAAAAAAATCAGAGAGTCTTCCGAGTACATTTACTTTACTGCTATCTATACCGATCTCCTCCTCCCCTTCACGTAACGCTGTCTCAATCGGGTTCTCACCGTTCTCAGCTTTACCGCCTGGCAAACTGATCTGACCACTGTGTGCTCCTAAATATTCAGGACGTTTTATCAGCGGAAACTTAACGATACCATCTTCCTCATATAGCAGGATCAAAACACTTCCCGGTTTCGCGGGCAGCTTGTGTTCAAATTTAGGAATAGTAGAACCTACGGGTATAGCACGCATAGGCTCATGCGCGGTAGCCCCGGGCAACTCCAGCAACAGGCGTTCCGAAAGTTTTTGTTTCAGTTCTTCAAAAGACATGTTATTTACAAGGTTTCATACTCACAGAACCTCCCTCCTTATTGGCAATCGATTTTTCGTATGCCTTGCACGCGTTCTCAAAGTCTTTCGTCTGCAGGTAAGCCTCTGCGAGGTATATATATACTTTATCAATAAACGGATCCATTGATTCTGCCTGCTTCAGCACGCGAACGGCATCTTCATATTGCTTGGTCTCCAGGTAATAAATGCCTTTGTTGCGATACGCCCACCCGTTGTATGGATCAAGACTGATGCTTTGGTCAATATCGCTCCGCGCTTTATCAATATTATTCGTCATCAGGTATATATAGCCACGGTTGTTGAGGAAGAACGGATCATCCGGTTTAATCGCCAATGCCTGTGCAAGCCATACGTGTGCCTGGTCGTAATTCTTTTTCTCCGCTTCAATCATCGCGAGTGCATTCAATGCGTTTGCCTCCTTCGGATTGATCTGCAGTGCACGTTGTAACTCAGCCGCTGCACGATCAAACTCTTTCTTGTAAAAATATAGTGTACCTATATTCACTACGATCTCGGCGTTCGCAGGCTCAATTGTAGCGGCTTTACCAAACACTGCGAGGGCATCATCAAACTTGCGTTGCCTGGTATATACAAGTCCTTGTGTAAAGTATACAATGGCAGTATCGGGTTTTGCCTTTACAACCTTGTCCAGATCCTGCAAGGCGCGGTAATATTCCTTCAGTTCGTAATTCGCATTGGCACGATTCAATAAGGCATCAATATAGCCAGGTCTGCAGGCTAAGGCGCGATCGTATTGGTCAACCGCTTCGGTATATTTCTTTTGTGTAAAGTATAGCGTGCCAAGGTTGTTCAGGGCATCGGCAAAACAGGAGTCCAGTCGAAGTGCTTCTTTAAAATAACGCTCCGCTCCTTCCGCATTGCGAAGAGCAACCTGTTCGTTACCCTGAAGTAAATATCGCTGCAGCCTGGTTTCCTTACTATCGCTGCAGGCTACTGCTACACCTGCGAGGATGATCCAATACAATACCTTTCTCATTCACACGAAATCAAAAATGTGCACGTCAATATTTAATGCTATGGCTGCAAGTTGATTCTCAAAACTTAAAACACCAAACAATACCTTTCGTTCCGTTTACATACTTTCCGAACGGTGGTTAGTACGTAATAACAAGGACTATTGCTAATTTTTTTCAACCATTTTTCTGAATTAGTCGTTACAGATTTTGACTTTTCACAACAATTTGATTTATTCGCATCGCTTTAGAACAATGCACATCAGGCTTACACCACCACCATCATGGAAACAACACGATGCGTGGCACCGCCTTTTAGTGAATTTTGAAATAGAAAAAATTTATGGGCTTGTCACGGTGTGGCAAGCCCTTTTTGTTTACTGAGTTTTAAAAGAATATATAGTTCACACTACGCACAGGAACCCGGCAGCAACAAGCTGCTAAAACTTTAACAACTATGAGTACTTTGTTACGAATCGCCATTCAAAAATCCGGACGCCTGCAGGAAGGTTCACTCGATCTGTTACGCGAAAGCGGACTCTCTTTCAGCAACGGCAAAGATCAACTGAAAACACAAGCCCGGAACTTCCCTGTAGAGATACTCTTCTTACGAGATGATGATATACCACAGTATGTTGAAGACCAGGTTGCCGATGTAGGTATTGTTGGCGAGAATGTATTCTGTGAAAAGAAAAAAAATAACGAGCTCGTAAAGCGACTCGACTTTGCCAAGTGTCGTTTGTCAATGGCGGTGCCACGTTCAGAAAATTATACCGGTGTGCAATGGCTCAACGGTAAAAACATTGCTACCTCCTACCCGAATATTGTTAAAGACTTCCTTCAGAAAAATAATATCAAAGCCGGCATTCATGAAATCAGCGGCTCCGTTGAGATCGCGCCCGGTATAGGTTTGGCCGATGCTATCTGCGATCTCGTGAGCACAGGCAGTACGTTGTTAAGCAACGGACTGAAAGAAGTAGAAGTGGTGATGCAATCCGAAGCCGTGATCATTGCTAATCCTACACTGGATGCTGAAAAGAAAAAGATCCTTGAAAAACTTCTGTTCCGCATTGAAGCCGTACGCAAAGCCAAGAACACGAAATATATACTGATGAACTGTCCGAATAGCGCGATTGAAAAAATCACGAGTGTTATACCGGGTATGAAGAGTCCGACTATTATACCGCTGGCGCGTGAAGGATGGAGCTCGTTACATTCTGTGGTAGATGAAAATGATTTCTGGGAACGTATCGACCAGCTGCGCGAGTTTGGCGCGGAAGGTATATTGGTTGTACCGATTGAAAAGATGATCGTATAGTATATATCACACCCTACAAGTTATACCATGAAGATATATTCCAATCCATCGCAGGAAACGTGGGCCGAATTATCAAAACGTCCCCAACTGGAACTTGAATTTCTGGACAGCTCCGTTCGTAACGTTCTGAATCGCGTAAAAAAATCCGGTGACGATGCTTTACGCGAACTGACACTGCAATACGATAAAGTATCGATACAGGAACTGCGTGTAACCGAAGCCGAACTTGCCGAAGCAGAGAAATCATTACCTGCATCATTGAAGCAAGCCATTACAACTGCCGCAGCCAACATTGAAAAATTTCACGCTGCACAAAAGCGCGATGTAATGACGGTTGAGACATTGCCCGGTGTAACCTGCTGGCGCAAAGGCGTAGCGATCGATAAAGTAGGTATATATATACCGGGAGGTTCTGCTCCACTCTTCTCTACAGTACTTATGCTGGGTGTGCCTGCTAAACTGGCGGGTTGTAAAGAAGTGGTGCTTTGCTCACCACCCGATAAGTCCGGAAAGATCAATGCTGCTATACTCTTCGCAGCAAAGCTTGTTGGTGTTACGCGCATCTTCAAAGCAGGCGGTGCACAAGCGATAGCAGCGATGGCATTCGGCACACAAAGCATTCCGAAAGTTCACAAGATATTCGGACCCGGAAACCAGTATGTAACCAAAGCAAAACAACTGGTAATGGAAGAAGGTCTCGCGATTGATATGCCTGCAGGACCATCCGAAGTATTGGTGATGGCCGATGAAACAGCCGATGCATCCTTTATAGCAGCTGATTTACTTTCACAGGCAGAGCACGGAGAAGACAGCCAGGTAATGCTCGTGCTCAACAACGACTCGATGGTTGCTGCTATACAAAACGAAATCAGCAAACAACTTGAACAATTACCGCGCAAAGCTATAGCCGAGAAATCACTTGCCAACAGTCGCGTCATCATCATCAACGATCAGGCAACAGCGCTCGACTTCATCAACGAATACGCTCCCGAGCACCTCATCATCAATACCAAAAATGCCGATGCCGTTGCAGCTTCCGTGAGTAACGCAGGCTCTGTGTTCATCGGTAATTATTCTCCGGAAGCTATAGGAGACTATGCGTCAGGCACAAATCACACGCTACCAACCAATGGTTTTGCAAAAGCATTTGCCGGCGTATCACTTGAAAGTTTTATGAAATATATAACCTTTCAGAAGTTAACCGAAGAAGGTATAAAGAAGCTCGGTCCGGTAGTAGAAGAAATGGCTGAAGCCGAACAACTCGCAGGCCACAAACGTGCCGTAACGATTCGCCTTGAAAAACTAAAGTAACATAAACACCTACACACATAAACACCAAAACACGTAAAAAGTGAGTAAGAAGAAATCATTTCCGGATATCAACACCCTCGTTCGCAGAAACATTCTGACTATGAAACCCTATTCATCTGCACGCGATGAATTTAAAGGTGAAGCAGAAATATACCTGGACGCGAATGAGAATCCATACCAATCGCCTTATAACCGTTATCCGGATCCGCTGCAGTGGAATGTAAAGAAAGAACTCGCTGCGATCAAGAATGTAAATCCCAAGCAGATATTTCTGGGAAACGGAAGTGACGAACCTATCGATTTATTGATCCGCGCATTCTGCGAACCCAACCAGGATTCTATACTCATCACCGAACCAACCTACGGTATGTATTCGGTATGTGCTGAAGTAAATGCCGTGAATGTTCAACGTGTACTTCTCACTCCGGATTTTGATATAGACCTCGATGCGTTTCCAAGAACATTCGATGCTACTACGAAAATTATATTCCTGTGCAGTCCGAATAATCCAACGGGTAATTTATTAAGCCGTGATAAAATCCTCGAAGTATTAAAACGATTTTACGGATTGGTTGTAATCGATGAAGCCTATATTGATTTTGCCAAGAGTAAAAGTTTCCTGGAAGACCTCGCGAAGTATCCGAACCTTGTTGTGTTACAAACTTTCTCTAAAGCCTGGGGGCTTGCAGGTCTCCGTCTCGGTATGTGTTTCGCATCGGAAGACATCATCAACGTTCTGAATAAAATTAAATATCCGTACAACGTAAACATCCGCACGCAAGAGCTTGCGCTCGATGCACTCGAGAATGTACACGTTATGGAAGAATGGGTAAAAGAAATTATCAAGCAACGAACCAAGCTTGTCAAGTCACTCGAAAAACTTTCGATTGTAGAAACTATATATCCTTCCGATAGTAATTTTATACTGGTGCGGGTAAAGGATGCCCCGGCTACGTATCAATATTTACTCGAGCACCGCATTATTGTGCGTGATCGCTCACGTGTAACGCTTTGCTATAACTGCATTCGCATTACCGTTGGTACGCCGGAAGAAAACGAACGTCTTATTAAAGCATTGGAAGAATTATGAAAAGAGTATTGTTCATAGATCGCGATGGAACCCTCATCATCGAACCTCCCGATGAGCAGATTGACTCCCTTGAGAAACTGGAATACTATCCCGGTGTATTTACCTGGCTGAGCAAGATCGCTGCCGAAACAGACTTTGAACTGGTAATGGTAACAAACCAGGATGGTTTGGGTACAGAGAGTTTTCCGGAAGACACCTTCTGGCCTGCCCAAAACAAAATGCTCAAGGCACTGGCAAATGAAGGTATACATTTTCCCAAGATATATATCGACAGAAGTTTTCAACGCGAGAACAAGCCTACTCGCAAACCGGGCACTGGTATGCTCACCGAATTCTTCACAGATGCATATGATCTGAAGAATTCATTTGTACTGGGCGATCGCCTGACCGATGTGGAGCTTGCTAAAAATTTAGGAGCAAAAGGTATACTGCTCAACAACGGAAGCCTGGCAGAGAAAATGAAAGTGCAGAACCTGGAAGAGCACTGCGCTCTGACTACAACATCGTGGAAAGATATATATACCTTCCTCACCAAACCGAACCGCAAGGCAACGGTAAAACGAACGACCAAAGAGACTGATATAGCTATAGCGATCGACCTGGATGGCAGCGGTAAATCTCAGATTGAGACCGGACTCGGTTTCTTCGATCACATGCTCGATCAGCTGGCACGGCACGGTAATATAGACCTCTCTGTAAAAGTAAAAGGCGACTTACACATTGATGAACACCACACCATTGAAGATACGGCACTTGCACTCGGTGAAGCTTTTCTCAAAGCACTGGGCGACAAGCGTGGTATAGAACGTTATGGTTTTTGTTTACCAATGGATGATTGTCTCGCGCAGGTAGCGATTGATTTCGGTGGAAGACCGTGGATCGTTTGGGACGCTGAGTTCAAGCGTGAGAAGATCGGTGAGATGCCAACGGAAATGTTCTATCACTTTTTCAAATCATTTTCCGATACATCCAAAAGTAATCTGAACGTGAAGGTAGAAGGCACGAACGAGCATCATAAGATCGAGGCTATATTTAAGGCTTTTGCGAAAGCTATAAAAATGGCAGTCCGTAAAGAAGGGAATCAATTGCCCAGTACCAAAGGTATATTATAACATTAAACGTTTAACAGAACGTACAACATGAAGCTCGCGATCATTAAATATAATGCAGGCAACATTCAATCCGTTTCATTCGCGCTCGAGCGACTCGGTGTTGATTTCACGATAACCGACAATGCTGAGGAGATCATGAAAGCCGACAAGGTATTGTTTCCCGGTGTAGGTGAAGCCAGCACGACCATGCAATACTTGCGCGATAAAAAACTTGATCAGCTTGTACCTGCACTCAAACAACCCGTGCTGGGTATATGCCTGGGCATGCAACTGATGTGCAGATATTCTGAAGAGAACAATACAACCTGCATGGGTATATTTGATGAAGACGTGAAATTGTTTGTTCCAAAAGATGATCTGAAGGTGCCACACATGGGCTGGAACAATGTAGTGAAGGCCAACGGATGGCTTGACCCGGCCATTGAAAATCAGTATGCGTATTTTGTACACAGCTATTATGTGCCGGTTAATGCCTATACATCGGCTGTAACCGAATATATTACTCCGTTCAGTTCCGCCATGCACCGCGATAACTTTTACGCGGCACAATTTCACCCGGAGAAATCGGCAAAGGCCGGTGAGCTGGTACTGAAAAGTTTTTTAAAGGTATAATTTAACTTTAACCGATAACAACAACCCAACCGCATCAACCTCATGAGAATTATTCCTGCCATTGATCTGATAGACGGCAAATGCGTAAGGCTTACGCAAGGCGACTATGCTCAGAAAAAAGTATACAACGAAAATCCACTGGATGTTGCCAAGTCGTTTGAAGACCAGGGCTTGCAATATTTACACCTGGTAGACCTCGATGGTGCCAAAGCCGGAAAAGTTACCAACTGGAAAGTAGTGGAGAGTATAACTACGCATACCAAACTGACGGTTGACTTTGGTGGTGGTATAAAAACTGACGATGAAATACGAAAACTTTTTGAGCATGGTGTGCAGCAGGTAAACCTCGGAAGCATCGCGGTGAAGGAACCTCAGAAAGTAATTCAGTGGATCGATGAGTTTGGCTCTGATAAGATCATTCTCAGTGCCGATGTAAAGAACAATACGATCGCGATTAGCGGCTGGCAGGAAAGTTCATCCATCAACATCCGGAATTTTCTTCGCGACTATATTGAGAACGGTATTGAATATGTTACCTGCACCGACATCAGTACGGATGGTATGCTTACCGGTCCAAATATTGAACTATATAAAACATTAATACTTAGTTTCCCGCAGCTTCACCTGGTGGCAAGTGGTGGCGTAGGTACGATGGAAGATCTGCAGGAACTGAAGCGGATTGGTGTAGATGGTGTCATCGTAGGAAAAGCTATATATGAAGGACGTGTAAAGTTGGAAGAACTGGCGTTACTATAAACGCAATCTATAGCAAACAGAAAAACGATCAGGATTTAAACTATATACCATTGCTGACAAAAAGAATAATACCGTGTCTCGACATTAAAGATGGCCGCACGGTAAAAGGTATAAATTTCGTAAACATCCGCGATGCAGGCGACCCGGTAGAACTGGGCGCAACCTATGCGGAACAAGGTGCAGATGAACTCGTGTTCCTCGATATATCTGCGACTAATGAGCAACGCAAAACATTTGCCTCGCTGGTAAAAGATATAGCGCGTCACATCAATATACCGTTTACGGTAGGCGGTGGTATCAGCAGTGTTGCCGATGTTGCTCCGTTGCTCGAAGCCGGTGCCGATAAAGTAAGTATAAATTCAGCAGCTGTGCGCAATCCTAATCTGATCGATGAACTTTCAAAAGCGTTCGGTGCGCAATGTATTGTACTCGCGATTGATGCACGCAAGATTGACAACACCTGGACCGTACATACACACGGAGGTAAAAATCCTACCGACAAAAAACTTTTCACCTGGGCGAAAGAAGGACAGGAACGCGGTGCCGGTGAAATACTTTTTACCAGCATGGATCACGATGGAACGAAGGCAGGCTTTGCCAACGACCCGCTCAGTAAACTTCATCAACTGCTGCAGATACCGGTGATTGCCTCGGGAGGTGCCGGCACGAAAGAACATTTTATCGATGCGTTTATTCTGGGTAAAGCAGATGCGGCACTGGCAGCCAGTATATTTCACTTCGGTGAGATCAAGATACCGGAACTGAAATCATTCCTGAACAACAACAATATTACTGTACGGATGAACTGATACTATATATAGTTTATCCCACGCTACATCAACCGAATACATAATGAAAGATCTGAACATAAATTTCTCCAAGCTCAACGGACTTGTCCCTGCTATTGTACAAGACGCACGCACCAACAAAGTGCTGATGCTGGGCTTTATGAATGAAGAAGCGTATAAGAAAACATTACTTGATAAACGTGTAACATTCTACAGTCGCAGCAAGCAACGTCTCTGGACAAAAGGAGAAACATCTGGTAACTTTCTGGAGCTGGTAGATATACTCTTAGACTGCGATCAGGACACATTGCTTGTTAAAGCATATCCGAAAGGTCCTGCGTGTCATACCGGTGCCGACACTTGCTTCAACGAAGAGAATAATGACTGGAATCTCTCTTCACTTGAAGCCATCATCAAAGATCGCAAAGCCAATCCACAAAAAGGTTCCTATACCAACAAGCTGCTCGACTCTGGTATAAATAAAGTAGCACAGAAAGTTGGCGAAGAAGCCGTAGAGCTTGTAATCGAAGCCAAAGATGACAACAAAGATCTCTTCCTCGGCGAAGCGTCCGACCTGCTATACCATTACCTTGTACTGCTCACCGCGAAGGGCTACACGCTGGATGAAGTACTTGACGTATTGAAGAAGCGACACGCGAAATGAAAGGCTACTGGCTTCTGGCCGCTGGCTACTGGGAAATACAGGTTTACGCTTTCATTAACGTAATTAGGTGCTAACAGAAAAACTACTAGCAGCTAGTAGCTAGAGGCTAGCAGCTGACATAGGTGGTATTCACAGCGCCTCACCTAAAATCTAATGTCTGCGTAGACTCCGCTCATGCTGGTGCGGCAGGATAATTTTCCTTTCAGGGCATCGGGCTTAAACAGTGATTTACCCAGCAGCATGCGCACACATTCCTGTATACCTTCGGTGATGGACGGATGGGGATGTACACACTCCGCAAGTTCTTCTATACCTTTATTCATCCAGATCAGTAATGCTACGGCTTGTATAGCGCTGGATGCATGATTACCAATGATCTTGAGACCGAGTATCTTCATCTGGTCATCGTTGGTAACAAGCAGTTTGATAAAACCTTGTGTATTGCGTTTCGCGATCGCGCGTGGAATGCAGCTATAGTCGAGCGTTACTACTTTATAATCTATACCTTTTTCACGCGCACTTGTCTCATTCAAACCAACCCCGGCTACTTCCGGACTCAGGAACATGATCGTGCTGATATTTTCATATACCAGCTTCCGCTCCGGATTACCAAATATCTTTTCAACTGCGTAGCGTCCTTCGAGTTCGCCTACATTTACCAAAGATATATCAGCAGTTATATCACCTACCGCATAGATGTTGGATATATTCGTTTGCGTATCGTTGTCTTCTATACCACGTTTTGAAATGCTGATATCAACTTTCTCATCCCACAGATCTTCATAGTTTGGTATACGTCCTACAGCAATGAGTGCCTTCTCAACATTGAACACCGACTTGGTGCCATCATCATATTCCAACTCATACTCTACACGCTCGTGTTTGATCTCCATGCGAATGAGGCGCGAGTTCCGGTGAATGAGTACACCGCTATTCTCCATGTTACGCTCAATAACATGTACTATATCTTCATCCTCAAACGGCAGTATACGATTACCTTTATCAATGAGGTGCACCTTCGTTTTTCCAAAGCCGGAAAATATGGTAGCATATTCACAACCGATAACCCCCGCTCCCACAATCACCATACTTTCCGGGAAGTCTTCCATCTTTTCGATGCCATCGCTGGTCATCACAATCTTTTCATCGATCGGCAACTCCGGTAAATACCGCGGTCTGCTTCCGGTAGCGAGTATAATATAGTCGGCCCACACCACTTCGCGTGTGCCATCGTCTTGTGTAATCTCGATCTCGTTCTGACTCAGTAATTTTGCTTTACCCTGTTTGAATGATACCAGGTCTGCATACTGCGAGCTCTTCATCAGTTGCAGATGTTCTTCCAGCATCCCCTTGCGTTCATCAATGGCACGCATTACTTCGTCTTGTATTTCTTTATAGTTAATAGAAGGTACCTGCAGGTTGAAGCGCTTGAGGTTCTTGAGGAACGAAGCCGTTTCGCGCGATAGTTCCCACCAGGTTTTGGATGACAGTGCACCATTCACCACACCGGCACCTCCCACCAGGTTCCGCTCAATGAGAAGTGTTTTCTTTCTGAAGTCCAACGCGCGCATCGCGGCAGCATAACCGGAAGGGCCTGCCCCGATAACGACCAGATCATATCTATTCATAATAAAGCAACTAAAGGCAAAATGGTTTGTTTAACACACCAAGGTACAACTTTCGCCAGGTTTAAATCAACCGAAAACTTAAAACACCCGTCTGATATTTATGGCAACAATACACGATCGCACAAGCTTTACTATACAGGTTGAAGTAACCGTTTATTGTTTAAATTTGAGACAAAGCCCTTGATACCATCGCGCATTGGATGAAACCGATCTACTCAGTTGTATTTTCCGGACGCCAGTATACCAGAACGTTGTCTGAAAGAAGGGGCGTTACTATAGCCAATGCTATCGGACTAAGTCTGGTTGTGTTAACGGTTCTGCTCTTTATATTCTACTATACTTGGTATGGATGGAGTGTTGTTACCGCTGCTATTCCCGCGGTCGGGTTACTGGCTGCCAATACAATTTTACTAAACCGCTTCGGGCTTGTTAACATCAGCCGTATATGGACGTGCCTGTTGATACCGGTCATTATTACAGCACTCTCTGTTTACTCCAAAACCATCTACTATAATTCGCCGGAAGAGCTCGACTACTTTACATTCCGCTTTGTTATACTCGGCAGTTGTTCTTTTCCGTGGGTACTATTTTCATTGCACGAAAAGAAGTTACTGTTGTTTTGTTCGCTTGCCGGTATGGCAATTTTGCTGGCGTACGATCCGCTTCATCAATGGTTTGATGTCGGATATTCGCAAGACAGGCTCAAAGCATCAACGTATTACTTTGCCAATGTTGTCATCTTTATATCATATTGTTTACTGGTAAGTGCATTGGCTTTTCTGAAGTGGACATCTGAACGACATGAAGCCAAAAACATGGAGTTGATCGATGAGCTGAATGATACCAATGAAGTGCTTACGGAGAAGAATGCAGAGATCGAAGCGCAGACTTCAGAATTGCAGGCACAAAGTGAAGTACTGGAAACAAACCAGAAACAATTGCTGGATGCATACCGGATGATCGAAGAACAAAAGAACCGGCTGCTCACACAAAATCAATCGCTCACGTACGAGCTGCTTGAAAAGAATAAAGATCTCACGGAGACAAACTCGGAGCTGATCAAACACAATAACGAACTTCGGCAGTTCTCCTATACTGTGTCTCATAATTTACGCGGACCTGTGGCGAGTTTACTCGGGCTGGTAAACCTGGTGGAGCCAACCGCGTTAGCGCAGAGTGATTCCGAAATACTCGATCACATCCGGACTTCCACGGAACGATTGGACATGATCATTAAGGATCTCACCAAGATCATCGACATTCGACATGATATATTCAAGATCCGCCAGAAGATCAGCATCGAAGAAGAGATCGATGAGACATTCGCAATTCTGCGCAAAGACAATTTACAGTCGGATGTAACGCTGATCAAGAACATTCAGCAGCACTATATATACTCGGTAAAGCCGATGGTTCACAGTATCCTGTATAACCTGTTGAACAATGCACTGAAATACCGCTCACCCGAACGACAACCGGTTATAGAAATAACAGCATCGGAAGATGAGATGTACTATATAGTATCGGTACACGACAACGGGCTGGGCATCGATCTCAAACGCAACCGCGACAACCTCTTCAAGCTATACAAGCGTTTCCATTTTCACACCGAAGGAAAAGGCCTGGGACTATACCTGGTTAAGTTACAGGTGGAAGCTCTGGGAGGGCACATTGCCGTGGAGAGTGAAATAAACCGCTATACCAAATTTACAGTATACCTGAAGAAGCCGGAAGATATACAGCGCCAGGTGTTACTGAAAGAACGATATGCCGAGATCTTCTATGATGCACAGCTTAACGCTACCGGTATAATCTGGCAGGAGTCCGTTACAAGCGAGCAATACCGCCAGGCTTTTGCTAAGACATTAGATTTTGTAAAAGTATATAACACTCCCAATTTTATTGCCGACCTTTCGCGTCACGGGCACATTGACAAGGAAGACCAGCGATGGATGTTCCGCGAGATTATTCCTGAATCTGCGCGCAACGGATTAACACGCATCGCTACGGTACATCCCAATGCCGATGGCCATATTAACAACTATATTGAAAGTATACAGGAGGCCACTGCGCCCTTTGGTATAACACAACGTTACTTTACATCGATGAAAGAAGCTGTAGAGTGGATTGAATCGGAGAATGAGAAGATAGCTTTGAAAATTAGAATGGATGGAAAAGTTAATTGAGCTTGATAAGAAGTTATTCCTTTACCTGAACGGATTTCATACACCATGGCTCGACCAGGTTATGCTCTTCCTTACCCAGACCATTGCCTGGATACCGCTCTATGCCGTGCTGCTATATATGCTCATCCGGCAGTATAAGAAGGATGTATGGATTGCCATCATCGCCATTGTACTTACTATTGTTATCGCAGACCAGACCACCAGTGGTTTAATGAAACCATACTTTGAAAGACTGCGTCCTTCGCATGAGCCCACATTGGACGGACTGGTACACCTTGCCCGCAAAGCAAGTGGCGAACTCTATAAAGGTGGCCGTTTTGGATTTGCCTCCAGT
The DNA here is from genome assembly GCA_966211525.1 of uncultured Chitinophaga sp. Taxonomy (GTDB): domain Bacteria; phylum Bacteroidota; class Bacteroidia; order Cytophagales; family Cyclobacteriaceae; genus Ohtaekwangia. The sequence continues at coordinate 24,625 of CBIHOZ010000037.1, read as the reverse complement.
CATGCAGCCAATACATTCGGAGTCGCTACGCTATTCTTCCTGCTGCTTCGTAAAACAAGAAAGCATATCGGAGTGATATTTCTCTGGGCTATACTGGTAACGTACACACGTATATATTTAGGCGTGCATTACCCCGGCGATGTGATTGTAGGAGCGTTTGTAGGCATTGCTGCCGGTATGATAAGCTATACCTTTCATCAATGGTTGCAAGACCTGTACCGCAGGCGCCAGCTTCGCTCTTCGTAACTACTTTGCTATACCCAGCAGGCGCTTTACATATTTACCGATAATATCAAACTCCAGGTTAACTACATCACCCGCTTTCAACTGGTGGAAGCTGGTGTGCTCATACGTATAGGGAATGATCGCGATGGTAAAGCTGTTAGCCGTTGCATTGAAGCAGGTAAGACTCACACCGTTCACAGCGATGGATCCTTTTTCAACCGTTACATTTCCGTAGGCAGCATCGTACTCAAAATGAAAAAGCCAGCTCCCTCCTACTTCTTCAATTGATTTGACAACTCCGGTCTGATCAACGTGCCCCTGAACAATGTGTCCATCAAAGCGACCGTTGTTGAGCATGCAACGTTCCAGGTTTACTTTGCTTCCTTCCTTTAGTGAAGAGAGGTTAGACTTCTGCAGCGTTTCCTGCACAGCCGTTACCCAATATGCATCACCTTCCAGTGATACTACCGTAAGACAAACACCGTTGTGAGACACGCTTTGATCAACTTTCAACTCGCGGGTTAATGCACTTTTTATTTTGAAATGACGGTTCGTGCCTTCATCGCGGATGGCCGTAACCTCGGCTACTGTTTCAATGATTCCTGTAAACATGCGGCAAAAATAGCTAAAAACAGCTTACTAAAAATATTTTAGTTTATAACATAAACAAGTTTATGAATATGTCGTATACTTGTATAACAACACGCACCCACACCGCTACGCAATCCGATAATCCCTTAACCAGTATCTAAATGAAAGACTCCGAAAACCTAAGTGCCCAGCAAAGTCTCGACATCATTACCAGCATGATCGACCAGGCTAAAGGCAATGTTCAACGAAACAGTTTTTACTTTCTGCTTTGGGGCTGGGTGGTTGTATTGGCCAACCTCGGTATGTTTACATTATCTATACTCCATTACAAACATCCCTATATCGTGTGGGTTATTACTATACCGGCCTGGCTCTATACTTTATATCACAGTTTTAAAAGCAGCACCGATAAAACTGCTACATCACATTTCGATCGCATCAGCGCAGCCCTGTGGATCTGTTATGCCATCTGCATATTTACCCTCGTGGTATTCGGATATAAAATAAATTACCAGCTGGGTCCGGTTATACTGATTGTAAGTGTCCTTCCGACTTTCATTTCAGGTATGATCCTGCGCTTCAGGCCGCTTATGATTGGAGGCATTCTCTTCTGGGTCTTTGGTATAATCGGGTTCTTACTGCCAGCCTATATGCAATCACTGGCCGGTGCTGTTGCTATACTCTGCGGCTACCTGATACCGGGCTATATGTTGAAGAACAAGCGCGAAGAATAATGTTTAACGATCTCGATCCTTTACTTCACTCACAACTTCGGCTGGCAGTCATGTCATTGCTGATCAGCGTTGAATCAGCAGAGTTTACATTTCTGAAAGAGAAAACCAACAGCACTGCCGGCAACCTGAGTGTACAACTCGACAAGCTTTCAGAGGCAGGCTATATCCGTGTAGAAAAATCATTTCGTGGCAAAAAGCCTTTAACTACCTGCAGCATAACCAAAAAAGGCATCAAGGCTTTTGAAGACTACGTCAATAACCTGAAACAGTATATCAACAAATAAACCCCTATATATGAAAAACCTTTTGATCATTTTACTCACCGCTCTGCTCTATACTATAGCCACCGGCAATACATCTGCGCAAGAGATGGGAGACAAAGAAAAGATGAAAATATTTGCCAACTGGGTTGGTCGCTGGCAAGGCGAAGGCTCCATGCAGATGGGCCCGGGTGAACCTCGTAAATCGAAAGTAGACGAACATATTGAATCCAAGCTCGATGGTATGGTATTGCTGGTGGAAGGTATCGGCAAAGCGCAGGATGCTACTAAGCAGGAAATTGTAGTACACCACGCATTGGCGATACTTTCGTACGACAAAAATACAGAGCAGTATAAATTCCGTTCATACCTGAAAGATGGTCGCAGTACGGATGCATGGATCAAACCTACCGGTGAGAATACATTTCAATGGGGATTTGATATACCGGGTCGCGGCAAAACACGCTATAGCATTGTACTCGACCCGGTAAAGAAAACATGGGATGAGACCGGAGAATTTTCACAGGACGGTACTACGTGGATGAAGTTCTTCAGCATGCACCTTACCAAAACTGAATAGCACGCTATCAGAAGTATATAACAAAGTATATATAGCATTGTTATGAAAGCAGCAACCGAGCGAAAGATCATCCGGTGGTTCCATATTCTCGCCAGCATTCCGATTATTGGTTTTGTATATGGACCCGTCTCCACTATACCTGAAGCCGTTGTCGTGGTACGCTGGGTGATCTTTCCGCTCGTGATCCTCTCCGGTTTCTGGATGTGGAAAGGACACGTGATTAAGAAATGGTTCCGTTAACATTTCGTGCAGCTCTTGGGTGATCGTTCGCAGATGTGTATCTTTCACTATGGAATTCGGACGCATCACATCAGAAGAACTTGAGAAAGTGGACTTTACACTTCCTCCGGATCGGCAGGAAACAACGCGATTGTTAGCATCAGCAAAATCAGTCAAGCCCGAAATTTTTGTAGGCTGCGCCAAGTGGGGCCGTAAAGACTGGGTTGGAAAGATATACCCGAAGGGCACGAAGGAAGGAGAATTTCTGAATCACTATGCACAGCATTTTAACTGCATTGAACTGAACGCTACGTTTTATCGGATGCCTACCGTTGAACAAACACAAGGATGGCGAAGTAAAGTAGGCAGTGATTTTAAATTCTGTCCGAAGTTCACCGATCAGATCACACACATCAAGCGACTGAAAGATGTAAAGGAAGCAACGGATCGTTTTCTCGAAGGTATATCCGGCTTTAAAGAAAATCTGGGCCCTATATTTCTGATGCCACATCCCGGCATGGCGCCTAAAACACAAGACACGATTGAAGCTTTTATACAGTCACTGCCAAAAGATATAAAGCTCTTTGTTGAGTTCAGACATCCTGAATGGTTCACGAACGAAAATGCGTTTCAATCTGCATTCAGCATGCTGGAGAAAAATAAAGCTGGAGCAGTCATCACCGATGCATCGGGTCGCAGAGATTGCGTACACATGCGCCTCACCACTCCCGAGGCGTTCATCCGTTTTGTAGGCAACGGCTTGCATCCCAGTGACTATACGCGCATTGATGATTGGGTACAGCGTATCAAACACTGGATGACACAAGGTATAGAACGGGTATATTTCTTCATGCACCAGCACGAAGAGCTTCATTCGCCCGAATTGAGTAAATACCTGATCGAGCAGCTTAACAAACACTGCGGTCTATCTATACCTGTCCCTAAATTTGTAGAACAAGACATGGAATTATTCGGAACCGCTGCACCTCCCAAGAAAAGAGCTCCGAGGAAGAAGGCTTCATAGCTGTTTACGAGTCCTGATTTCTGTTGTAAAAGTATTATTTCACATTTGAATGCCAGAGCAGTCTCAGTTAGTGTCTTATCTCGTTCATAGCGATATTATTATCTCCAGGTATATTTATGATTGTTGATGCTAACTTATCGCAAGAATAAAAGGAAACGGGTAATTCTACTGAGCATCGCATAAATATACTTTCCCCATTTTTTTTTAGATAGCATTCCACACAACGATTTTCAGTCCTCCTGTCTTTCGGGAGAATAAACCACTAACCTTCTTCCAAAGGGGAGTCTTTAGTATTTCTGCTGTAAGCCAGAAATACCAAAGACTTAAAGCATATATATTATTTAACAGGTATCGACCCTGTTGTGAAAGTTGTAGCAGGAAGATCCTTTAACGTCTCTTTCAGGAAAGTTACTCCTCCTGTTGCCAGGTCGTAGACAGCGCCAACGATAAGAAGTTTACCGGCTTCGTAATTTCGGCTCAACACGGGTTCGAGATGGCGCAACTCATTTACCTGATTTATAACGTTGATGCGTATTGCATTTTCAAATACATCTCCTCCCATCTTTTTAGCTTCCGTTGCTGCAGGCTTAATGGCATTGATCAGTGTTACAATATGCCCGGGAGGATTTTCAGGACGCTTGATCGCTGCTTCCACCGCACCGCAGTTCGTATGTCCCATCACAACAATCAATTTTGTCTTCAGCATCAGGTAAGCATACTCCAATGTGCCATACGAAGCTTCAGCCATTACTTGTCCTGCTGTGCGTGCTATAAAAAGATCGCCGAATCCCTGATCGAACAGAATTTCCGCAGAGGCTCTTGAATCTGAACAACCCACTATAACGGCAAAAGGTGATTGACCGGCAGTCAGTTTTTTAGCAGAAGCCTGATCCTGCCGCGGATATATACTGCGGCCTTCCACAAACCTGCGATTACCATTCATCAGCTTTTGTAAAGCGAGGTATGGATTGGCAAAAGCAGAATCGCGGTTGATGAGATAATTAACAGCGGTAGTATCTGCCGGCTTAGGTTTGCGCGCTGCTTTCTTCTGGCCAAACACTATAGATGTGTTCAAGCACAATAAAAGAATACCAAAGAGAAGTGAGAGTTGTAATGATTTCATAAAGATATAATTGAGGATAATCGATCGTTTACCTGTACATCTGCCTGTAAACAAATCGCGAGCATTTTATACTATTGATTCTTTGGCAAATCTATAGTATAAACATCCTTCTTGAAATCGTTAAAAATACGGAGGCACCACTCAGTAATTATACCTAGGTCGGCAACATTGAATGGTTGCGAATTTATGCAGGATTAGAATTTGCTATACGGGACGTCAACAAAACCCGTATCGTGTCGCGAGAAAGGCGACAGATATTCGGTATATACTTATATATAACTTATTGGATTATTAAATTATACAGCCTACTCAACCTCAGTACTATCAATTGCATCAGCTACGGCTTCCTCGATCTCCTCAGCGTCTTCATCATCTGTATTAACAAGAAGTTGTTGTACACTTTCCCAGGGGGTATTCAATACAGGTTTGCTGGTATAGGTATACTCTTTCTTCTGCTTGATGATTTCGGCTGAACGTTCTTTGGTATCGGGATGTGTGCTGATCCACGCGAGTTCTTCCGGTAAATTGTCTTTGCGGGCTAACCGGAAAAAGAAATTACTCAGGTGCTGCGGATCTATATTGGCATTGGCGAGTGTCTCCACGGCAAAGGCATCCGCTTCGCGTTCGTGTTTCCGATCGAAGGCTGTAGAGGATAGTACTTTCGCTGTCTCGCGCGAGATATCATTACCGGCATCTCCTGCCGCTATGGTAAAAAGCATTTCCATGCCGATCTCTTTTACCAGCTTCTTCATCACGTGGTTCTTTTCCATGTGTCCAATCTCGTGTGCCATCACGCCTGCTACTTCTTCTGCGTTCTTGGCATATTCGAGCAGCCCGGTGTAGACTACCATATTATGATCGGGTAATGCAAAAGCATTGATCTCACCGTTGCGCACCAGGTGAATTTTGATTTTGTCGCAATCCAGTTTTTTGGCTTCACACAAACGGACTTTGATCGAATCCAGTATAGCTTTTACTTTTTCATTCTCGATCTCTTCATGTGTATTGGTGATACTTTCGAGGATCATTTCGCTGAGCTTCTTTTCACTCTCTTGGGCGAAACGATGCATGTCGCCCTCCCCTATATATTCTATCTGACTCAGCAGAAACCAGAGTCCGAAAAATGAGACAACAATAACTACCAGTTGCGTTAAAATCTTGCTAGCCATAATCAGGGTTTACAGAATTGGTCAGTAAGCGGGCCAAAGAACCAGAAGTAAACATGCTGGCCTTTGCGGGTGTTTACAGCAGCATATATAGTCATGATAAACTCACCTACATTAAAAATAAAGATGGTGATGAGGTACGCTATATAGGTATTGGACACTTCATTGTCACCGAAGATGATCGACAATGTCCAATAGAATCCGGCACTGTTCATGATGAGCACAAATACCTGCGACAATAATGCCTGCATACAATGCCAGCGAACAAAGAATGTCCCTTTGCGATTGCTGAGCCAGAAAAAACCGGTAGCCAGGAGGTTGACAATAGGTAAAGGCAACCCGGCAATGACGGCCACCAGTGACATGAGATAACTATTGGAAGCCTTCTCACTTTCATAGTCATCGGGCCGGTACGGAAACGCTACAACTTCTGCCATAATGATACAGGTATTACAGGTCTTTCATGATGTTCCACCCCCAGTTAATCATCACGAGTATGATTAACGGAATGTAGATACTTTTTTTTGTGCGGATTGCATCTTCTGCCTGGCGAAAGACTTTCAAGAGAGTCTGTTGATTCAGTACAACGTCTCGGATCAGCCACACCGGAATGAGTATAAGCAGCAAAGCTGCCAATATACCCAGCGGATTGATCCACAACGCCTCCCCTACACGCCCTTGCAGAAGTGAAAGTACTGACCGGGTAATGCCACACGAAGGGCAAGCCCAACCGGTTACATTTTTAAATATGCATACGGTAAATTCCGTGTGATCGTGTTCTGCAAAATGAAAACCGATCCATGCATACCCGGCCAGTGAAATGAGTGATAGTATCCAATATATCTTCCGGTTATTCGGTTCCATATCGGAAAGCAAACGTACTCGTTATTGGTTACGCTATTTGGAAAAACTTGGTAGCGTTTACTTCACGGGTACGGCCCATGATAATAAACCAGTCAACGATAGTCCATATACCAAGACCACCACAGGTAAGCAGTTTTGCTATTGCAAGTCCGGTATCACCGATCATAAAGCGATCGATCGCCAGGCCACCACCAACAATTGATACGATCAGGATTGTTGTAGGATCTTTCAGATTGATTGCGTGCAATTGAGCAAAACGGGCTTCGTCCATCGCCAGGAGTTTTTCGCGGACCATTGGAATCTGGTGACCTTCGAAAAACTTTCCATTGGTCATAAGGTACATGTCAACTTTTTGTGCATCCATAAGTAAGGTAGATTAAGATTTTTTTGAAAGATATTTATAACCAAAGGAAATTCAATGGACACGACAGAAATGTTGTCACTTTTCACGATTTCGGGGGTAAAACCGGGTGGGCTACACGCAGCATGAGGCGGTATATCATCAACTTCCCGTTACCGGCACCGTTCTGCTTCTACCCTGTGCATCATATACTTTGAGCTCTTTCACTCCGGCCGGTATACGCATGACGCGTGTTGATTGAGACAGGTATCCGGCCCCGTAATAAAATTCTACCTTCTGCTGATGTCCGTCAGCATATATAAGTTGAGCGTTTACATCGTACCATTCTGGTTTAAACATATTTGCTTTTGTGTTCTTCACCGGAGCAAACACGCGCAGGCTGTCGCGATTTTGTGAAGCGATGAACACATCACCTTTCACGCCCGACAGATGTACCAAAGCCTTGGCATCGCCCGGTATATAAAAACCGCTGGCCGCCGATGGAAGCGGACTGAGATTGCCTTTGCCATCGCCGAGCAATATCAATCCTGTGAAGGCATCGTACCGGCCGGCAAATACTTCGTTACCATAGTCGTTACCAATCATGAGCACATCGAGGTTACCATCTTCATTAACATCGAAGGTAGTGAGTCCTTTTACAGGAGCAACCTGTGCTAGCACCGGCAACGCCCGCATCTCAAATTTACCATTGCCTTTGTTCTCGATATAGCTTGTCTGCATGTGATTGGCTTCAAGCACAACAGCATCCTTCAGATCTTCCGCAGGCAGCAATTGATCCATCGTAGCTTTGCTGTACTGACGATAGCGTGAATATTTATTTCTGAACTTAGGACTTTGCGAGTTGAGCTCATCCCAGAAATGTACCGGGTATAAATTCCTTGTCTCCGATGTCATCGAAGCGCGCATATAGCAGGCCATCACCGGATCTACACTGCCGTTGCCATCAAAATCTTTCGCATAAACCTTCAAAGGTGATTGCTCTGTTACCTGGTAATTATTGTTCATACCGAGGTTTCCGGCTACATAGTCTATATCTCCGTCACGGTCATAGTCGCCTGCCGTTATACTATTCCACCAGCCGGTATATTTCTCTATACCGGTTGCTTCTGCTTTTATGAATTTAGTGCCATCGTTCTTAAAGAATGTTATGGGCATAAACTCGCCCACCACGAGCAGATCAATTTTAGCATCATTATCAAAGTCAGTCCACAAGGCATCGGTAATCATACCGACTTGTTTAACCGCAGCTGCAACCTCGGCCGTAACATCCGTAAATTTACCTTTGTCATTACGAAGTATATAACTGGTTGCCGGCATCGGATAACCGCGAGCCACTACCCTGCCGCCCACAAACAGATCCAAATCACCATCCGCATCATAATCGGCTGCCCGTACACATGAGCCGCTCGCTTTGGTATCCGGTATAGCATCGGCTGCCTGATCAAATTTACCTTTGCCGTTATTGAGATATAGTTTATCCTGGTAGTCGGCATCAGACGTGCCTTCTATACTTCCGCTAACTATGTATAGATCGAGATCACCATCGCCATCGGCATCAAAAAGCAACAGTGCTTCGTCTTCTTCAATCTTCTTTGCTGCGCTCATTAACTGACTCTGTACAAATGTACCGGCTGCCTGCTGGGTAAATATACTGGCAACTATATTGGCCGAGCCGCCTACTATGAAATCTTCGCGACCATCCTGGTTAATATCTCCTACTGCTATACCGGGACCGTCCTGTGTAAATTTATGCGGTAATGTACGTTGCAGGTTGAAGTCAATCTTATCCTCCTCTGTATGTTTGAAATGTATCTGAAGTGATTCTGAAATTTCATGCACCAGCGCAGGTTTCTCAACGGCTCCGGCTGTCTTATGACCCGGTTTGCTGTCCTTATAATCTACGGCAATCAACTGTCCTGCTTTCGCATTATCAACAACCGATACGTTACCATCAGGCCACTCTACAACTACTGAATCCACCTGCGTTGCTTTACCCAGACCGAAATGCATAACACCCTCTACAGAAGAAAGAAAACCACGGTATATATAGTTCTCCTGGTATTGCACGTTACCGGGTTCATAGAGTGTAACTTTAGCGCCCAGTGCCTGCACATTTAGCGATGGACCTTTTAAGGCTACACGGAGGTAATTATGTTTTACAGAATCCTTTTTACCATCGTGGGCATAAAGCGTATTTTCATATACTGATGCTTCTGCGTTGATGTTATTGATAACGTAATCGAGGTCACCATCATTATCAAAATCAACAAAGGCAGCTCCGTTGGAGAATGAGGGAGCATCCAATCCCCACTGTTGTGTAACGTTACTGAATGTGAGATCGCCATTATTCCGGAAAGCATAGTTCGGAATTTTAATAACGGGAATAGAATCATTAAGGTGACCTATACTGGCAAAGTTACCCACATCAGCACGGTAGTTTGCAAAGTCCTTGTCGGTAATATCTTTTGGGAATCCATTGGTGATGAGTATATCTTTCAGACCATCGTTATCAACATCTGCCATTAAAGGCGACCAGCTCCACTCCGTTTGGTGTACACCTGATAACTGTCCTATTTCACTAAACTTAATACCTTGCGCGAGGCCGTTGTTCAAATGCAGCATGTTGCGCACGTACTGGTATTCATATTTATACTGCTCGTTGTTAATATAGGTTTGATAGCTTTTATTACTGATGGTTGTTTTCTTGCGATCATTCGATTCCGGCAACATATCCAATGTAATGATGTCCGTCCAGGTGTCGTTGTTAAAATCAGCAGCGTCATTCCCCATCGAAAACTGACTCTGGTGTCCTATATAGGTTGCAATTTCGTTTCTGAACGTTCCATTCTGCTGATTGATATATAGCAGGTCGTTCGATAAATAATCATTGGATACATATATATCCGGCCAGCCATCTTTATTAAAATCAGATATAGCGAGTCCTAAACCAAATCCTTCGTACGTAATGCCGGATGCGTTGGTAACATTTGAAAACGTTCCATCGCCATTGTTCCTGTATAGCCTATCGTTGTTCGGAGAACTTCCGTCTGTCATTTTAGGACGATAGTTGGTCGGAAAGTTATTAAGACGTTGATTGATGAGTACGTACAGATCAAGATCACCATCACGATCATAATCAAAAAATGCTGACGCGATGCTATATTTATATACCTCAATACCATATTTCGTGGCTTGATCTTCAAACACAGGTATACCTTCTTTGTTAAGGCCTTTATTGATGAACATCATATTTTTACGATCGGCAGAATCAGCATGCATGGTCGCTGTAACGTATACATCCATCCACCCGTCATTATTGATATCCACTACACTGACACCTGAACACCAGCGTCCGTTGCCGGATATACTGGCTATATCTGATACATCTTCAAATTTCAGATTACCTTTATTGATATATAGTTTATTCGGAACCAGGTTTCCGGAGAAGAAAACATCCTGCAAACCATCATTGTTAAAATCCGCTACACCTACACCTCCACCGTTGTAAATATACTCGTACGATAAAATGTTAAAGGAGTCATTATCCTGTATAACGTTATTGAATGTAACTCCGGTTTCAGACGCAGGTAAAAGCCGGAACAACGTATTGCTTTCTTTTTTACAACTGCTGATGAACGCTGTGAGTATAATAAAGGTGAGTATCGGGTAAGGTATTCTTTTCATAGTACGAACATAAAAAAAGCAAGGCCAATGTTCATTAGCCTTGCCAGTATTTTTTTATTCATTATCCGTTATAAGTTATACGTTATCTGAAGTTACAATTAACGGCTAACGTATAACGATTAACGATCAGTATCCTTTGTTCTGCTTCAGCACATCTGCACCCTGCAAGTCGATCTGACGTTGAGGTATAGGCAGGAACTGATCCGTTGGTGCATAGGTTGCGCCACCGAGGTTTGTAGGAAGTTTACCTCCGTCATAATCGAGGTAATCGTTGAGTTCTTCCTCCGCTATACCCCAGCGAACGAGGTCGTACATACGCTGACCTTCGAGTGCAAGCTCAAGCTTACGCTCAAAACGAAGCGCTGCACGAGCTTCTGCCTGATTGGCAAATGCAGTATACAAGCCAATGTTATAGTCAGCAGCATCCTGATCTAAATCCAGTATAGGCTTCTTATAGTCTGTCTTACCTTCTGTAGTGCCAAAACCTGTTACTCTTCCTTTCACGTAGGTAGAATTAGCAGCACGCTGACGTACCTGGTTGATATAGTCTAACGCCAGATTCAGATCACCACCACCTTCAATCTCTGCTTCTGCTGCCAGCAACAGTACATCAGAATAGCGCAGGATCATGAAGTTGATAGAGTGATAGCCCGGAGTCCAGGAGCTACCATCCTGATATTTACCTTTATCAGATTTACGGTAAGAATATTTCTTCTGGGTATATGGACCAGCGTAAGACTGATCGCGAATCCAGTCGAAACCAGGGTGCGGCATCCAATCAAGGAACTGCACATATCTGCGACCTATAGTCAAGTCAAGACGAGGATCAACATCGTGTGTATAGTCTGGTGTAAATGCTTCATCACTTTTTATACCCTGATCATCGCCCAACTCTTCAGCAGCATCTCTGTATGAATTATCCAGCAAAGGCAAGCCTGATGCATTGGTTCTATAGGAGTTGATCAGATCAAAGCTTGGCGCAAAAAATCCGCAGCACTCACCCGGACCTGTCGGACCTGTGTTATACGGATAGTTCATAGCAAGATCCTGGTTAGTGTTGTTTATATCACCCGTACCGGCTGCTGCCTGGAATGCAAATACAGATTCAGAGTGGTTCTCATTTTCACCTTTGAATACATCTTCGAAGTTAGGCACAAGTGCATACTTCTTACCGTTGGTAGTCTGACCACTTGCTATCACTGCTGCCAATACGGTTCTTGCCTGTGTATATTTAGCGGCATTCGTTACCACTACACCGTCATTATCCGGCCAGCTTGCCTGGTATACCAATATCTTTCCGAGATAAGCACCGGCTGCCCACTTGTTAGCGCGGCCAACTTCGCTTTGTGTTTCCGGAAGATTATCGTACGCAAACTGCATGTCCGCTTCTATCTTCGGCCATATATCTACGTTGTTCGGAACATTACTCTTCTCAATGATCTCCTGGTCAGAGGAACTCGCAGGCTTGTTCGTTGTCTCATCTATCCAAGGTACATTATTGAAATTTTTCTTGAGCTCGAAGTAGTAATGTGCGCGAAGGAATCTTGCTTCTGCTATAATACGAGTCTTCACAGCATCGGATATATCTTCGATCAGATCGTTGTTCAACAGATATAGCACATAGTTAGCGCGGTTCACACCTTCGTAGCTACCTAACCATTTACCGTTTACTTCACCGTTCACGGCATCCACTTCAAAACGCTGTATTGGGTTCATCGCGTTAAAGTCACCGGCATTGGTACCTTTGTTGGCATCACCACCGCGTATACTTCCCCACATCCAGTTGGAAGCACCGGAGTGCCAGCCGTTACCGCGTCCGTTCAGCACAGAGTAAGCACCAATCAGCAAACCTTCAACACCTTTCTGGTTCAGTATCTGTCCTTCCTGAAGCTCGCCCGTTACAGGCACTTCGAGGAAGCTTTCTTTACAGGCAATAGGCCCCAGCACAATGGCCGCAACCAGTACCCATATCGTTGTCTTTTTATTTCTATATATAAATTTCATATCTGTAATCTCATTAAGTGATTAAAGTCCCAGGTTAACACCGATGTTGAAACCTCTTGTTACCGGAGGGTTACCGAAGTCCAGACCGAGTGTTGTATCAGCCGCTCCACCTACACCTGGATCAAGGCCTGAGTAATTAGAGATTGTAAAGAGGTTAGTAGCCTGAAGATAAATTCTGGCACGTGTTATACCCCAGTTACCAAGCATATCAGAAGGCAGGTTGTATGCAATCTGCAGGTTGGTGAGACGTGCATAGTTACCTTTCTCGATATAGTATGAATTGGACTGTGTATTGGTAGAGAAGTTTGAAACGTTTTCAAAGATTGGTACCGTGTTACCACCTCTTTCAAACGTCCATGAATCTTTCACGTTAGTTCCGATCGCAGCCCCGGTAAAGGAAGGATAGAAGTCTGTGAACCACTTGGAGAAGTTATAGTTCTCGAATCCGAGGAATACACCAAGGAATGTTTCAAGTTCAAAATTCTGATACTTCAGTTTGATGTTGATACCACCGGAGAAGTCAGGAACCGGATCACCCAGATATGTTCTGTCATCCGCGTTGATCTTACCATCCGGAGCGTTTGTTAAATTACCTTCTGCATCGCGTCCGTTGATGTCGGCATACTTGAAGCGGCCGGGAGCAGCACCTTCCTGTGTAGGAGAGTTCGTTACATCGGCAGCATCCTGGTACAGGCCTACAACTTTATACCCGAAGTATGAAGATATAGCGCGTCCTACCTGGTTGCGTATAACGTTACCGTTGCGGGTGTTACCACCATCGAAGTATTCAACTCCGGGAACCAGTGATACGATTTCGTTTTTCAGGAACGATCCGGTTGCTTTCACTTCGTAATTAAGACCCGATGTACCTACGTCTCCGCGTGTGGTAATTTCAATATCCACACCTGCGTTGCGCATTTTGGCAATGTTGATAGAAGGATCGGTTGCCTGCGGACCAACTACGGCAGCAGTTTCTGATCCGTATAGCAGGTCGCGTGTATTTTTTCTCCACACATCGAATGCTATATCTACCTTACCATCGAGTAACGAAGCATCGAAACCTATATTGGTTGTAGATGAAGTCTCCCACTTCGCATTCGGGTTACCGATTCGTGAACGATACAAACCGGATGTTACACCCGAGTTAGAACCTGTTATATCATACGCAGCAAGACCAAGGCTTGCATTCCAAAGGCTGAACTGGTTGTTAGGGTCTACGTTATTCGAGTTACCCATTTCACCCCAACCACCACGGATCTTCAGATCAGAGATGAAGTTTAGGCCTTTCAGGAATTCCTCTTCAGAAGCTCTCCATGCCACTGAAACGGCAGGGAACACTCCGAAGCGATTACGGGAAGCAAAACGTGAAGAACCATCACGTCTGATAACCCCTGTTACCATATACTTCTCGTTGAAATTATACTTCAACTGACCGAACACGGAGTAGAAGTTAACACCTTTACTATATGTACTTCCTGTAACACGGCCACCTGGCTGTGTGTTGGTAACGTTGATATAGTTCAAGTCGTACAGGAAAGGGTTCAGACCTGAACCATTTACACTTCTTCCTGTTCCGGTGTTGAGTGCTTCAACACCTGCGAGTATATCTATACTGTGTGCATCAAACTTGTTCTTATACTGTGCTGTATTGGTAAGTGTCCACGTTGCAAATGAACCTGCACCTTCTGCATACGTAAAAGACGAGTTGTTTTCAGAGTTCTCGTATGACGGGAAAGTATAGCTATTGAAGTAGTTGTTGCTGAAACCACCACCAAAGCTCGTGCGCCATGTCAAATGCTTGAGGAGATCCAGCTCGGCATATATATTTCCGAAACCAAGAATGCTATATGCACCGTTGTCAGAAGATCTGTCGCGTGCAGCCACAGGGTTGCGTGGGTTGTTAAATCCTTTTGCAATGGTACCTGCATAACCACCGAACGCATCGTGTACCGGAATGATGGCTGGCATACGGAAAGCAGACAACACATCGCTTTCTTCGTTTGCTGCACCACGACCTCCACTACCACCGATGATTCCTTTTCTGCTCAGGTATGTGAACTGGATGTTCTGACCGATGCGGAAATTTTTATGAACATTGTGCTCAGAGTTGATACGGAATGTATAGCGTTTGAAGTTCTGGTGAATAAGGATACCATCCTGATCCTGCACACCCAAGCTCACATAGAATGCACTTCTTTCACCACCACCGGAGAAGCTCAGGTTATGGCGGTGCAATCTTGCCGGACGTGTAATTTCATCCCACCAGTTTGTACCTGATTTGTTAGCAGGGATCACCAGGTATACAGGACCTTTCGATGCATCATTATTATACTTGGCACGTTCAGCGTTCAGATCGATTGATCCAACCACACCCGATGCATCGCCAACTTTCAGATAGTCGGGTAGCACAGGTGTTGCTCCGTTACCATATTGATCACTCTTGAACTCCGGTGTTTCACCGAGTTGAGTCGCTGTGTTACGAATCGCATTCCAGGTCCAATCAGCTTGTTCCTGCGGATTCATAATGTTATCTACTTTACCGGGAACAGTAACCCCTAAAACGCCATCGTAGTTTACACGAAGTTTACCATCCGACTTTTTACCTTTTTTGGTAGTATATACAATTACACCGTTCGCTGCGCGTGCACCATATATAGAAGCTGAAGCAGCATCTTTCAGTACAGTTGTTGATTCGATATCATCCGGTGAAAGGAAATCACTGGCGCTTACCGGAAGACCGTCAATAATAATGAGTGGATCGTTACCACCGAACGCACCAAAACCACGGATACGAACCACACTGGTTGTACCGGGCTGACCGTTGGTAATTACTGTTACACCGGGCACGCGGCCCTGAAGCTGCTGCTCAACGTTACCGGAAGGAACAGCAACAAGTTCTGCCGGACGTATAGTCGACACGGCACCTGTAACTTCTCTTCTGTTTTCAGTTGTGTAACCTGTAACAACAATTTCCTGGAAGGTTGTAACGTCAGGGTTGAGCGCAACATCCACCACGGATCGTGAGCCCACGGGGACTTCTGTAGTTGAATAGCCGACAAATGTTACGATAAGGATAGCATCTGAATTGGGCACCGCGATTCTGAATTTTCCTTCGGTGTCAGTTGCTGTACCTGCAGAAGTGCCTTTCACGAGAACGTTAACTCCCGGCATCCCGGTACCTGTTTCGTCAGTGATTGTTCCGGTCACAATTCGCTCTTGTGCCAGCACCACTGAAGCAAGCATCAGCATCATTGCCAATGACAAACTCATGCTCCTGTAGAGTTTTTTCATAGATAGATTTGGGTTAATTGATTTGGTTAAAAATCGATGCACAAAACATTATTCCGAATCATGCATCATTCGAAAATAAAAATTCCGTCAATTCTTCTATCACAAAGAATTAAAAATAGTTTCGGAAACGTTTGTGAAAACGTTTACGATTTCGATAGTGAAAGCGTTTGTGCTGCCGTTTTCCATGGAAAGTAGAGTTTTGCATGAAATAATGGATTAAGTGAGATTTTTAGGAAAATGTGGGGGAAATGAAACGTATTGCTAAGCTCAATAATATTAAAAAATAAAGCAAGGAATTAAACGAAAACGTTTTCGGAAACCGTTCATGGAAATATCCCGGCACTTCCCGGCACAAAAATTAATGCCATCCAATTGTTAAAAAACTTATAACGTGCCCTTTCGGGGATGTGCTTTATCGTATTATATCTGTTAAATACGTTATTTTCGGCCCACTTTTTTACGCTATGGCGCTTTACGAAAAATATCCGGTTCATTTGTCCAACTCCCTCGGAGGCAAAAAAGAAGTCTTCAAACCCGTTAACCCCGGTCACATCGGTATGTATGTGTGCGGACCAACGGTATACAACGATGTGCATCTCGGAAACGTGAGAACTTTTCTCACCTTCGATATTGTATCGCGATATTTCCGGCACCTTGGCTATAAAGTACGCTACGTGCGTAACATAACCGATGTTGGCCACCTGGAGAATGATGCTGATGAAGGCGAAGACAAGATCGCGAAGAAAGCACGCGTTGAGCAACTGGAACCGATGGAAGTGGTGAAGCACTATACCGAAGGTTTTCATGAAGTGATGCGCCAATTCAACATCCTCCCTCCCAGCATCGAGCCTTCTGCTACCGGACATCTTGTTGAACAGATTGAAATCACAAAGAACCTTATCGACAAAGGTTTAGCGTACGAAGTGAACGGGTCGGTATATTTCGATGTGCTGAAGTATCACACCCAGCACAACTATGGTATACTTTCCGGTCGTGTTATAGAAGACCTGATTGAAAGTGGAAGAAAACTTGACAGTCAGGATGAGAAACGTAACAAGATTGATTTCGCGTTATGGAAGAAAGCATCTCCATATCACATCATGCGCTGGCCTTCACCGTGGAGTATAGGATTTCCCGGATGGCACATTGAGTGTACAGTGATGAGTACAAAATACCTCGGCGAGACGTTTGATATTCACGGTGGTGGTATGGATCTGAAATTTCCTCATCACGAATGTGAGATCGCTCAAGCGGTAGGTGCCAACGGGAAACAACCGGTTAATTACTGGCTGCACTCCAACATGCTGACAGTAAACGGACAGAAGATGAGTAAATCATTAGGCAACTCATTTTTACCACGGCAGTTGTTTAGCGGAGATCACCCGCTTCTTGAAAAAGGATTCGGCCCGATGACGGTACGTTTCTTTATGCTGCAATCGCATTACTCAAGCACGCTTGATTTTTCGAATGAAGCATTGAACGCTGCTGAAAAAGGATTCAGAAAATTGTCCAATGCCTTAGGCACAGTCAAGAAGCTTGAATACACGGGCGGATCTGATAACGCAGAACTGCGCGATGATCTTCTGAAAATGGTTGATGCATGCTATAGCAACATGAGCGATGATTTCAACACAGCCAAAACACTGGCAGCGTTGTTTGAAATGTCTGCGCGCATCAACGATTTTAAATCAGGAAATCTTTCACTGAAGAACATCAGTGAAGAAACTTTCAACACGTTTAAAAATGCCTATGTGCAGATGATGGAAGATGTACTCGGTCTTCGCGAAGAAGAAGAGCACAACCATGAATTGCTGAGCGGTGTTATCAATGTGTTGATCGACCTGCGCAAAAAAGCGAGAGTGGATAAAAATTATGCACTCTCCGATAAAATACGCGATGACCTGAAACAACTGGGCGTGCAGTTGAAAGACGGCAAAGACGGAGAAATAAACTTTACAATTGAATAATGAAACGATAGTATATACTTCATCCCGACAACTTTTCTCAAATGAAAACAGGTAGGATGAAGTATATCTGTCCAAATCAAAAGAAGTGCTTCGCAAAATTTTCATATTGCCCATTCGCTTTTACCAGCTAAGCATTTCACCGTTGTTGGGATCCAACTGCAGGCATACTCCCTCCTGCTCACAATATACTATTGAAGCCATCCAGGAGTGGGGCGTATTGAAAGGCATCTGGCTCGGCATGAAACGAATTGCACGCTGCCATCCGTGGGGAACACATGGTTACGATCCCGTGCCTAAAAACACACAGCCCAACATCACCGATCATCATCATAAATCGCCAAGTAAACAGAAATAACAAGTAGCATTTAGCGGGGAAAGATTTACATTTAGTTTAAATCTTAACCTTTTCTATGCCCAAATTTCAAATTAAAGAGACTTCAAAATCATACGATGTCTGCATTGTTGGTTCTGGAGCTGGTGGTGGAATGGCTGCATATACCCTGGCGAATGCCGGAGTAAAAGTAGTATTGATCGAAGCGGGACCGATGTACGATCCTGCTAAAAATGTAATGCAATTAAAATGGCCGTGGGAATCTCCACGCAGAGGCGCGTCTACATATTATCGCGGCTTCGGAGATTTTGATGCAGCCTATGGAAGCTGGGAGCTCGAAGGCGAGCCCTATACACACAAAGATGGTACGCAGTTCGACTGGTTCCGCTCGCGCATGCTGGGCGGTCGCACCAATCACTGGGGAAGAATTTCATTGCGCTTTGGTCCGAAAGATTTCAAGCACAGAAGTATTGACGGACTTGGTGATGACTGGCCGATCAGCTATGAAGATGTAGCGCCTTACTACGATAAAGTGGATCAGCTCATCGGTGTGTTTGGTTCAAAAGA
Source organism: uncultured Chitinophaga sp. (assembly GCA_966211525.1). GTDB lineage: Bacteria > Bacteroidota > Bacteroidia > Cytophagales > Cyclobacteriaceae > Ohtaekwangia. The sequence continues at coordinate 5,634 of CBIHOZ010000037.1, read as the reverse complement.
AAATCTGCCGAACGAACCGAATGGTATATTTCTGCCTCCGCCGAAACCGCGTCTGCATGAATTGTTCATTAAGGATGCTGCTACATCGTTAGGTGTACCGGTAATTCCTTCACGACTATCTATACTCACAAGGCCGCTGCCAGGCAATAAAGAGCGCGGTGCATGTTTCTTCTGCTCGCAGTGTAATCGCGGCTGTACGGTATATGCCGACTTCTCTTCCTCGTCTGTTCTCGTGAAGCCTGCTATAGCAACCGGCAACGTTGATGTTATACCGAATGCCATGGCACGTGAAGTGATAACCAACGATGAAGGTATAGCAACCGGTGTCTCATTCGTGAATAAAGATGACATGCAGGAGTATACCGTGAAAGCCAAGATAGTAATACTCGCTGCAAGTGCCTGCGAATCTGCACGCTTGTTACTCAACTCCAAATCATCGCGCACACCCAACGGACTGGCTAATGGCAGCAACGTAGTGGGTAAATATCTGCACGACTCTACCGGTTCTGCAATGGGCGGTTTTCTGCCAAAGCTCGTAGGACGCAAGCGCTATAATGAAGATGGTGTCGGAGGTATGCACGTATATACTCCGTGGTGGCTCGATAACAAGAAGCTCGACTTCGCCCGCGGTTATCACATTGAATACTGGGGTGGTATGGATATGCCAAGCTATGGTTTTGGTTTTGGTATGGATAGCATCAACGGTAAATATGCAGGACGTGACGGGAAGAAAAAGCAAGCCGGAGGATATGGTGCTGCATTGAAAGATGACTATCGCTATTTCTACGGTGCTACATTTGGTATGGCTGGTCGCGGTGAAGCAATTGCACGCGAAGATAATTACTGCGAGATCGATCCGACTGTCGTAGATAAATATGGTATACCTGTGTTACGCTTCCACTATAAATGGAGTGACCAGGAGATCAAACAGGCCAAGCACATGCAGGAAACTTTCGAAGAGATCATTCACAAGATGGGCGCGGAAGTAACGTGGGGCAAAGCCGGTGCTGATACAAATTATGGTCTTGAAGCTCCGGGACGCATAATCCACGAAGTTGGTACCACCCGTATGGGAGATGATCCGAAAAAATCAGTAGTCAATAAATACAACCAGGCACACGAGGTTAAAAATTTATTCGTTGTCGATGGAGGTCCGTTCGTATCGCAGGCTGATAAAAATCCTACATGGACCATCCTTGCACTCTCGATGCGTGCTTCCGAGTATATTATTGAAGAAATGAAAAAGCAAAATCTCTAAAATCAATTAAGGGTTTCTTACAGGATATCTGTCTTATACTATAGAAGCCCATAAACCGTGTACGTCATGGATAGAAGAAAATATTTAAAAACACTTGCCGTTAGTACGGCTGGCGCGGGCTTACTCTTTCAGGCATGTAAACCTGAGGACAAGAAGGAAGTGGTTGAAGCACCGAAAGGTTTAACCATTGATCGTTACGCGGCCGAACAGGTGCGCGAACAAAAACTTAATGCTGAAAAATTCTTCGATGAGCACGAGATGAAAACCATCACCGTACTTTCCGACATCATCATTCCAAAAGATGAAGTATCGGGCAGTGCTTCTGAAGCGGGTGTACCTGACTTCATCGATTTTATAGTAAAAGATAAACCTGAATACCAGATACCGATACGCGGAGGTATAAAATGGCTCGATGTGCAAAGTATGAAGCGGTTCGATGCCGACTTTGTTTCGTGCTCATCACAACAACAAATTGAAATAGTAGATGATATAGCGTATCCTGAACAGGCAAAACCTGAATTGAGACAAGGTGTTGCTTTCTTCAATACGATGCGCGATTTAACAGCATGCGGATTTTTTACCAGCAAGATCGGAATAAAAGACCTGGGCTATGTTGGTAACCGACCTAACCAGTGGGATGGTGTTCCGCAGGATGTACTGGATCAATACGGTTTGAAGTATGATGACCGTACTTTGGAGATCAGTGTAAAATTTGATAATGCGTAATTACTCCGGGCTTCGCTATATATACCTATATATGGCGAAGCCTGTTTAATAAATAGCGGGGCTATAGAGAACTATAGTGCAGCTATACCGATACAATCATTTAACCCAAATCCAACAGACGAGATGCCACTGAAAAAATCAACTCCTCCAACCACCGATCTCTCCCGGAGAAATTTTATCAAGAATGCAGGAATGACAGCCGCTGCATTTACCATTCTGCCACGCTTCGTGCTGGGCGGTAAAGGTTATCGTGCTCCCAGCGATAAGCTTTACGTTGCCGGTATAGGTGTAGGCGGTAAAGGTGAAAGCGATATAGCGAGCTTTGCAAAAAGCGGTAAAGCAGAAATTGCCTACCTGTGCGATGTAGATACACGCAGAGCTGCTAAATCTGTTGCTTCATTTCCAAAAGCAAAATTCTATAAAGACTATCGCATCATGCTCGACAAAGAGCATAAACATATAGATGCTGTATCGGTTTCTACACCTGATCATAACCACGCGGTGCAGGCACTCGCGGCTATGCAGCTCGGCAAACATGTATATGTACAGAAGCCGTTAACACATGATATATATGAAGCACGTATGCTTACCGAAGCAGCGAAGAAGTATAAAGTAGTTACGCAGATGGGTAACCAGGGAGCCTCTGGTAATGATGTGCGTCAATTGATGGAGTGGTATAATGCTGGTTTACTCGGTGATGTACACACCGTATATTGCTGGACAAACCGCCCGGTATGGCCACAAGGTATCAGCTGGCCTGCGCAAAAAACAGAAGTACCCAAAGAACTCGACTGGAACCTGTGGCTCGGTACGGCACCTCAAAAAGATTATGTAGATAAATTGGTGCCATTCAACTGGCGCGGCTGGTGGGATTATGGTACCGGTGCACTCGGTGATATGGGATGTCACATCATTGAACCTCCATTCCGTGTATTGGGACTTCAGTATCCTACCGATGTAACCGCGAGTGTCGGCAGTGTATATGTAGATGAATTCAAGCGCGGCTATTTCCCGGAGAGCTGTCCTCCCTCCTCCTATATAGTACTTACCTTCCCGGGACGCAACGGTAAACCTCCTGTAAAACTTCACTGGATGGACGGTGGTATACAACCAGAAAGACCTGAAGAGTTAGGACCGAATGAACGGATGGGCGATGGCGGCAACGGTGCTATATTTGTTGGTACCAAAGGTAAAATGATGTGTGGTACATATGGTATGTATCCTTCGTTGATACCGACATCACGAAACAATGAAGTAAAGGTACCGCAGACTATAAAGCGTGTGCCCGGCGGAGCAGAAGGCCACTATGCACAATGGGTAGAAGCCTGCCAGGCTGGTTATGGAAAGATGGAAGTAAGCTCTCCGTTTGAAATTGCTGGTCCGCTTACCGAAACAGTATTGATGGGTAACCTCGCTATACGCAGTTATGATGTTCGCATTCCGAAGAAAGACAATGCTGAACAATTCGATTTCCCCGGACGCAACATTAAACTGATGTGGGATGGCGCCAACATGAAAGTTACCAACTTCGATGAAGCTAACCAGTTTGTGAAGCGTGAGTATAGAACCGGATGGTAACACGTTACTGATCCCTATATATAGCTATACTATATAAGAACAAAAAACCGACCTTTTTACAGGTCGGTTTTTCTTTGCGTATTTAAACTTATCACTATCACAAAACGGCACCGGTGGCACGGTTATATCACCGATGAGCTCTGTCTCTTAACAACTGCAAAATATAGCACTGTTATTTCAGGTATATATCTTGCTAGTGTATGTCCCAGAAAACCTTGTTGGTAACTACATCTCCACCAATAGCAGAAGCAGCAGCCGTATAGTTATCACCGTTAGCAGTTTGCTCGGAATTAGGATAGGTATAGCGAATCGGGAAATCACCGTTTGCTACCGGCGGCACATTGAACACCGGGTAGTCCAGTCTCCGATATTCGGTCCAAGCCTCCAGGCCGCGATTGAACATGGCTATATACTTTTGCCTGGCTATCTTTTGAAGGTTCGTACCTGCTGCCGTAGCAAAAGCTATATCCGGATCCGCGAGGAATACATTTGCGCTGGCATCTGTACCACCCCAATAGGCTATTGATGCGCGTATACCTGCTTCATAATGGTCAGCAGCGGTACCCCCTACATTAAAGCCGCGCTCGGCCGCCTCTGCGAGGTAAAATTCAATCTCTGAATAATCAAGCAAGACACCGGGAAAAGTCTCAGCTGTCATCGTAGGGCCCGCTTTTGAATAGGTTACATACGAATTACTTCGTCCGTAAATACCACCGGAATAACCACCGGCATTGTCCTTTGTATAATATAGCGGAATGCGCGGATCATCGATAGCAGAGCTCTGCATGAGGTCCATCATGGTGTTGGAAGCAACATAATCTTCCCGTTCACTCTGAATCAGGTTTACCCATATAGGGTTGGTATTGGGTGTTGTTGCCAGGTACTTCAGCAATGCATTGTCTTCATTGGCGTCAAACACATTCGGAGCAGCTTCCTCCGCTTCTTCTTTAGCCTTGGTCGGGTTTACATCAGCCAACGTTATGGCCATACGCAGTTTAAGAGAATGAGCAAATTTGATCCATGACTCTACTTCGCCATCGTATATCAGATCAGAACCTCCTTCAAAACTGCTTTCACTTGCATCAAGCGCAGCAATAGCGTTATCGAGGCGAACGAAGAGATCGTTATAAACAGATGCTGCATCATCATATGCAGGCGTGAGGTTATCAGAATCCAATGCTTCCGATTTCAGGCTCGTGTCAACAGCACCTGCGTATGGTATATTTCCATAGGCATTCACCAGCAACGAGTAAGTATATACTTCCATGATCTCGATGATAGCAAGTTTATTCTGGGTAATCTTCGGAAAAAGTCCCGGGTTCTCTGCGATCACCGTTTTTGCTTCTTTGTAATCCAGCAACACATCTCGGTATAGTGATACCCAAAAAGCATTTCCGACATTGACAAGATTATAACTGCTGGCATCAAAATAAGTAGTCTCGGCAAACTGTTGTGCGAGTATCTTGAACGTCATACCGTATGTAATGGCATCGGCGAGGTTACGTGTGGCATTGCTGAAAAAAGTTTCGCCGGGCACAGAACCAGACTGATAAGCCTTGGGATTGTTATTGAGCGAAGTAATGTCGTCCAGACACGATGTTACCAGGAACAACATCGCTATATATAGTGATCTGTTAAATATTTTTTTCATACGAAGTACATTTTAGAATGTTGCTTTTACATTGAAACCGATCGTTCTCACGTTTGGCAAGCTGCCCACCTGCACACCCTGAATGTTACCCGCTCCGAGGTTATCTTCCGGATCAGCATATGGTAAATTTTTATGGATAATCCACAGGTTCCTTCCAACGGCTGACAATGAAACGCTTCGCAATGGACTTAATTTGGAAATGATGGAAGAAGGAAGATTGTAGGTTATCAATACTTCGCGAAGTTTTACATAGCTGGCATCATAAACATACTTATGCGTTGGCCCTGTAGTCTGCGTTCCGTTCATCGGGTAATCCAGCATATTCAAACGTGTCTGGTTTACGTTCCCATCCGCGTTAACACCCGGTAATAATATACCTCCATCCTCATCGACCGGACTTCGCACCGGATTTCCAAGTTCA
>CBIHOZ010000036.1:0-49387 GCA_966211525.1 uncultured Chitinophaga sp. | reverse complement strand
TACTCTTCGAATAATCCCTTCAATTCCTGTTCGGATGCCTTAAAAGGGATGTTGGCAACGTAAATGTTCATTGTTTAAAAGATAAATGAGAAAAATTAATTTTTGAAAACTGACAGACTTCACTGAACTACTTCTGAGGGTGGCCTCAGTAAAGAATGACAATTAACAAGTGCAAAATAGAAATATTTTTTGATTTTCCATCATTTCTCTCTTTTCTATCGATTTCTGTTGAAAAAATAGCCCTTTTAGCGGGAAGAATGAGGATAGATGTCTGAATGACACCATGCTGTTCATGTACTATAGTTACAATAGTAGTCTTGCGTGTTGCGACATTCATGTGCTATAACTCAAAACGTTACAAGGTTGATGACGGGTCAGGTATATACTTTTTTATCAGTGTGCCCGGTGTGTCTCAATATATTTTTGAGTGTGCGCAGTGTGCTCGGAATTATTTGTGGTAGTCATTTCAATTCATCCTATATTCACCACGAAACCAATTAAGATCTTAACCCATTAATGAGAACACTTCTTCTTACTGCGCTTGTACTCATTTCTTTTTTAGTACAGTCGCAAAACAAAACCATTGACGCCAGCAAAATCCAGGTACAATGGGAAGTAATTGAAAACAGTCATCAGAATAAATCACAATTCCTATCTGCCTTCACATTGTCCAATGTCAGTAAAGAAGATATACCGGCAAGCGGTTGGACTCTATATTTCAACTTTGTACGCGCAGTAGATCCGGCTTCCGTTACGGGCGGTGTAATGATTGAACGGGTGAATGGTGATTTCTTCAAGCTATATCCCAAGGCAGATTTCAAAGGCATCAAAGCAGGAGCTTCACTTCGCGTGGAGTTTGTCTCCAGCGACTGGGTGGTAAATTTTACGGACGCTCCTGCAGGTATATATATAGTTTTGGACAGCGCACCTGAAAAAGGTATAACAATTACCAACTATACCATTAAACCTTCTACCGAGCCAAAACAATATTTACGTTTCCCGGGTGATAAGATCGGACTGGTAACACCGGATGCGCTCTATAATCAGAACAAAAATACACAACCGGTATCCGCTGATAAGCTGGTGAAAATTTTTCCGACCCCGGTGTCCTATCGCGAAGAGAACGGCTCTTTTACACTTTCCAAAGATATAGTCATTGTAACCGATGCAGCGTTTCGCAATGAAGCGGAGATACTGGCTGGTGATCTGTCCATCATCTTGAAAACAAAACCAACGATAACCACTACCGAGGGAAATGCGAAGAAGACCATTCAGCTGGTAAAAAATAATCTACCGGAAGAAGCGTACGAGTTGCATGTTACAGCAGAGAAGATAACCGTTGCTGCATCTTCGGGCCCTGGAGTGTTTTATGGTATACAGTCGCTCAAGTCATTGTTGCCGGCACAGGCGTGGGCTAAACCGCAAGCGACAGTAGCCATACCGTTGGTTGCCGTGGAAGACGCGCCACGTTTTTCACACCGTGCATTTTTCCTCGATGTATCCCGAAACTTTCAGCGCAAAGAACAGATCCTTAAAACGCTGGACCTGATGGCGCTATATAAACTTAACGTATTTCATTTTCACCTGAACGATGACGAAGGCTGGCGACTTGAAATTCCTGCGTTGCCGGAGTTAACCGAGATTGGTTCCAAACGCGGCCACTCACTAACCAGCAGTACACATTTACCACCTTCGTATGGCTCCGGACCAGATGTAAACAATCCCTACGGTACGGGATATTATTCGAAGGCTGATTACATCGAGATATTGAAGTATGCTACAGCAAGACACATTCGTGTAATACCCGAGATCGAAACTCCGGGACACGCACGTGCTGCAGTTAAATCCATGGCGGCCCGATATGAACGTCTTCTCAAGCAAGGTAAAAAAGAAGAAGCCGAAAAATATTTACTGCACGATCCGCAAGATCAATCGCAGTATCGTTCGGTGCAGGGATGGAATGACAATGTTATCAATGTAGCGTTACCATCTGCCTATACATTCCTGGAGACAGTTGTGGACGAGATCACCGCCATGTATAAACAAGCCGGTGCTCCGCTCAACACTATACATTTCGGTGGTGATGAAGTGCCGGCTGGTGTATGGGAAAAATCTCCCCTATGTAAAAAGCTGATTGAAGAAAATCCATCCGTCAATACGGTAGATGACCTCTGGTATTATTTCTTCGGAAAGATAAACGCGATGTTGCAGAAGAAAGGTTTGGCAATGTATGGATGGGAAGAGATCTCCATGCGCAAGACAAAACTGGACGGCAACAATGTATATATACCGAATCCTGATTTTGTAAAGGATCGTTTCCAGGTTGACGTATGGAACAACGTACTCGGCTGGGGAGCAGAAGACCTGGCCTATCAGCTTGCCAATGCAGGCTATAAAGTAGTGCTGTCATGTGTAAGTAATTTTTACTTTGACATGGCATACTATAAAGCGTTTGATGAACCCGGATATTACTGGGGAGCCTTTATAGATGTAGATAAACCTTACTACTTCATTCCATACGATTACTTCAAAAATGCCAGGGAAGACAAGTACGGCAATGCACTTGACAAGTCAATTTTCATAGGCAAAGAAAGGCTCACAGATTATGGCCGGTCAAATATAGTCGGTATACAAGGTTTGCTGTGGTGTGAGACCGTGCAGGGTGCGGAGCGCATGGAGTATATGATACTGCCTAAATTTCTGGGACTTGCTGAACGTGCGTGGGCGAAAGATCCTGCATGGGCTACCGAGAAAGATGCCGCACAAAGTGATAAGCTATACCAGCAGGCATGGTCTGAATTTATAGCCACCGCCGGATGGCGCGAGTTACCGCGACTCGATTACTACGCAGGAGGTTTCCAATATAGAATTCCTTCGCCCGGAGCAATTGTTCAGGATGGCAAGGTGCAGGTAAATATGCAATACCCTGGCTTCACGGTTCGCTATACTACCGATGGAAAAGAGCCATCGTTGAAGAGTCCTGTCTATACAGCACCGATTGCAGCAAAAGGTACCATCAAGCTTCGGGCATTCAACCAGAAGGGCAGGGCAGGGAAGACATCGGTGGTGACTAATCCGTAACAGTATGGCTATACACAACGCACTGACTACACAACGCATTCTGTCGATCGATGCGCTGCGCGGAATCACTATACTCGTCATGATCTTCGTGAACGAGCTGGCCGGTGTACAAGGTATACCAGTCTGGATGAAACACATGCCTGCCGATGCAGATGCCATGACTTTTGTCGACATGGTGTTTCCTGCGTTTCTTTTTATTGTGGGGATGTCTATACCTTTTGCCATCAGCAACCGACTGTCCAAAGGCGATAGCAGATTGCAGTTGCAGCTTCACATACTGGTAAGAACCATTGGACTCTTGGTACTTGGTGTGTTTATGGTAAACGCGGAAGGCGGTTACAACGAGCAGGCTATGGGCATGTCAATCGCACTGTGGTCACTGCTTTTCTATACAGGTGTTATACTTCTCTGGAATGTATATACTTTTCAGTCAAAAGCATTACGCTGGGTGCTGCGAGGTATCGGGCTGGTACTGCTGCTGGTGCTGGCATATCTATACCGCGGTGGTGAAGACGGTTCACAAACAATGACACCGCAGTGGTGGGGCATTCTCGGGTTGATCGGCTGGGCTTACCTGATCACCTGCGTGGTATATCAGTTGGCAGGCGGAAGGTTGCTGGTCGTACTTTCCGCGCTGGCTGTAAGTATAGTGTTCTACATCATCGGTAAATCAGATGCTAATGAAAATTCTCCGGTCGCTGCCTGGATGAGCGGGCAGACCGGCCATGCGATTCATACTACTATCGCGCTGTGCGGTGTGATGGTGTCCCTGTTTTTCTTTGATCAACAAAAGAAACAAGAGACCCGCATCCGCTTTATACTGGCTTTTGTTTTTGCAGGTGTATTGTTTGGTACGGGGTATATTCTGCGACCTTATTATACTATATCCAAGATATACGCAACCCCAACGTGGGCGATGTACAGCACAGCCGTAAGCACCTTGCTAGTAGCATTTTTATACTGGCTCATCGATCTGCGTAAAGAAAGCAGCTGGACGACTTTCTACAACACTGCCGCAGCCAATCCGTTGTTGACCTATATTATTCCCTATATAGTATATGCTTTGATGCGACTTCTGGACATACACTGGCCCGAGCAATTCTACCAGGGAACAATCGGTATTATCTGGTCCGCGGTATATGCCGTTATGGTAATGGCCGTTGTGGTCGGGTTGAATAAACTGAAGATACGGCTTCAGTTATAGCGCAGATCAATCGTACTAAGCGATACAAATGGAATAAAATTATAAGGGTAAATATACTGTAGCAATTCCTGGACTATAGATCATTTATTCCTTCCCCGATAACTCATCGAGGCGTTTTCGTTCGTAATCGCTCAGGCTGTCTATACCGTGTTTATTAATCTTGTCGAGCAGATTGTCGAGTTCTTCCAGGCGTTTATTGCGGGCTGCGTTGTAACGGTCGTCTTTTGTTTCGAGATTTCTGCCTGTAAAACTGTTGCGAAATAAATATACCAAGATGGCTACAATAATGAGCGTTCCGAAGATTCCCATAGACAGAAAAGTTGTCCTGTTAAGATAAGAAATGATTGATTTCGAATCTTAACAGAACTTTGATTTTTTTAGTAGGCTCTTTCTACTACACCAGAACCGTATATTTTCTTAACGGCTGTCTTGGTATTGCCTTTATGTTTAACAGAACCACTGCCCAGTATAACAGCATCGATGTTGTTGGCAACGTTCAGCTCGCAGGTTCCGCTGCCGCTTACCGTAGCCTTCGCTGTCTCAAGCGGACAGTTAAATCCTTTCAGTGCACCGGTACCACTTACCAACGCATCGATAGAAGTAGCATAGCCTTTCAGGATCAGCGTTCCTGAACCGCTTACACCAGCCTTAACAGTATTACCTTTGATATCAACATCCATGCTGCCATTTCCATTTACAGCCAGGTTAATATAGTCTGCAGCAATTGAGTTTTCAGAGATAATCTTTCCGCCACCGTTCACTTGCAGGTCGTTCAGGTTCTTTACGCTCACATATACCTTCATGGTAGGGTTCAGCTTGATGTCATCGATCTTTGCCCACAGGCTTTTGTTCGGATTGTCAGGCTTGCGTTCCATGTTGATCATCAATACTCCGTTCTCAACTTTAATTTCAGTAAGGGAGTAAATTTCAGTCAAAGCTTCTACCGTTACTTCCTGCTTATTGGTTTGCTTCAGGTATACGGTGTAGTTTGAGTTAACATAAATTCCTTTAAAATCAGGGAGTTCGAGAGTCTTCTTGGTAGTCTGTGCAAAGGCACCAGAAACAAAAAGGGCAAGCGCGCAAAGGACGAATGCTTTTTTCATTTGTTGATTAGGTTAAAATATACGGATCAAATAACGATTGGTCAGGTAAATTATAAAATCATCCTGACGATTAAAAGGTCCGTTGATCGGTAGAAATGATGTTGCTCCTTACGAAGTTGTCCTAAACCTTACTTCTGTTTCCGGAAAATAGCTTTCATGATGAGTATAAAAGCGATCCCGCCGATGCACATCAGGAGCAATACCGTGGGTGTTATTTGGTTGACAGCATGCATTATTTTCGTGTTTAGATGTGTATGTGTTCAGGTGTTTACGTTGAAGAAGTAAAATTAGTGATTTTAATTTTAACCGGGTGGCGGGAGGTGAAGCTCAGGGTGGCCGTAAATATGGTTGGTGTTTTATATATTTTCAGATAAATAATGATGCGTATGATTTCGTATAGACTGATAGTTGTTTTGTTGGTTATGGTTTGCTCGTTGGCGGCTATAGCACAGCCGCGGGCGCTGGTGTTTCAATCGGATTTCGGATTGAAGGATGGTGCTGTCTCCGAGATGAAAGGTGTAGCATTTTCGGTGTCGCCTGAGTTGCGCATGTTTGACATCACGCACGAAATTCCCGCCTATAATATTTGGGAAGGAGCGTATCGTTTATACCAGGCTGCTCCGTATTGGCCGGCAGGTACAGTGTTCGTGTCGATCATCGACCCGGGGGTTGGTTCTGAACGCAAGTCGGTTGTACTCAAAACCAAATCAGGACACTATATAGTTTCTCCGGATAACGGCACGCTTACGCTGGTAGCAGAACATTTAGGTATAGAGGAAGTTCGCGAGATTGATGAAGCAAAGAACCGACTTCGTAATTCCGATAAGTCCTATACCTTTCACGGCCGTGATGTATATGCCTATACCGGAGCACGATTGGCTTCCGGCACGATATCGTTCCAGGAGGTTGGTCCGAAACTAAATCCGCAAGTAGTACGCATCGACTACCAGAAAGCGGTGATTGAGAATGGCGTAGTAAAAGGAAATATACCCGTGCTCGATATTCAGTATGGCAACGTGTGGACCAATATAGATCAATCACTCCTGGAAAAACTCGGTATAAAAGTAAAGGATAAGTTACACGTTACCATCTACCACGAAGGTAAAGCGGTATTTGAAAAAGATATACCCTATGTAAAAACATTTGCCGATGTGGCAGTGGGAGAGAATATGTCGTATATGAACAGCCTGCTGCAGTTCTCGTTAGGTATAAATCAGGGAAGCTTCTCCGAGAAGTATAAAGTTTATAGTGGAGCAGCGTGGAGTGTTGCTGTTACAAAAGCGAAATGACGTTGCTTACGTGTAAAAGTATACCGGTCATGATTGTATACCATGACCGGTATATATTTTTTTAGTCGCGAAGTTTTACGCGTAATACATACATATCGGCTGTGAGGTATAGTGTCTTCTCGTCAGCACTCAATGCGCAGTTCGAAGTTGCTTCCGGTATCTTGATCTTACCGAGTACTTTTCCTTCCTGGTTAAAGATCCATACGCCACCCGGACCAGAAGCGAAAATGTTACCCTGTTTGTCTACTTTAAAACCATCGGGTAAACCTCGTTCTTTTTTTGCATCCTCCGTAGCGTCATAGAAGATACGGGCATTCGTAACAGAATCATTTTCTGCAAGATCAAATGCATACCAGATCGCTTTCTTGGAATCAGAGTTTGCTACTATAAATGTTTTTTCACCAGGCAGAAATGCTATACCGTTCGGGCGGGTAAGTGAATCCACCAGCAACGTGGTCTTTCCGTTGGAAGCTTTATATACTCCGTTGTGTGGTGCTTCTTTAGCCGGATCATCATCACTTTGTGAAGGCAATCCGTATGGAGGATCTGTAAAGAATACATCTCCGTTGCTGCGAACGACCGCGTCATTCGGACTGCTCAGTTTTTTACCATCGATGTTATCAGCAAGAGTAATGAAGTCAGGCTTCGGATCATTTACCGGGGCATTCATATAGGCAACCCGGCGATCGCCATGCTGGCAAAGCACAAGTTTACCATCCGGTGTAAGCGTAAGTCCGTTGGAACCCATCTCGCCACCACGTGGCACCGAGCTGGTATATCCCGAAGGCGTAAGGTATACCGACAATCCTTTTTCTTCTGACCATTGGTGAATGATATTTTTAGGAACGTCCGAGAATATCAGCGTCTTGGTTTCTTCGAGCCACAGCGGTCCTTCACTCCATTCAAAACCTTCTGCAATAATTTCAGGTTTGGCCGCTGGCGATATAATAGCATCCAGTGCGGGGTCTATGCGTTCAATTGATCCGATGGTTCTCATCTCATTGTTTTTACATGCCGTTAAAACAGTAAGCAGGGCGAGTGCTGAGAGTAGTTTGGGCTTCATGAATTGGGTTTAATTAAGTTGCCTAAATTACACAATCCACTCAAACTTGCTAATGGCTTAATACTTCGCGTACCAGTTGGTTGAAGATTTCTTCGTTGCGTTCTGCGTTCAGTTCTTTGGCAGCAATGCCGGCATTAGTTTTAAAGGAAGCTACCTGTTCAGTCGTGAGTGCATTCAGTTTTTTAGCAAGACTTGCAGGCGTAAACTCTTCCGAGACAACCCCTATACTATACTGATTTACAATGGAAGCCATCTCTGGTGTAGGTCCTATAGCAACTCCCAGACGCGCCTGTATAAAATCAAATAACTTGTTGGGTAACGTGTTCTCGTAATTGAAATTTACTGGCGGCAATAAAAATACACCGATGTCGTAAGGCTGAATGGTTGTAACCACTGCGTGACTTTTTACAGGCGGTAATATTTTGATGCGTGGGTTTTTAGCAGCATTCGCTTTCAGGTTTTCAATGAAGGCCTTTGTTTGTCCCGATGCAAAATCAGAGGTCATTAACATCATGTCCAGGGTAAAGCGCTCATCGAGGTAATCCATCATCTCTACCATCAGCTCCAGTCTTCGCGAAGGGTTCGCTATACCATGATGGATAAGGCGAATTGTATCCGGTTTAACCGGTGCCGGTATAGCATCGTGATAGCGCGTAGCATTGGTAATGATTACCGGCTTTACCCCGAAGTTCTTTTCATATTCGTTTGCCAGTCCTTTGCCAACGGTAAGCATACCCGCCACCTGTGGTATATATTTTTTGCAGAGGTGAATATAGAAGGGCTGAAAGAATGTCTTCCAGATTCGATTGTTCTCGAAATGTCGCGGGGCATATTCGTGCGCATCGAAAATAACTTTTCCATCACCCTTTACCTGGAAGGCCAGCGGCAAGGTATCAATGTCGTTGGCCACGACAAGATCAAAGCGCTTGGACTTCAGCGATTCGAGAAGATGACCGTAATCATGAAAGAGTTTATAGGCCGTGTTGTACTGTCGCGTAAGCAGGCTTATACCCATCAGCGCTTTTCGGAACGGAGTAAGCTTCGTCTGTTTTACCCGGATAAATGTTACGCCCTCGGTATCTTCAGCATCAAAACATACCACCGTAACGCGATGCTGCTTCCGTAAAAAATTAACCTGCCGCGTTACCCGCGCATCATGCTTGAGGTTGCTGAAAACCAGAACAAGAATTTCTTTCATCCGATGAGTTTGTTTCCGGTATAGGTCACTGCCGCTTGATTTTCTGAGCGTTAATCAGCAGGCCGTATCGAACCGGTTTGCAAAAATATAATAATTTTGATGCCGGAAGGATTGGTTTTATTGCCAGAAGACACGTTTACTCCTGCAAAGTTATTCCCGTCTGTTTTTCCGAATACACTAAAGGGTGCTAACTTGCTGGCTTCGCTATGCGCATTAGTAAAAGTTTTATCAAGAGTTCGCTTATCTATACAGTGGCAGGTATGCTGCCCATGGCCAGCGCTATTATCCTGCTTCCGTTTTACATTGAAAACCTCAGCACGGCCGATTACGGAGCCCTCTCGATTTACCTCGCTTTCTCGCTGTTCATACAGATTCTCACCACGTATAGTTTCGACACTTCGCTCTATATACACTTTCACGAATTCAAACACGACCCGGCAAAACTTTCTTCCTTTATAAGCTCGGCCTTTGTACTCATGCTCATGATCGGGGGCGGAGTAGGACTGCTCTCACTGGTGCTGGGCGATTTAACGTTCAGCAGTTTTTTTACGGACAAGAATATCTCCTTCTTTCCGTATGGTATACTCGCAGCGGCTACCGGAATTTTTCAGGCGCTCTTCAAAGTACATAGTAACCTGTTGCAGAGTCGTGAGAAACCCGAACTGTTTTTCTGGTCGAACCTGATTTCGTTCCTGCTCATTGCCGGGCTTACCATTGTAGGACTTCAGCTATATCCGCATTCGCTTATCGGTCCTATCGGTGGAAGGATGATAGCTGCCATGCTTGCCGGTATATGGGTGCTGGTGCGAATCTTCTCCGAGTTTGGTGTACATTTTAATTATCCATTACTGCGATCTTCCTTTCAGTTTAACCTCTATGCATTTATCTACCAGTTGCAGCAATGGGTTATCAATTACTTCGACCGCTTTATCATGCTTTTCTTCATGCCGCTGAGTGATGTAGGCGTATATGATTTTGGTGTGAAGTGTTTGTCGGTGATTGAATTTATACTCAACGGACTGCACAGTTCATTCTATCCGAAAGTTGTAAGCACGGTAGCCGCGCAAAAAGACAAAGGCTCTTCAGTAGAGATTAACCGTTACTACCACGGATTTACTTCGGTGATCATGATCCTCATCTGTCTGAGTATACTCGTGTTTCCGTGGGCGATTGAGACATTCGTAACCAAGCCCGACTATAAACGCGCAATTGAATATATGCCCTATATAGCGTTGATATTCATTATCCGTCCGATGCGTTTATTCTTTGCTATACCGTATGGCGTGCTTAAGTATACCAAGCCACTGCCTGTTATATACCTTATTATCTCGGCTGTAAAGATCGTGTGTATGGTATTGTTATTGCGTGATCTCGGTATATATGGTGTTGTACTGGCGTCAATACTCAGTGCTGCGGTGGAAGTATTGCTACTGCGCTACCAGGCTCGTGAGAAGTTTCAGTTTCGCTTTAATATATTCAAGATCGTGCTGGCTCCGTTGATACTGTTTTTACTTATCGCGGTGTTGGAGCCCTGGTTAGGAGCGGAGCAGCCCTATACAATACATGGTATATACCTGGTGTCATGCCTTGTACTGCTATACTGGGTATACCGGCAGGAAGTTAAATTGATAGACCCTCGAAATTTTATTAAATAGTAAACGACTACCTATACGATATATGATGCGATCTGGTGTAACGAATTTATTCCGCTCTCTCAACGCGAACCTGCTATACCGGTTGCCGTGGCCGGTAGAGAAAACGCTGAAAGCGGTATTATATATATCCGAAAAATGCTATCGCTCGTGGATGAAGCGTCCGCATGAGGAAGAACACGTGCTGGTTACTAACATCGATAAAGACATCACCATGAATGTAGATATATCCAAAGCGATGGGTGCTGCGTTTTACTGGATGGGTTTTCATGAACTGAACGAGTGGCGCTTTCTGAATCGTTATCTCAAACCCGACATGGTATTTGCAGATATAGGGGCGAACCAGGGTGAGTTTAGTTTGTTTGCTGCCAAGCGCCTGACGAAAGGCCGTGTACTCGCCTTCGAGCCGGTTGACTTTTTCTATAACCTGCTGCGTGAAAATATAGGACGCAATGATTACCGGAATATAGACACTTTTCATTATGGACTGTCAAATGAAGTAAAGCAGCTTCCCATTTTCATGGGACAAACCGGTGCAGGTGAGCACGAAGGTCTCGCTACGATTTTTCAGAGTAACCAACGCGCCCGCTTTATTCAGAATATAGAGTTAAAGGTGCTGGATGAGCAGTTGCCGTTGCTGAATCTGCAACGTCTTGATTTTATGAAGATTGATGTGGAAGGAGCGGAGATGCTGGTGCTGAAAGGTGCACAGAAAACAATTGAACGCTTTCGTCCACATATTATGCTGGAGATAAATCCTGCAACGTATAAAGTAGCCGGATATACAGTGCCGGATGTGATTGCGTTCTTTAGGAACTTGCGCTATACCATGCATGTGATGACCAAGAGTGGCACGCTGAAACCGGTACCATCGATACCGGATTTTTGTAATGCTATATTTGTGCCTGATCCAGCTTAACTATATATACTTTACGCTGCTATGAAAATACTCATGGTTACTCCGTGGTATCCCGACAAGCTGAGTTTCAACTCGGGTGCGTTTATTCGCAGCCAGGCAGCAGCGTTGAGTGACGAACATGAAGTTGTGGTGATCTCTGCGAAAGTAAATTATAGCAAGTTCGGATTGTGTTCGTTCGATAGCGAAAAATCCTTTTATGGAAAAGTGGAGGAGCACCGGATCATTATAAATCGATCGTTGCCGGTATATAATCAATTGAATTACTGGTTTATCATGTTCTGGTATTCACGTGAAGTGATCAGAAATTTTAAACCGGATATAATCCACGCGTCCATCGGATATCCCGGTGCATTTTGGGGATTGCTGCTAAAGCGGTTAACCGGTAAGCCCTATATAGTACAGGAACACACGCGCGTAAAAAACAACTTCCGGAGTTTATTCCATACAACGCTGACAAAAACAGGACTACGTAAAGCAGACGCACTCGTAGCGGTAGGCAAACGTTTAGGTTCCGAGTTGGAGACACTTGTAACCCGAAACGTTATTGTTATACCCAACGTGGTTGAAGTTGAAAAATTTCAAGGTCTTGTCCCGGTAAAGGACAATATCATTCAGATCGGTTTTCTCGGCGGAATGAATACACCCGTGAAGGGATTTGATATTCTACTGAAAGCGCTGGCCGGTATACAGCAAAACTTTGTGCTACACATAGGCGGAGCCGGTACACTGGAGAACGGGTATAAAAAGCAGGCTGAAGAGTTAGGTATAGCTGCGAGGTGTAAATTTTATGGATTCATTCCATACGAAAATATACCAGCCTTTATGGAGCGGTTGCATTTCTATGTGTGCTCCAGTCGCTATGAGACATTCTGTGTGTCACTAGTCGAAGCAATGGCAGCAGGCCGACCGGTAATCTCCACACGCTGTGGCGGCCCGGAAGATTTCGTAAACGAACTGAACGGTTTGTTAGTAGCGAATGAAAGTGCAGAGGCACTTCGAGAGGGTATATTGCAAATGATGGATACCTGCCATACATACAATGCAGCGGCTATTGCTAAATATGCTGTTGATAATTTCTCTAAGCATAGTTTCCTGCAAAAGATAAACGGCCTCTACAAATCGGTTATAAAGTGATCTGCAAAGGCTGTTGATAAGCTGTTCACTAAATGGAGGCTATATCTTTCGGGCAGTAACCAGTTTATATACTTCGCATCCGGCCAACAGGAAACATCCCAATCCATAATCTTCAAAATTAGGAACCGATGTATAGGTTACCGGCTGACCATCTTTCGGTTCTTTACCGGTGCCTTGTACATAGCCGAGAAACCCATTTTCATGCACGGCATCTTTCACCATGGCATTCCATGCTTTTGTTACTACCGGTTGATATTTCTTTGCATCGAGGTATCCGTTGTTAATACCCCAGGTCATACCGTATACAAACAGCGATGTGCCCGTTGTTTCTTTACCTCCATAATTACCGGGGTCATGAAGACTTGCATTCCAGAAACCGTCTTTGCGTTGTATCGGCACCAATGCTTCTGACATCGCCTTAAAGTCATCTTCATATTGTTTGCGATGAGGTGCATCTTTCGGGATGATGGCCAATACCCGTACGAGTGCTGCATATACCCAGCCATTGCCCCGCGACCAGTAACAATCTTCTCCATTGGGTTCTTTATAGGGCGGATCAAAATCTTTATCGCGCCACCACAGTGCGTCTTTAGGATTATATAGTCCATTGTCGCCATGCTTGTTTCGGGTATACATATACATTTCATGCATGCGCTCCCAGTAAGCCGGTTCATTATATACTACACCAAGCTGTGCAAATACAGGCATCGCCATTTGAATAGCATCGACCCAGCTCCAGTCATCAACTTTGGTAGTGCGCATCATACTGTCGATCGAAGCTTTGATCTTTTCAATTTTATAGGGCTTCGGATCCATCAGGTACATATCGATATAGGTTTGCCCTGCACACTGATTGTCGGCATTGCGCGTATAGGTTTCACCATCGCGCAAGTCCCATTTATGAAAGTCGGCCCAGCGTGTAGTATAGTCAAGGTCCGTTGGTTTCGGATCGAGTTTATAGAGCGCCATCAACCCTTCGTAATATACTCCGCGTGTCCAGATGTTGCTGGCGCGCGAGCGCTCTGTTACAATGCGTTTGCCTACATCGGGCCACTTATCCTGGAAGTATTTGTTCGTGCGGTGCATAACTTCCAGGATCTTGTCTTGCGGTGGTAACTTCTTTTGTGCCTGAAGCGTAGTGCAGAGTGCCAGACAAACTATCAACAAAAAAGATGGCTTGCTCACATGTGTCATGGTTGTAGAAATGAAGTGAAACGTACCTCCAATGTAACAGATGATGTCTCTAAAACTTTCAGGTAGTGTCCTGCATGCCGGTGGTTCAATGTGTAAAAGTGCTTTTCTTTTTGTGTTGAATTGATGACTTTTAGTGCATACCATTTTTACTATGAGATTTCTCGTAACCATATTGGCCTTCACATCAAGTATATTTTCCTTCGCGCAAAGTATACCTGAAAAAAGTATAGATCGTTTTGCGCTCGTAACGCGTAACAACGTTGTACTGAAACAGGTTGATACATTGGGATCACTCTCGGTAGGCAATGGTGAGTTTGCATTTACGGGTGATGTTACCGGGCTACAGACTTTTTATGAAGAATACGAGAACGGTATTTCGTTAGGTACACAATCCCAATGGGGTTGGCACAGTATACCGGCCGGGAAGAAATATACTTTAACGGATGTAGCGAAGTTGTATGAGTCGTGTGATGGAACAAAAGCACCTTACGCAGTACAACAAAAAGAAGGTATAGCAGGAGAGGCCACCGAAGCGCTTCGCGCAAATCCGCATCGACTGCACCTCGGCTTGATCGGCCTGATCATGACGAAAGCAAACGGTGATACAGCAGCGCTACGCGATGTGAAAAACATTCATCAGCAACTGAACCTGTGGACAGGAACGCTTGAAAGTAAATTTGAAATTGATGGCGCAGCGGTAAAGGTAGTTACAGTTGCTCACCCCGATGAAGATGGTATTGCAGTGCGAATAGAATCTCCGTTGATCAGTAGCGGACGATTAAAAGTAAATTTCCGTTTCCCTTATGGAAAGAACTGTCATGTATGTCCGGGGTATGATTGGAGTAAACCGGATTCACATCAATCAACCGTTATTACCAGACAGAAGGAGCTAACCGTCATTGAGCGGACGTTAGATTCAACACGCTATTATGTTCAGGTTACACATAAATCGTCGGCCATTCGGGAAGTGAAGAAACATCATTTCGTTTTGTCTCCTGATAAAAATTCTACGCTCGAATTTACCGTGATATTCAAAAAGCAAAATATAGCAAATCCGGTATTGTTCGCGACTGTATCAGATAAAGCTATAGCATCGTGGAAGAAATTCTGGACAGAGGGTGCAGCGGTTGATTTCGGTGCCTGCACAGATTCACGTGCGAAAGAACTTGAGCGCAGAGTTATACTGTCTCAATACCTCACCCGCATTCAATGTGCCGGCACATTGCCACCACAGGAAACCGGCTTAACCATGAACAGCTGGTATGGTAAATTTCATTTGGAAATGCATTGGTGGCATGCTGCACAGTTTGCTCTATGGAATCGCAGCGAATTACTCGCGCGAAGCATGCCGTGGTATACGCAAACGCTTCATAAGGCAAAAGCTACTGCCCAATGGCAAGGCTATACCGGGGCACGCTGGCAGAAAATGACGGACCCGGCTGGTAATGAAAGTCCTTCAAGTGTAGGCGCATTTATTATCTGGCAACAGCCGCATCCGCTATATTTTGCAGAGTTACTCTATAGGACCAATCCCGGTAAGGCAACCCTTCAGCAATATAAAGATATAGTCTTTGAGACAGCTGCGTTCATGGCCTCCTTCGTAAAGCTGCGCGATGGTAAATATCATCTCTGTCACCCATTGATACCGGCACAGGAAATTTTCAAGGCAGCCGAAACTGATGATCCTGCTTATGAGTTACAATATTGGTATTACGGACTATCGGTAGCACAGGAATGGCGAAAGCGACTGGGCATGCCTGAGGAAAGAACATGGAGCGCTATACTGAAAGACCTGGCACCCCTGGCCAAAGATGCAAGCGGAAAATTATACTTACCCAATAGTACAACACCGGCCGCTTATACCGATGATTTCTTCAGAAGAGATCATCCAGCAGTAGTAGGAGCGTTAGGCTTTCTTCCTGCGAATGCAAGAGTGGACGCAGCCATCATGTCAAACACATTCGATGAGGTCATGAACCGCTGGCAATGGGAGACAACGTGGGGCTGGGACTACCCGCTACTCGCGATGACAGCGGCACGACTCAACAAACCGGAACAAGCCATCGATATACTCTTAAAGGATGTACAAAAAAATATATACCTCGTAAACGGACACAACTACCAGGATACACGCCTGCGACTATATTTACCCGGCAACGGAGGCTTACTTGCCGCTATAGCCATGATGGCAGCCGGCTGGGACGGCAACACGGAAGCGACCCCAGGATTTCCGAAGAACGGCAAGTGGAACGTAAAGTGGGAGGGACTGCGCAAAATGCCGTGAGAAATAGTTGCGAGCTATGAGGAAGGGCTGCTGGCTGCTAGCTTCTGGCTACAGGAATTTAGTGCCGGACTTTTTGTTGCCGAGATTTTTACTTCCCGTCTTCGGACTTTTCTAACTTTCGGACTTCCGGACTTTTTTTACTTTCGGACTTCTTACTCCTTACTTCTTACTTCTTACTCCTTACTCCTAAACCCCCACCTCCACCTGCTTCCCCTGCATAATCATCGCTGCGCCATGAGCAGAGCCCAGCGGCATGTGCGATACTTCTATAGTATAATTAGGGAGATAATATTGTAAGAGTTTTATAAAGATGTCATTGTCGATAAAGCCGCCATCGATATATATCTTTTTTACGTCAGAATTGCCAAGTGCCAGTTTTGTGGATGCAACCTGCAACTGTGTTAAACCCCAGATGAGATGATGATAGGCTTCTTCGTACGATTCAAAATTACCAGGCTTCCATTGATCCGAAGCGAATACATCTTGTGTCAGCAACGGGTTGGCTATTGTCGTGGGATAAAATGTAGAAGCGATCTCGTGGTTGTGTATCTTTTTCAGGAATGCATCCTGTAGCCTGATCTGTTTATAGTATCGGGCTTCCTTATGAAATATATCGTTGAGGATACGAAGGTGATGATCGAGTTCGTGCCCGAGAAATAAACGTGATGCCTTTACTGGTTTTCCTTCGATGGTAAGAAAATTGAGACAATCGCGATTCAATTCGTCACGGGTCAAATCTTCTTTGGTATAGGGATTCAGTGTGATGCTCCACGTTCCGGTAGAGATCAATGCAAAAGGCTCCTGTGTGCGCATCATATAGGCAGCCAATGCAGAAGAACTATCATGTATACCTACGCCAACTTCTACTGCGTGACCGCCAATGATAGTCTGAAAGGTTTTGGAAGCAGGAACAATCTCCGGTAAGAGATGGTCTACCTTTTCAGTATATACCCAATCGTGATAGCGGTTTTTGGAGAAGTCCCAAAGCTTGGTATGGCAACCAATGGATGTAGGTTCACTCACCAACTGACCAGTAAATAAATAGGACAGGTACTGCGGAAAGTGTAAGGTATACCGTATCCGTTTTAAAACATCGGGCTTGGTATATTTCAACCAATATAGTTGCAATCCTGAATTGAGCATGCCGAGTGCAGGCGATGCCGTATGCAGATTGTGTTCGTCCTGAGGATATAGTTTGTAAAACTGCTCCTGAATATTTTCGGGGAATGGCTTCAGGTAATTATAAAGAGGTGTTACCGGTTTACCATTGGCATCGAGGTGAACGAGTGTGGCACCATAGGTGGAAAAGTTCAAACGCTTCAACTGATACTCGCCAGATGAGGTGATTTTTCGTACCGTACTCTGAATCCAGTTGCTGAGTACATATATATCATCACACTCAAAGCCGTCATCATCCAGGGTAGGGGTGAGCTTGAAGTATTCATGATGAAGCTCGCGCAGGTTTTCATCGAACAGAAAAAACTTTTTGTTTGTTTTTCCGATATCAAAAATTGCAGTAACGGGTATAGCCATAATCAGAGTCCGGTAGAAACAGTTTTAAGTCCGCGCTCCTGGATTAATTGTTTGCGCACATTCAGGTTACGGAACAATGTCATGGGTTGCAACGCAGCCCCTACACGTTTTCTGGCTTCAGCTATCAGCGGACGCACATCGGTGCGATAGGCGTGCTGCAGAATTTCCTGCGCCTGTGTAGCATCGTTATTCTCCCGTGCAGCTTCCAGTTCTTCCTTGTTTACCAGCAGCGCCTGTGTATAGGCAAGTTTTATAGCTTCCACAGATTGCAACAGATCTTCTAGTGGATCTTTTACATTATGACTCGCATCGATCATCCATGCGGGTGAAGGATTTATACTCGCAGGGTCTTCCATGCCATATACCAGTTCATTGAAGATGAGGAAGAGTTGATACGGTTTGATACTGCCTACCGTAAGATCATCATCTCCATACTTGGAGTCATTAAAATGGAAACCTCCTAATTTACCTTCCATCATTAATGTTGCTACGATCTGTTCTATGTTGGTGTTGGGCAAATGATGGCCCAGGTCTACAAGACAGTACGCTTTTTTACCAAGCTTCGAAGCAAGCAGGTGCGAGGTTCCCCAATCCTGTATTACTGTAGAATAGAAATAAGGTTCATACGGTTTATACTCGATGAACATCTGCCAGTCGTTGGGCAGCGCGGTATATATTTCTTTCAACGATTCCAGCGTACGCTGAAAAGCCTTTCTGAAATTTTGCTGTCCGGGGAAACACGTTCCGTCTGCCAGCCATACCGTTAGTGCTTTTGAACCGAGCTGTTCACCGTGACGAATTACTTCGATGTTATGATCAACCGCCTGTTTCCGTATAGCCTTATCGCTATGCGACAACGAACCATATTTATAGGACAATGCCTGGTCGGGTTGATCCTGGAAGGTGTTGGAATTGACAGCATCGAAAGCAAGATCATGTTCTGCTGCGAGTGCTTTTATAGCCTTGGCATCTTTCGGTATATCCCAGGGTATATGCAGCGATATAGCACCGCTCGAGCGATTGATAGCATGCAGCAAACCTACATCGGATATTTTCTCTTCGAGGTTTCTCGGTTCACCGCCACCGGAAAATCTTCCGAAGCGTGTGCCGCCATTGCCGAGTGCCCAGCTGGGTATAGCAATCTGTAACGCTGCGATCTTGTTCAGTATACGCTCAACATCGTGTCCTTCCTGGGTAAGCCGCTCCGCCAGAAAGTTAAAAGCTGACTGATGGCTGTTCTGAAGTTTTTTATTATGATCCTCGACAAGTTGTTTTTCCAGTTTCATACATTCACATTTTTACAGCATTGACCCGATAGGACAACGATGTGATTACACACTATATCTATACTATATTATTACCGCACAAAGGCTGCCGCCACACCACCGTCTACGTTGATGATATTGCCGGTACTTTTGCTTAAGTGTCCGCCTACGAGTACGAATACACCGTTGGCTATATCTTCGGTAGTGATGATCTCGTTCATGATGGTGCGCTTGGCATAGAAAGCAGGAAGCTCTTCCACGGTAACGCCATACGCCTTCGCACGGCCCGCAGCCCATTCGCCT
This sequence comes from uncultured Chitinophaga sp., assembly GCA_966211525.1. Classification (GTDB taxonomy): domain Bacteria; phylum Bacteroidota; class Bacteroidia; order Cytophagales; family Cyclobacteriaceae; genus Ohtaekwangia. The sequence goes on along the minus strand of CBIHOZ010000036.1, from coordinate 30,165 downwards.
TCCCATATCTTGCTGCCTTCGATCACGGCATCCGGGTTCACTACATTGACGCGGATTTTTTCCTTTCCTAATTCCGCAGCCAGCAAACGACTCATGTGGGTTTGTGCTGCTTTGGCAGTTCCATAACCAACGTTGTTCGGACCGGCCACGAGTGCATTCTTGCTCGCTATATTTACGATGTCGCCTCCCAGATTCTGCGCACGCAATACTTCAACACCAACTTTCGAAACAGTGAATTGTCCTTTTACAATAACATCATTCAGCAAGTCCCAATCTTTCTCGGTAGTTTGTTCGAGTGGTTTGGAAATGGCAAGGCCCGCGCAGTTCACAATTATATCCACACCGCCAAAATAGAGCGATGCATTTGCGTACGCCTGTTCTATTGATTCGGTGTTGGTAACATCCACAACAGAACCCGATGCTACATCACGACCAAACTGTTTAGTCGCTTGTTGCAGTGATGTCTCATTGATATCCGTTAAGAAAACGCAGGCACCTTCACCCGCTAATTTTTTTGCTATAGCAAGACCTATCCCTCCGGCACCACCGGTGATCAACGCGATCTTCCGCGAAAGCGGTTTCTCCTTCGGCATGCGTTGGAGTTTGGCTTCTTCGAGTAACCAGTATTCAATATCGAACGCCTCTTGCAACGGCAGGGCTACGTACTCCGATATAGCCTCGGCACCTTTCATCACGTTGATAGCATTGATATAGAACTCGCTTGCTACACGCGTAGTCTGTTTGTCTTTCGAGAATGAAAACATACCTACACCGGGCCAGAGTATAATTACCGGGTTCGGATCGCGCACCGCCGGACTGTTCGGATGTTTATGGTCGTTGTAATACTTGGTATAGTACTTTCTATACTCTTCAAATTCTTTTTCGAGATTTACCTTGAGCGCTTGCTTGTCTGTGAGATCAGCATCGGCTGGTATATTCAACACAAGCGGCTTTATCTTTGTGCGCAGGAAGTGATCCGGACAACTCGTGCCGAGTGGAGCAAGTCTGTCGAGATCTTTACTGTTGATAAACTCGAGCACGCGTTCATCATCCGTGAAATGTCCTACCATGCGCGCATGGCTGGAGGCAAGTCCGCGCAGTACAGGTGCAAGTGCAGCGGCCTGCTGCTGACGTTTCTCTTTCGGTAAAGCAATAACTTTATTGCCACCGAATACCGGTCTTTTCTTGCCGTAATTTTCCTGCAGAAATTCGGAAGCTTTATCAATTATTTCAAGACTGTTGATATAGCATTCGAACGAAGTATCGCCCCAGGTAAATAAGCCGTGTCCACCCAGCATAATGCCGCGTATACCCGGATTGTCTTTAAGCGCTTTGTCAAGTTTCAAGGCGAGATCAAAACCAGGGCGTTGCCACGGTACCCATGCAATTTGTCCGTTGAACAACTCCTGGGTTATACGCTCACCATCCTTGGAAGCTGCTATAGCAATGGCGGAATCCGGATGTAAATGATCGATGTGTTTGAACGGAAGAAACGCATGCAGCGGAGTATCGATAGAAGGAGCCTTCGAGTTAAGATCATAAATGCAATGATTGAAGAGTTCTACCATTTCATCTTCATACTGCAAGCCCCTATATATAGTCTTGAGCGCGTGCAGTCGTTCCATATAAAGCGCGGCCAGACCGCTTTTGGTAAGAGTACCGATGTCGCCACCGGAACCTTTTACCCACATTATTTCAGTTTCTTTTTTGGTGAGCGGATCTTTCTCGATTGTCTTGCAACTGGTATTGCCACCGCCGTAGTTGGTAATGCGGAGATCAGAGCCTAACAGGTTGGAGCGGTAAATCAGCAAACCTACTTCATCGTTCTTCAGCGCAGCTTCTTTTGCTTTATCCCAACGATAGTCAACGTGTTGAAATGTTTTTTCAAGGATTTCCATAAAATATACTCATTGATTTGAACAAAGTCTGAGTATGTCAAAGCTATTCCTGATGAGCGGTATGCCTGTCCTGTTGTGTGCTGCCAGACAAACCCGGTACTTTCCGGTATTGGACACTTCCGTTGACCGTCCGGAAATAATGATGCTTCGGCTATGAACCGGAGCATGGATGGTGCGTTGCTACTATGGATAAGAAATCCCTGCCCGTGAACAGCACGCGACAGGGATTTTATAGTTATACGTATATACAAGACACACAGCTGTGCATCAGATCGAATTCCGGTTAATAAAACGGAAGGCGTTCTTCACGAGCTCTTTTTTCTTCTTCACGATCATGTAGGCCGCAGTTTCTCCCATTACCTGGAAGTCGGTGGAGATTACCGTGATGCCCAGCAGATCTTTCAACGGTGTATCATTATAGGATATAACACCTATATCTTTGCCCAAAACAAATTTACGATCGCGTACTTGTTTGATCAGGTTTACCAGGTCGTTCTCTTCAATAATGATATAGGCGTCTTTAGGCTGCAGTTCCATATCATTATATACTTCTTCCAGTACTTCAAAGTCGAAATCAAAGTCGGAACAGAATTTCTGGAATCCCTGCTGTATTTCGATTGGGAACGGATAAACGGTTTTACGGGGATATACCAGTATAAGCTTCCGGTAATGTCTCAAATGATCAATGCCTTCTCGCAACGAGTCGTAGATATCCATTTTGAAATCCTGGTATACGGATGCGACATCGCGTTTCAGCTCTGGTAAGTAATTATCGAGCAACACCAGTTTGTCTTCCGGAATTTTACGAAGCGCATCGATCACTTCACCGGTTATACTCTGGTGGGTGAGGTGTTCGTCTTTAAAATGCGGCATCACTACATAATAGTCATACCGACCTATACTTTCGTTGAGTACATTCAGGAATATCTTCGGATCGCAGTGATATACATTGAGATCTACCTGCGCATTCGTGCCGAGGCTGTTGACAAACGAATTGTAGATACCGAGTTTGTAGGAGCTGAGCTTGTTCATCAGGAACAATACACTCATCTTGGAAGGTAATATCGTGCGCGCCACATAATACCCCTTGCCTTTTGCCGAGACAATGATCTGTTTTTCTTTCAACAGGTTGTAAGCTTTTTCAACTGTGTCGCGCGAGAGGTAATACTCTTCGCTGATCTCATTGATGGAAGGTATACGCTGCCCTACGGTGAGTAATCCTTTTTCAATGTCTTCGATGATCGAGTTGACAATCTGGTGATACTTCGGAATGCGCGATTCGCTGTCGATCCGGATCTCATGGATTTGGTCCAATTCCTGTGCTCTCATGCTCATTCGATTTGGTTTGGTATTTACCAAAGTTTAAAAAATACAATCGTTTTTCCCAACATTTCAAACGGTATAGTACAGGACAGTGTGCATTTTTAAGGGGCCTAGTTTTAGGAAAATGTGCAATCGATTGCTCATTTCTTGCTAAATTCACTGTCATGCGCGATTCTGCTGTGTCGAGAAGAAATTTTTTAAAAGGAACATTGCTGCTCCCCGGGCTCGCGGGTTTCTCAAATTTTTTTGAAGACGACCGGAATTTGTCGCCTTTTGCCAAAAGACTGAAGCCGGTAGGCCGCAGACTCGAAATGGAAGGATGGTATATCTGGTGCAATAGTCCGATTTATGCGCCTGATGGAAAAGTACACGTTTTCTTTTCACGCTGGCCCGCGCAACGCGGCATGGGCGGATGGATCAACGCCAGTGAAATTGCGCACGCAGTTGCCGAAGATGCCGAAGCTCCTTTTGAATATGTAAGCACGATACTCGCCCCACGCGGTAACGGTTTTTGGGATGGCACGACTTGCCACAACCCGCACATCCAGTATATAGATGGTAAGTATTGCCTCTTCTATATGGGCAATGCAAATGGAAAGACGGATACCAAACGCATCGGCCTTGCAGTAGCCACTACGTTGTACGGCCCATGGACACGCCCGGATAAACCGCTGCTGGAGCCTGGTGCCGAAGGTGCATGGGACGATCACTGCACTACCAATCCAGCGTTCATCAAACATCCCAACGGTCAATACTGGCTATACTATAAATCGTGGAATACAAAAGAATATATAGCGGCAGCGGGTCAGCCTATACGCGGTAATCGTAAATATGGACTGGCCACTTCCGATGCACTCGAAGGTCCCTATATAAAATCAGTATCAAACCCCGTAGTGGATTTTTCTGCGCTGGGTAACAATCGCCAGTTTGAAGATGCCTTTGTATGGTGTGAGCACAATATGTTTAACATGATTGCACGCGATATGGGATTCTATAATCACGAAGCCGGTTTACACCTGCAATCAGAAGATGGTATGAAATGGTCGGAGCCGCGCATCGCCTATAAAGAATTGAAAGCGTATGCCAGTGAACCTCCGGCACCGGCTCATCTGAAACGTTACGGCAGACTGGAGCGCCCGCAGCTATTAATGAAGCAGGATAAACCGGTATATCTTTTCACCGCAGCGCAGGGAGGAAAGTACATGACCTCATCTGCTTTTGTTTTTAAACTCAAATCCTAATAAACAATAATCACTTTAAAAACCTGAAGTATGAGCGACAACATTTTAACCCGGAGAAAATTTATGGCCACTGCAGGAACCGCTGTAGCCGGAGCCATGGTGATGAGTCCGTTTGCTTCCGCCGCAACGGAGTGGGTACCGGCCAAAAAGAAGAAGATTGCTATCGTGGGGACCGGAAGTCGTGCGCTCGGCATGTGGTCGAAAGATGTAGCGATGTCGTACCCGGAAAATGTAGAATATGTTGGCTTATGCGATGTGAACCCCGGTCGCCTGGAAACTTTTAAAACAGCTGCCGGATTCACCTGTCCTACATTCACTGACTTCGAAAAGATGATGAAAACCGTAAAACCCGATATACTTATTGTGACCACGGTGGATGCCACGCATCATGAGTATATCATTAAGGGTATGGAGATGGGAGCTGATATCATTACGGAAAAACCAATGACTACCGATGAGCAGAAATGTGAAGCTATACTGCAGGCGGAGAAACGCACCGGTAAAAAAGTTACGGTAACATTTAACTACCGTTACTCTCCGCACCGCGCCAAACTATACGAGTTACTTCGCAGTGGTACGATCGGTGATCTCACATCGGTTGACTTTCACTGGTATCTCGATACAGGCCACGGTTCCGATTACTTCAGAAGATGGCATCGCCTTAAAGAGAAAGGTGGAACACTGTGGGTACATAAAGCCACGCATCATTTTGATCTGCTGAACTGGTGGATCGAATCCGATCCGGCAGAAGTATATGCCAGTGGTTCATTGGAGTTTTATGGTAAAAACAATTCATTCCGTCATACCAACTGCAGACCGTGTCCGCACAAAGACAAGTGCAATTTTTATTGGGATGTTACCAAGAATAAAATGTATACTGAGCTATATGTGAACAATGAAAAACATGATGGCTACCTGCGGGATGGTTGTGTGTGGAAAGAAGATATAAATATATACGATAAGATGGCTGCTACGATCAAATATGCGAACGGTGTACAGGTGAGCTATTCGCTTACCACGTACTCGCCATACGAAGGCTACCGCATTGCATTCAATGGTACGAAAGGAAGAATTGACGTGTGGATCGAAGAGAGCAATCCGTTACTGGAGAAACCTTACGATGAGATCATGATCACGCATAATTTCGGTACACGTGAATTCATACAGGTGCCGCACGGTACGAGTGGACACGGTGGTGGTGATCGTCTGCTGAAGGATAAAATTTTCGGAGGCATGACGGAAGATCCGTTGCATCAGTCAGCGAGTGTGCGCGATGGAGCATTGTCTATCCTCGTAGGTATAGCAGCGCGGAAGAGTTGTGAAACGGGTTTGCCGGTAAAGATCGCAGACCTGACCAGCATCAAGCCCGGAACCAAGAGACAATTTGTAACCAGTTAAGATTTATATATGATCAACTGTATCGCGAAATACGGAAGCCTGCTATATATACTCCTGATGTGCGTTATCGCGCAGGCACAGAATATAAAAGGTAACGACAGCAACACTCCGCTGCATGCGCTGCAACCGGACTATAAAATTCCATACGGTAAAACGACTACGCAGGATGTAAAGCAGGTGATGGATCGTGTGCTGGTATACCTGGCAGAAGTTACCCCGACTCAACTGGTCGATCGAAAAACCGGTGCGGTTATAACGGATCTGAAGAAACCCGTCAGGGATGCTATTGTCAAGGCCGGAGATTTTCGTCTCACGAGTTATGAGTGGGGCGTAACCTATGGCGCCATGTTACTGGCCGGTGAAGTTACCGGTGACAAACGCTATAGTGAGTATACATCGTCACGGTTTAAATTTCTCGCAGAGACCGCTCCGTATTTCCGTGCGTATGGTAAAGCTTTTCCGGAGGAGCGTAATCCTTTGAGACAAGTACTTGAGCCTCATGCACTGGATGATGCCGGTGCCGTGTGTGCTGCTATGATCAAAGGACTTCGCAGTGGTATCAATGCAGACCTTCGTCCGTTGATCGATCACTATATCAACTATATTCTTACCAAAGAGTATAGATTGACCGATGGTACATTGGCACGAAACCGGCCCTTACCCAATACGTTGTGGCTTGACGATCTATATATGAGTGTGCCGGCTATAGCACAGATGGGTAAACTTACCGGTGACCGCAAGTATTACGATGAAGCTGTTAAACAGATTCGTCAGTTCTCGCAGCGTATGTTCAATAAAGAGAAGAAGCTATATATGCACGGCTGGGTGGAAAGTATGGATGTGCATCCGCAATTCCATTGGGCACGCGCCAACGGCTGGGCATTGATGACGATGGTAGAAGTACTGGATGTTCTTCCAGAAGATCATCCGGAAAGACCATTGGTATTAGGACTTCTCAAAGATCATATTCAGGGGTTGGCGCAGCATCAGTCAGGCGATGGCTTCTGGCATCAGCTCATTGATAAAAATGATTCTTACCTGGAGACATCGGCCACTGCTATATATGCGCATTGCATTGCACATGCTATCAATAAAGGCTGGATCAATCGTGAAGCGCATGCTCCGATGGCACTGCTCGCGTGGAATGCTGTGGCTACGAAAGTAAATGCACAGGGACAGGTGGAAGGTACGTGTGTCGGCACCGGTATGGCGTTCGATCCTGCGTTCTATTATTACCGACCTGTAAATGTATATGCAGCACATGGCTACGGACCAGTGTTGCTTGCCGGTGCATCAATTTATAGTCTCCTGAAAAATCATCCGGCTGACATTAATGATAGTGCCCTGATGTTTCCCAAGTAAATTTAGAAAATGAAATATATAGTGCTGTTCGTGTTGCTGGGTATAGCAACCGCGTTTACGATTCAGAACCAAAAGCCGGTTATATACCTGGTGGGCGATTCTACTGTGAAGAACGGAAGTGGCAGAGGTGAAGGTGGCTTGTGGGGATGGGGAGATTTTCTCTATACGCAGTTTGATACAACGAAGATACGCATCGAAAATCACGCCCGCGGTGGACGAAGCAGTCGCACGTACCAAACGGAAGGACTCTGGGACAACGTGCTCGCAAAAGTAAAGCCGGGTGACTATATCATCATGCAGTTTGGACACAACGATGGCGGTGCAATCAATGATACATTGCGTGCCCGCGGATCGATCCGTGGTATAGGAGAAGAAACTGAAGAGATCGATAATCTCATTACCCATAAACATGAGATTGTACATTCGTACGGATGGTATATGCGCAAATATATACGCGATGCCCGGGCGAAGGGTGCTACACCGATCGTGTGCTCACTCGTAGCGCGCAACGTTTGGAAAGATGGTAAAGTCGTTCGTTCAACAGACAGCTATGCCACGTGGGCTGCTGATATAGCAAAAGCAGAAGGTGCTTACTATATAGATCTGAACGACCTCGTGGCATCCCGTTATGAACAGCTTGGTCCGGATGAAGTGAAATCAAAACTCTTCCTCGAGGATCATACGCATACTACGGAAGCAGGAGCGAAGATCAACGCTGCTTTGGTGGCTGAGGGCATCAGGGCGCAGCGGAAGCTGGCGTTGAGGAAGTTTCTTCGTGATTAGGGGATGTTAAAAATGTGTTGAGGTGCTGGTGTGTTGAGGTGTTGATGTTTTTGGAGTATATGTGAGATAAAATATTGGGATATGTATAGGGTGATAATTATTGGTTTGCTGGTTGGGATGAATTTTTGTGTTTTTGGACAACGGTATATGGAGGATATTGGGAGAGGGGTGGTGGCTGTGCGGCAGGATGAAAAGAAGGTTTTTGTGAGTTGGCGGTTGTTGATTAATGATCCGGATGATGTGGCGTTTAATATATATAGGGTTACGGATGGTAAATCGATAAAACTGAACACGAAGCCTGTTGCTGATGTAACGTTCTTTGTGGATGAGACGGCTGACCTTTCCAGGGAGAATGAATGGGTTGTTCGTGCTGTTGTAAATAAAAAAGAACAGGCTATAGGTAAATCTTTTTCGATGGCGGCAAATAACGCTATAGGACAATACCTCTCTGTTCCGATGAAAACACCGGAGGGCTATACGCCTAATGACGGATCGGTGGGTGACCTGGATGGTGACGGTGAATATGAACTGGTGATCCACATGACTGGTAAAGCGCATGACAATTCTCACAAGGGTATAACAGATGAACCAATCCTGCACGCGTATAAACTGGATGGCACATTGTTGTGGTCGATCAATCTCGGGAAAAATATTCGTGAAGGTGCGCACTATACTCAATTTATAGTATATGATTTGGATGGTGATGGTAAAGCTGAAGTAGCTTGCAAAACAGCTGATGGCACAAAGGATGGCAAAGGTGTAGTAATAGGTGATGCCAATGCAAACTATGTAAACGAAAGTGGCTATATATTAAAAGGTCCGGAGTACCTGACTATATTTGATGGTCTCACGGGGGCTGCACTGGCTACTACGCGCTATATTCCCGCGAGACATCCGGATACGGAAAATCCTACCACGGAACAATTGAAAGAAGTATGGGGCGATGGGTATGGTAATCGCATGGATCGTTTCCTGGCCTGTGTTGCGTACCTCGATGGTGAACGCCCTTCATTAATCATGGCGCGTGGATACTATACCCGCACGGTGCTTGCTGCGTGGAACTGGCGCGATGGTAAATTAAGTCCGGTGTGGACATTTGACAGTGATGCGTCCGAAGAGAACCGTAAGTTTCGGGGACAAGGCAATCACAACCTTAGCGTTGGTGATGTAGATGGTGATGGTAAAGATGAAATCATCTATGGCGCTTGTGTGATTGATGATACCGGTAAAGGACTATACTCGACAACACTCGGTCATGGCGATGCACTTCATTTTTCGGATCTTGATCCCGATCGTCCGGGGCTTGAAGTTTTTGATATACAGGAGCGATTCGATGATGCCGGTGCACACTTTCGTGATGCGAAGACCGGTGAGATACTCTGGAAGAAGCCTTCGGTAAAAGCAGGCGATGATGGTGAAGGTCCCGGACGCGGTAATTCATTTGATATAGACCCGCGGTATAAAGGACATGAGAGTTGGGTGCGCGGTGCCAACATTACGGGATTGTTCAATGCGAAAGGAGAGAAGATTGCCGAAAAAGAACCAGGTGCCTGTAATTTTGCTGTGTGGTGGGATGGCGACTTGCTGCGTGAACTTCTCGATAAGAATGTAATTTCCAAATGGGACTGGAAGAACAGTACATTGCAGCCGTTGCTCACTGCAGAAGAGTGTACATCAAACAACGGAACGAAAGCAACGCCTGTGCTAAGCGCAGATCTCTTTGGCGACTGGCGCGAGGAAGTGATCTGGCGCACCAATGACAACACGGCACTTCATATATATACTACCACCATACCAACAACATATCGCTTCACGACTTTGATGCAGGACCCGGTATACCGGCTCGGTATAGTCTGGCAAAATGTAGGCTATAACCAACCTCCGCACGTTGGGTACTATTTAGGAGAAGGTATGAAGAAACCTGTGCGGCCTGTAGTAAAACTGGTGAGCAAGAGGTAGTATATTCCTGCAAGTATATTACCGCGATCGTGATAATGCGTGAGTATACTTTGAAAGTGAATAACAAATAGAGATTTACTTCTCCCGAAGACTATTCATAACCTTGTTGGCAAAAACAAAGTCATCGAGTTCTTTTATGCCGGAGTGGGTGATGTCGTTCTTGTTGCCTTCCCAGAGATTTTGTCCTTTGTAGATGAACATGATCTTTTCACCTATACCCATTACGGAGTTCATGTCGTGCGTAACCACTACGGTAGTCATGTCGTAATCCTGGGTGATGTCCTGGATCAGGTCATCGATCAATACAGAAGTTTGTGGATCAAGGCCCGAGTTTGGTTCGTCACAGAAGAGATAGTTCGGATTGTTTACAATGGCGCGCGCAATGCCTACACGCTTCTTCATACCACCGCTTATCTCGGATGGCATTTTCTTATTTACGTTTTCTAGTCCTACGCGTTTGAGACAAAAGTTAACGCGCTCAATCTTCTCTTCGTGCTTCATGCGGGTCAGTACATCCAACGGGAACATAACGTTTTGTTCAACGTTCTTTGAATCGAACAACGCGCCTCCCTGAAAGAGCATGCCGATCTCTCTGCGTACTTCTATTTTCAAGTCGCGATCACCTGCATAAAAATCACGACCATCAAAAAATACCTGTCCCATGTCGGGCTTGGCCAATCCCACAATACATTTCAATAATACACTTTTACCCGTACCACTGGCACCGATGATGAGGTTCGGTTTACCCTTCTCGAACGTACCGCTTACATTGTTGAGTACAAGCTTGTCGCCAAACGATTTGGTTATGCTTTGTATCTTGATCATTTTCCAAGTAAAAGTTGAGCCAGCAAATAGTCAGAAATCAACACGGCAATTACGCTGCTGGTAACTGCTTTCGTACTGGATACACCGACTTCCAGTGCACCGCCTTGTGTGTTGTATCCGTTGTATGAAGAGATAGACGAAACCAGGAACGCAAACACAACGGACTTGATAAGCGCAAAGGTGATGGTGAATTCATTATAGCCCGAGCGTAATCCCAGAACATAATCCGCAGGTGCGATAACACCGGTGAGCGTTCCCGCGAGATAACCACCGAGCATACCACAGAAACCGGCGATGATCACGAGCAGTGGATACATGAGCAGAGACGCAATGATTTTAGGAAGCACGAGATACGAGATGGAGTTGATACCCATTACTTCCAACGCATCGATCTGTTCGGTAATGCGCATGGTGCCGAGACCGCTGGCCATACTGGAGCCAACCTTTCCGGCATAAATAACAGCAATGATGGTAGGCGCAAGTTCGAGCACAATCATTTCACGGGCAACCTGCGATATAACATAGTCGGGTATAAAATCACTTACCATGTTAAAAGCTGTTTGTACCGTAGTTACAGCACCCATGAAAGTAGATACCAGTGCTACGAGGAACAGTGAACCGATACCAATTGCAATGCATTCTTCCAGGATCAGATTATAATAGGTTCTGAACGACTCGCGATTCGTAAACAGGTGTCCCAGAAAAATAAAGTACTTACCAATCTCCGTTATCATACGTTAAGCATACGCCTCATTATCTCGCTAAGATAATTGAAATTAAAACATCCGCAGTATAAGGAATTTTAACTTTCAAGTTCCAGATTTGCAGCGCTGGCGGTAACGATCAAAAAAACATCCTGATCGGTGTTAAATGTCTTACCGACAGGAGTATATCCCATATTTACGTGTGAAATCCTTTTCATGAATAAACTGATTGTTGTTACGGGCGGAACGAAAGGCATCGGCAGAGCCATTATTGAAAAATTTGCAGCACATGGTTTTGACGTGGCTACGTGTGCGCGCAACGAACACGATCTGCAACAGCTCAGGGCGGTGCTTGAACAACGTCATGCCGTGAAGGTCTTTGTCAGGTCAACAGACATGGCGGTGAAAGATGAGGTAAAGAAGTTTACCGATTTCGTTCTGAGTCTGAACCGGCCTATAGATGTACTGGTAAACAATGCCGGCTATTTTATTCCCGGAGAGATCGCGACTGAAGCAGAAGGAACGCTCGAGAGCATGATCAACGCGAATCTTTACAGTGCATACTACACAACGCGCGGCCTGGTGCTCGGCATGCGCGAACGAAAGAGCGGGTATATCTTCAACATGTGTTCCATCGCCAGTATAAAAGCATATCCGAATGGAGGGTCCTATGCGATCAGTAAATTTGCTTTGCTGGGTTTCAGTAAATGTCTGCGTGAAGAGTTGAAGAACTTTAATATTCGCGTAACGGCCATTATGCCTGGTGCTACACTCACTGCGAGCTGGGAAGGTGTAGATCTTCCGGAAGAACGTTTTATGAGTGCTGAAGATGTGGCTGACACAGTTTTTAGTGCCTATAGCTTATCCGGACGAAGCGTTGTAGAGGAGATTATCATTCGTCCGCAACTGGGCGATATATAGATATATACTGCCGTGGTAAAGTATATCTACCACGGCAGTATTGGATATAGTTTATTGTTTGATCAGTTTATAGAAGCGACCACCTTGCTGTGTGCGTACATGCAGTACAAACAAGCCGGATTGAAAATCGATAAGATTACATTTTGTCTTCAAATCAGGATCGAGCGTATGAAGTTGTGTATATACAGATCGTCCGCTTGTATCGCGTATATCTACCTGCACCTGTTTGTTTTCCGGCAGCACAAAATCACGCTCTTGCGACAGATCGATTGTTACCCAATCGTTTACCGGGTTCGGATATAGTATATGTTCGTTCGTCCGGGACGCAGCGGTCTCTTCTGAAGCGATTCGGGCTAATGCCAGTGACGAAGTATAGCTTCCGCAAGTGATGGCATCTACATCGAAACCATTGGTGAAACCATCAAACGCAAATACATTCGTAGGCGCACACGTGATGGGTGTAAGGACCCTGGCGTGGCGATCGGTCTTATCTACGACCTTCACATACCGGCACCAGGTAATTTTACCGGTCAGGTCAAATGCTTTGTCCAAAGGAGCATTACAATTCTGAGCCGACCCAGTCAAGCCGAGTGAAATCCATTGTGTCCCATTTTGTGAGACGAAGACTTCTGCACGTTCCGGGTGACTGGAGAACGATGGATCACCGAATGACATCTCATGTACAATAAGATCATTGCCGGGTTCATCGAACAGGTTACTGCTTAATTCCAGAACAATAAATCCGTTATAACCGAGCGAGAAATGTCGTGGCGGATCGCTTGGACTATCGCTGGCATCCGGTTCACCGAGCGCCTGCAGCGGATCGCTGAATTGCATCGGCACCGCTTGTCCGTTTTTCTGAAATCCCTGGTGATAGGAAACTATACTTGCCCCGATAACACATGCCGGTGGATTACAAAGTTCAGACGAAGCACCACGCACGAGTGTCTTCGTTCCGGTAATACCATCCTGCCAGCTGATGCGGATTGTATTGGGATTCATAATGTTCGGAGTTTGAAAGGTAGTATATCCCGGAGGGGCGAGTTGTGTCCCGCGATAGGAAGGGGCATATAGTAATTCCCAGTCAACTAATATACTGGTAACATCATGCGGATTATAGATGACCCAGTTTCGTACTTCTATACTATCAGCACAAAGCGGAGTTATAACCAGTGGCTTCGGGGCATATCCACCTAATACGCGCATGGTGTATACCTGGTCTATAGCCGTGCAGCTTCCCACTTCTGCGCGAATGGTAAATGTATAGTCTCCCTGCGCTCCGGCAACACCTTTCAGCACCGCTTGCGTGTCGGCAGTGTCCGTCAATGTAAATCCGTAAGGCAGTGATCCGATTACCGAATAATGTACAGTTGCAACCGGAACGTTGAACACAGCAGTCAGCACCTGGTGGAAGTATTCTCCTTCAATGGAAGTTGGAAATTGGCTAGCCTGCGGTGTGATGGAGGAGGCTGTCGGGCATTGATAGGTTCTCGAATAGGACAGTGTATCCGTGCATCCCTGTGGTGTACGTGCTTCTACGAAAAACGTAAATGTTCCCGGTGTATGCGCTCGTCCCGTTATACGAAGGCAATTGTTTTCATCCGTTTGATGGCGGAAGTCCCACATGTCATGAGACACGGTATACATAACAGAGTCAATCCCCGCCGGAGGGCAAATGATTTCCGTATGGGTTACACCTACATAGTTGGTGGTGCTGCCGGGTGTATGCTGCAACGTAAAGTTTGAACAGTTGTTATTATATACCTGCACCGTGTAGGTGTGTGTAGAACCTTCGCAATTATTGCCAAGCACGGCATGTAACGTAAAGGTATATATGCCCGGGGTGGTCGGAGTGCCCGTCAGGTAGCCATCATATTCCGAAGTGCCATCACCGGGTTGCAGCGAAAGTCCCGGAGGAAGTGTTCCCGCTGCTACAGTATATATGACAGGTGCACGAAGCGATTCATACGTGTCGGATGTAAGCCCTTCGTTTATATACTCGCCTACATTGAAGGATGGAAACTCATACGGAATGAAATCGGGATTGACGCACGTCCACGTGTTGCTGATGATGACGGTGTCTTTACAGCCCGCACTGGTTTGGCCGGCAATCTTCATACTATAGGTGCCGGGCTCATTCACAGAACCGGCCAGTTCAATACAACTCTCTCCATCCATTGTTATAGTATATCCAGGCAGTATGTTAACGGGTGTGAACTGAACCGGATCAGGGCCACCGCAGATTTGATAGTATTCCGGTGTACCAACCCAGCCATAGGTATGTTCTGCATATACAACCTGAATACCAAAGTTTTCGCATACAGGATTTTCGTCAATCACCACCGTATACTCCTGCTCGGCAGCCGTACAATCATTGCCCAGGTAAGCGCGTAACGTAAAGGTATATGTACCGGGTGTGGTTGGTATGCCTCTCAGATATGTATCGTAATATCCACTGTCCTGTAAAACAAGTCCGGGGGGAAGTGAACCGCTTGTGATGTTGAAATGGAAAGGGAGGCCTAGCGGGAAAGTAGTATACTCGACAAAGAATTTTTGGTTGTAGTATTGCGTGACAGCACCGTGTGCTACTTCAGAAGCCTCCGGAGCAATGCGCTCGACTGTCATGCATTGATAGTTATGCGTGATTGTAAGTGTGTCGCGGCACCCTTCAGGCGTAGCGGCTGCTATAATTATACTTTGAACTCCGGTTTCAACGGCTGCACCCCAGACTTCAATACACGGTGAACCGGGAGTATAATTCTGAATGGTATAGCCGGTGGGTAAATGTAGTACCTCATATTCTATAGCGGACTCTTCGCTATATACGGAACAGATTCCATAGTACTCCTGCTCACCGACAAGGCTGTGGCCGGATTCTCCATAGATAACGTCAATTTCAAAGTTGCAGGGTAGATCCGGATCAGGGTCTGGATTATGTCCGGGCTGGGCGAAGGCATTAAAACAAATAAGACAACAAAAGATGATGGACAAACGGTTCAGGGGGATTTTCATACGTTTAGTTGTTAAAGGTGGATCATTACAAATTGGATTTAGTTATTACTCAAAAAAACGAAAGCACAAAAACCTCTGTGTATCATTACAGAGGTTATGTGTGATTTATAGAAACAGATCTAAAGACTACAAAGAAAATCCGATAATGCACAATGGGTTGTTGTTATAGTATCCGTTCACAGCTAATGGTAAAACGGATAACGCATAACAAACTTTTAGTGTTTCATGAATTTGTAAAAACCTGAAGAATATACTCCGGTGCGTACGTTGAGTATATACATGCCCGCCCGCAAATCACTTACCTCCAACGTTACAATGCCATCGCCCTCCAGGGTTTGCACAGTTTTATAGACTCCATTGCCACTTATATCCGAAATGTTTACTTCCACGCGCCTGTCGGCCGGTATAGCTATAGATTGATCTTTGGACAGATCAACGGTTAACCAGTTCTGTGCCGGGTTGGGATATAGTATATAGGTATTGGATGTCACGTTTCCTTCGGGAATACCTAATACCGGATCACCGTTGTCTTGCGCACAGGTAATGGCATCGAGATCAAAACCATCGGAGTTGTCATCGAACGCCCACGCAGAGGTTACTTCGCATGTTACCGGGTCAAGTACTTTCGCATGGCGATCTGTTTTATCAAGCACACGCACATACCGGCACCAGTCTATTTTTCCGGAGAGATCGAATGAATGATCTAATTTACTCTGGCATGTAGCAGGATTTGTTACTCCCAGTGACACCCATTCCAAACCATCTTTTGAGACAAATACTTCTGCACGTTCCGGGTATGTACCAAAAGCCGGGTTGCCTGCGGAATATTCATAAACAATCAAATCATTTCCAGGCTGATCAATCAGTACACTGCTTAACTGCAGCACAACAAAGCCGGTATATCCCAGTGTCAGATATTTCCCAGCTGCGTTGGGTGCATCGTTGGCATCCGGTTCTCCGAGTGTAGCCGTTGCTAAATTTGGTTCAACAGCTATATTCTCACCACTCTTCTTTAACCCCAGGGTATATTTAACAACGTTGGAAGCAAATACACAGGTAGGAGGATTGCAAAGACCAACAAAAGACGACTTCTCTATAGTTTGTAACGAACTCACGCCATCGTACCAGGTTATCTGAATAGTATTGGGATTTGCCGTACTCGGTGTCTCAAAGTATGTATCGCCTGGTTCGGCTGTGAAAGCATCTACACTGTTTACTGCACCTTCGGTATAGAATAGCAACTCCCACTTCAAGGGCACTGCAAAATTATTAGGATTGTGAATTTGCCAGTTGCGTACAAAGTTAGTCCGGTTACACTGCTGGTAAATGATAAGTGATTTCACAGATTCACTATTACCGACCATTAACGTATAGGTCTGGCTGCCTGCCACGCAGTTGTCTCCAACGACAGCGCGGACTTTGAATTTATAGGTTCCTACGGTTGTGGGTACACCCGATAAGAAAGCGGAAGTCTCATTTGAACCACTTTGTAAGGCGAGTCCCGGAACGGAACCTTCCATTTCATACCGAACGGATTCAACGGTATAGGAGAGTGGTAAATTAAAATCCTGCGTATAGAATTTTCCATTAATCGCGGAGGGCAGCATGGTGTTGGCTGGACTCATCGTGCCGGGTGCCGGACATTGAAAATTTTTGGTATAGTCTAGCGTATACTCACAGCCACCGGTTGTATGGGCTTTAATGACGAAGTGGAGAACCCCGCTCTGCTGAGCTGCACCGTGTATTCGTATACATTCCTCACCATCCTGGTAATTATCTACGGTATATCCATCGGGTAAACTAACAACGGTATAGTGAACGGATGTCTCAAACATATTGGGACACACCTGGGCCCACCCGATTTCACCCACTAATCCAGATCCGAGTTGACTGTTAAACGCGATCTTAAACTCATCGCATGTTTGTGCATGTATTGTAGCAAGAGACAAGCAAGACAGCGCGAAAGCTGCAAGCACTTTGTATAATCTTTTCATGTCGTTATGGACACAATGTATAGCATATATATAGTATAAATTCAATTGCGGATATACCGCCACCGGATAAGCCGGAACTAAATTTCGTAAGCGGCAGAGAGGGGATTGGGGCCGGACTCGTCATCTTACAAGATGCGGTGACAGCATCAGGTTATAGCAGTACACAAAGGCGGATTTTCCATATGTTTACGATGTTAGCGATGAGAGGACTGAACAAATTGTCTATACATAAACTGCCGGTTTTCCCGTAGCAGCCGGATATCAATCAACGACTGGTAAGCGCCCCGTTGATCAAAGCCAAAGCAACCTTTTAGACATTCATATTAAAAACGGCCTGATGGTAAGCGTAAAATTTGCTCGGGAAGAGGATGGTATACGGGCGGATGGGTTTCTATTATGAATTGTGCCGGTAAAATCGAAGAAAGCCGGCCTAAACGGAATGTGACCGACAGGAGTAAAATTACCTTTCATAGTGATAGATTAAAGCTTAACAAGCCTTACTCAAAAGTTGGGCCATGGGCAACCTCCTGCAGGAAAGTTTATTTTATATAGTGACCATGTCGTTGCGGTGACAGGGCGATCTTAGCCGTTGGTGGTTATACATTATCCGTTAATCGTTATTCCATGCATGAAATAACGATTAACGGGATAGCGTATAAGGAAAAATTACCGTCTGATAAATTTATAGAAGCGGGATGTATGTACACCCGAGCGTACATTTAGTATATACATACCACTTTGAAAATCTGCTACTTCCAATGTGATGGTGCTGTTTCCCTCCAGGGCATGTATACGGTTATAAACCTTTGCACCGCGGGCATCGCGAACGTTTATCTCAACCTCGCCATCCGGTGGCAGGGGTATAGATTGATCCAGTGACAAGTCTAGTGTAACGTGGTGCTCGGCCGGGTTCGGAGATAGTATATAAATACCGTTGTCGGATATAGCATTCTCTTCGTCTGAACTGAGGCGTGCAAATGTAGCGGCTTGTCCACAAGTAATAGCATCAAGATCAAAGCCGTTAGAACCCCCGTCAAAAGCCAACGCCGAGGTTGGTGCACAAGTTACCGGATTAAGTACTCTGGCATGACGATCCGTTTTATCGACCACTTTAACATACCGGCACCAATCCGTTTTCCCCGCAAGATCAAATGAATGATCCAAGGTGCCCTGACAATTTGGAGGACTTGTTAATCCGAGTGATATCCAGTTTGAACCATCTTTTGAGACAAAGACCTCTGCACGTTCCGGATATTGCCCAAACGTAGGATTGCCTTCAGAATATTCATATACGGTAAGATCATTACCCGGCTGGTCGCTTACGATACTGCTTAGCTGCAAAACAATAAAACCGTTATACCCAAGCGTAAAGTATTTTCCTAAAGCGTCAGGCGAATCATTGGCATCCGGTTCTCCGCGCGTGGCCTTCGGGTCATTTTCGAAGAAGTACGCACTCCGGCCGTCTTTTTGGAGACCAACGGTATATTTAATCACGTTAGAAGCATAAACACAGGCAGGTGGGTCGCATAGCTCAGTAGAAGCAGAACGTACAATATTCTTAAAGGAACTCACTCCATCGTACCACGATATATTTATAGTATTGGGGTTCTCTATATTGGGCGTTTCAAAATAAGTATTGCCGGGAGCGGCCGTAATGGCATCAATAGTTTTTATAAAATGACTGAAATAGTATACCATGTTCCACTTCACTGCTACAGGGAAGTTATTGGGGTTGTGGATACGCCAGTTGCGTACTTCGTAGCTCTCATTACAAAGCGGGAAAATGGTGAGTGATTTTACAGGTTCGTCATTGGTAACCATCAATGTATATACCTGGTCGCCCGCAATACAACTGTCACCGATTATGGCCCGCATTCTGAATTTATAGGTCCCCGGTGTGGTAGGAGTCCCCGACAAAACAGCCGTGATACTGTCTGCTCTTCTTTCCAGGGAAAGTCCGGGTATAGAATTATCGATTTCATACCGTACGGAGGCTACAGTATATAGCAGGGATATGCTAAAGGTTTCGCTATAAGGTTGTCCTTTTATAGCATAGCGAAGCATAGTATTGGAAGGATAGATCGAGTCGGGCGCCAAACATCTAAAGGATTGTACATAGTCAACGGTATCCGTGCATCCATCTGCTGTTTGGGCGGCAATTATAAAATGGAGTGGTCCATCTTGCTGTGCAGCGCCTTTTACTTTCATGCATTCGTCTCCTGCTTCGTAATCATAAACATGATAGCCTTTTGGTAAGCTGATAACCGAGTATTGAATGGAGTCCCATGGATGTGGATACGGGCATGCTTGTGCTGTTCCCTCTTCTCCTACAAATCCAAATCCGAGTTCACCACCAAAGTCTATAGCAAACTGTTCACACGGTCTGTTCCATCGTACTTCTAAAGTATATTCTTCTTCAAATACCGGACATCCCGGGCCCGTGCTTGCCCCTAGAGTGAAAGTATAGGTACCGACCGTGGTCGGTGTTCCGGAAATACGTTCGCTGTCGCTGTAAAGCACGATGCCCGGAGGCAGAGTTCCCGATGTAATTTGCAAGGTTGCATCACTTATATATTGATGCCCACTGTCTTCAAAAGAAAAACTTATGTTTCGAGATTCTCCTATTATGAGGACAGGGTTAGAGATTTCATTCGGATTTATCTTTGTTATAGTAGTGCAATTCTGCGCGTATACAGAAACATAGAGCAAACAACTCAGCCCGAAAGCTGAAAGCGTGTTGAATATTTTTTTCATAATTCTTTAAAGAGGGGGAAATGAATATTATAGTATAACGTTCGATGCGGAGTATATCCGCCTCCGGATGGCCGGGCCTTGCAAGCGGGTAGTGCTGAACAGGGCTATCCAATAGGTTAATCAGATTCTTAAAACATAATAATACCGTCAGGCCTTATACCTGCACAACTGCGGTGGGGTACTCATAGTGGAAAATGTTAGAAGCAGGGTTAAAAACAACCGGGTACAAGCTTGCCTGTCGCCAGGTATAGCCAGGAAATATCAATCAACGTGAATTTTGAGAAGGTTGATTAAAGCGTGTGCAATCTACAGACTTAGTTTGGTGTTTCGGATTTAAAAGAGAGGTCGCGAGCGGTGAGCATTGTGCTGCACCGGGCGCAAAATAATAACAGCACGTTGCGGAATTAAGGATGCCACCCAACCACGCAGCAGGGCGGATAATTTTTGTAAAAGACTTTTCATAACGAGGGGTTTTTTAAAAGTGTATCGAACTTACTTAAAAGCAACACCATTGGCAATTGTATTCGAGTATTTTTCAGACGATTATAATTTTGTACAGAATATGACGTCAAGGCAACAGTTTATTCGAACAACTAATCATGGTTAACGGTTAATGGATACCGGATAAACCGTTAATTTTACAACCAAAATATTTTTTGTGAATTCATCCATAGCTTCATTCAAGCAATACTGCAACAGCATAGTACAGTACAGTCGCAGAAAAACGGTAGAGGTAAAGATCGGTGACGTTCCCATGGGTGGCAACAATCCCATCCGCATCCAGTCGATGACAACAATTGACACGATGGACACGCTGGGTTCGGTGGAGCAAACGATCCGAATGGTGGAGGCGGGTTGCGAATATGTGCGCATTACTGCACCCAGCATGAAGGAAGCTCAAAACCTGGGAGAGATCAAAAAAGAATTGCGTGTGCGCGGCTATAACGTTCCGCTGGTGGCCGATATACATTTCACTCCCAATGCTGCCGAGCTTGCTGCACGACTCGTTGAGAAAGTGCGTATCAACCCCGGTAACTATGCTGACAAAAAAAGATTTGAGACCATTGAATATACCGAAGCAACCTACCAGGCTGAACTAGCCCGCATCCGCGACAAGTTTGTGCCGCTGATCAAAATCTGCAAAGAATACGGTACGGCTATGCGCATTGGTACAAACCATGGTTCACTGAGCGATCGCATCATGAGTCGGTATGGTGATAGTCCGGTGGGCATGGTAGAATCTGCGCTGGAGTTTCTTCGCATTTGTGAAGACGAGGGGTACTACAACATCGTGTTATCCATGAAGTCGAGTAACCCGCAGGTCATGGTGCAGGCATACCGGTTGCTGGTGCAGAAACTTGATGAAGAAGGATTGAAGCCATACCCGCTACACCTCGGTGTTACCGAAGCCGGTGAAGGTGAAGACGGCCGGATAAAATCATCTGTAGGTATAGGTACATTACTGGAAGATGGTCTGGGCGATACCATTCGTGTTTCGCTTACGGAAGAGCCGGAAGCCGAAGTACCAGTAGCCTATACGTTGGCTAAACGCTATGACGATCGTGCTACACATGATCCAATACCTGCTGTAGAAAATTACCCGATCACTCCGTTTGAATATAATCGCAGACCAACGCGGCAGGTTCTGAACATCGGTGGTGCTGAACATTTGATACCGCGCGTGATTGCTGATTTTTCAGCAAAAGAAAAAATTACCGCTGCATCGTTTTTTGCCTTGGGATATCAGTACTCCGTTCCATTGGACAAATGGAATATTACCGACATGGCATGCGACTATATATTTCTTGGCGATCGCACCATTGACTTTGAAATACCCGGTACACTCGGCTTGATCTATAACCACAAGACGTGGCTTACACAGAAAGATAAAGACAGAGCTTATCCGTTTATCCGTGCAGAACAATATATAGCAGGAGTGGAGTTGTCTGACCAGGCTAACTTTATTTACGCCCGTTTACAGGATGTGAGCGATGTATTGATAGCCCGGTTAAAAGAAGACAAGACTTCCGTGTTGTTTATCGATACCTATAACAAACATGGTATGGCGGAACAGCGCAGGTTGTTTGTGGAGTTGATCAATAAAGGTTGTGATGTACCCGTGATCATTGGCAGAGCGTATGCAGATCTTACTACGGAACAACTTCAGCTTTATTCGTCAACCGATTTAGGCGGCCTGTTGGTAGATGGTTTAGGCGATGGTGTTTTTATAGCTGCACAGAATTGTGGTTCGGACAAGATGATCAATGAGACAGCGTTTGGTATTCTGCAGGCTACACGTACCCGTATATCCAAAACAGAGTATATATCATGTCCTTCGTGCGGAAGAACCTTGTTTGATCTGCAGGAAACAACGGCACGTATACGCGCACGCACAAGCCACCTGAAGGGCGTAAAGATTGGTATTATGGGATGCATTGTAAACGGCCCGGGTGAAATGGCGGATGCCGACTACGGTTATGTTGGTTCAGGCCCCGGTCGAATTACTTTGTATAAAGGAAAAGAAGTAGTGCGGAAAAATGTACCGACAGCGCAGGCGGTTGACGAGCTGGTAAACCTGATTCGTGAGCATGGCGACTGGATTGAACTTGAAACGATGAACTGATGTTGCTCTAAACAACGACACGACATGGAAGAGATTAAAAACAGCGCAGCACCTGCGCATGAAAATAAGCCGAAGAAATCAGGATGGAAGCAGTTCTTTAGTCTGGGAGAAGTGGGGAATTATTTCTTCCGCAAAAAAGATCCGGCACGCCCGAACAACATCAACATCCGCATGATGCACGGTGTCAATAAAATTTCGATTCTCATTTTTTTAATCGGTGTGCTATACCTTATCTTCAAGCTGGTCATTAAACCACGCTTATAAGTGAACATCGAAAATTATCGCGCGTACTGCATTGGCAAGAAAGGTGTAACCGAAGAATTTCCGTTTGGCGAAAATACACTGGTATATAAAGTGATGGGGAAGATGTTTGCCCTTGCCGATGTAGAATTTTTTGAAAGTATAAATCTGAAAGTAGATCCGGAGAAGGGTGCCGAGTTACGTGAAGAATACCCATCGGTGCAGCCGGGTTATCACATGAATAAAAAACATTGGATCACTGTATTGATGGACGGTTCCATTCCTGACAAACTGATCAAGCAGTGGATCGATGATTCATACCAACTGGTTGTTTCCGGTCTGACGAAAAAACAACAGGCTGAATTGATGTCGTTAAAATAAGAAACGATCCTGTACGTTTCGAAGGAACGAATTTCAATCGAACCGCATCGTTTAAATTTCGTATTATTAGTACTTCAATTTTGAGACAACCATCATGCAGCTCCGCCTTTTACTCTTCATTGTCTGTATCGGTATAATTATACCTGTCCAAGCACAGCAGGAACTGGTACGCGAAGATTTTAATAACAATGCTAACCTCTGGGGACTCGAGGATAACACCGCGCGGAAAATATATATGGCCAATGGTAAACTCGTGCTCGATAATAAAAGCAATGAAAGCGCCTTTGTGAGTCACGATTATCCGGTAGATCCTGATAAAGATTTCTACATCGAAACGCATATCAAAAAGAATGCGGGCAATAACATTACATACGGACTATATTTTGCCGATACGCGTAAAACAAAAAACAATAAATGGTATTACTATCTCATTGCTCCGGACGGTCGTCTTATCTTTTGTGAGAACAGCAGTGAGAAAACCGATTATGTATACTATCAGAATGAATCGCCTGTAGTAGCACCATCACCGGCAGGAAATACACTGGCTGTAGAAAAGAAAAGTGGTGTTACCAATTTTTACTTCAATGGTCAGAAGATGTTCACACTTCCCAACGTCCGCTTCTGGGGAAATTTTGTTGGTTATGCCTTGTATGATCAGGGAGTAATTGAAGCAGACTATATTCTTGTTAAACAGAATTTCAAACTAAATCTTGTTCCGAATGCTTCTGTCAATTATACAAAAGACAATTTAGGACCGGCTGTTAATACAAAAGACGATGACATCATGCCGATCATCAGTGCCGATGGAAAGACGCTATACTATGCGGTAGAAAATGATCCGTCTAATGCAGGCGGAACAGAAAGCTCCGATATATGGTATACCACACGCAAAGCCGATGGTACGTGGAGTGCACGCAAAAATATAGGGGCTCCGTTAAATACACGCGAAGCGGATTTTGTCGTGAATGCAATGCCCGATAATAACTCGCTTCTTATCAATGGCGATTATGTGAATAGCAACGGAACGATAAACAAATACGAAGGTCTGTCAATGACACATCGTACCCGCACCGGATGGAGTCTTCCGGAAAAACTCGTGATCGATAATTTTTATAATTACTCTACCGAAGTCTCATTTGCACTTTCGCCTGATCAGCAGGTATTGATCTCTTCCATCGAACGTGACATTACATACGGTAGTACCGATCTATATGTATCGTTCCTTCAGTCTGACGGTACGTGGACAGCTCCTGAAAACATGGGCTCTGTTCTCAATACCTATGGTAAAGATATAACACCGACCATTGCAGCCGATGGTAAAACACTATACTATTCAACCAATGGCAAGCCGGGGTATGGCAGTAACGATATATTTGTTACAAGAAGACTGGATGACTCGTGGAAGAACTGGTCAGAGCCGCAGAACCTGGGGCCGTCCGTTAACACCATGAACTGGGATGCATACTATAGCGTGCCTGCCTCCGGAGATATAGCCTATATCGTTTCGAATGATAAGAGTCAAGGCGGTGCTGATATTTATAGTATACGTGTGGTAAAGGAAGCACAGCCGGAGCCTGTGGTGATCGTGCAGGGCAAAGTATATAACAAGGCAACAAATCAGCCGATAGGCGCCACCATTACCTATCATGATTTAACGAATGGTAAAGATATAGGGAGTGCCGAGTCTAATCCTGCAGACGGAAGCTATAAAATGGTATTGCCCTATAGCAAAGCATATGGTTTCCTGGCCGAGAAGGAACAGTTTTTATCCGAGAGCAGTAACCTGGATTTGAGCGAAGTAAAAGCATACCAGGAAGTGCAGCGCGATCTATACCTTACGCCGCTGGAAGTTGGTAAAACCGTAACATTGAACAACGTTTTCTTTGTGCGAAGCAAAGCTGACCTGCTTCCGGAAAGTTACCCTGAGATTGAGCGGCTTGTAAAAGTTCTGAACGATAACCCCGCTATCAAGATTGAAATAACAGGACATACAGATAACGTGGGGAACCCTGCGTTGAATAAAGAGCTGTCGGAGAAACGTGTAGAGACTATCAAGAATTACCTGGTAAGTAAAGGTATAGCAGCTGATCGTATTACCGGTAAAGGATTGGGCGGCACCAAACCCGTTGCCAGCAATGCTACCGAAGACACCCGCAAGCTGAACAGGCGCGTGGAGTTCACGATTATCAAATAATATATAGTAAACCTGTATAGAGAGAACGAATCGGATTGCCATGATGAAACGCTGGTTGATCTTTACAGGAGCAGCGCTGTTGGCAGGGGCGGGGCTATATTTTGCCTGCTACTGGATCCAGACTCAACCGATATGGATTCTGAACGCCGATGAAGTGGCCGATGTGGAGAATATACCGGAACGCAATAAACAGATCGTCAGATTTATAGAAGCGAACGGCAATGCATTGGCCCCGGATTACAAGCAGGTGGTATGCACGGAGTTTGTCATCAACGTGATTGAAGAGTTTACGCCGTTAACAACTTCCGAAGCAAATACGATCAGAATTATTACCCATGAAGATATAGCAGCGCTGTTGCACCATGAGTCGCCCGTTATTAAAGGCGTTCACACGTCATTAGTCGATGCACATAAAGGTGCGCACGTTAAACCTGAAGCTGTTCAGCCCGGAGATTTAGTGCAATTCTGGAATACATATTTAGGTAAGCCTTACGGACATTGTGGGGTAGTTTGGGATGTCGAACCGTATAAGAGTATAACTATATATTCATCGCACCCGGCCACGGGCGGGTACGGCAAGCAAAAATATCTTTGGCCTGACCACGTGTTTTTTGTTCGACTGAAGTGAGAACACGTACGTAGTGATTTTTATTTTGTGGGGTTGCCTTGTCACTCAGGTAAATCTGCTCCACATCAATCAGACAATTGAGTTTCTTACCTCAAATCTTTTCGGCAAGCGCGGTATGGGCATCATTTGTATACCAAATGAATACGTTTTATACCCTTCATAAACATCTTGTACCCTATATATTAACTTTTGGATACGGTGGTGGCAGGTGATTCTGTTTAGGTTTACGCAAACGATTTAGTTGATCGATCAAACGATTTCGAATCGCCAAACAATCTCAAAAATTAACCAGTAAACCTTATGAAGAGTTATTCTACAACAGAACCCGGCAGGCTTCGAATCTTTCCGTGGGGAGGAGAACGATGGCTGTACATGATGATGATTGGCCTGTTGCTCGCAGGCATTTCAACCACAAAACTGAAAGCTCAGTCAACGTACAATTGGGGTAACGTTGCTATTGGTGGTGGAGGCTTTGTATCGGCCGTAGTAACGAGTAAAAATCAGCAGAACCTGATGTATGCACGAACGGATGTTGGCGGAGCGTACCGCTGGGATGCGGCCGCGAACAAGTGGATACCTTTACTCGATTGGGCTGCTGAAAATGAAAGAGGCTACCTCGGAGTAGAGTCGCTGGCGATCGATCCGCAGGCGCCCGCCAAGCTATATATACTTGCCGGTATATCGTATTTCGACAACGGTAAAACTGCTATACTTCGTTCTACCGATTACGGTAAAACATTTTCCATTACCGATGTTACATCACAGTTCAAGGCGCACGGCAATGGCATGGGCCGACAAACCGGCGAAAAGCTGGTGGTGGATCCGAACAACGGAAATATACTCTTTTGTGGTACCCGCTGGAACGGATTGTTCAAAAGTACCAATGCCGGTGTAAGCTGGAGTCGCGTAGCATCGCTGGATGTAACGACTACACCCAACGAAAACGGGATCAGCTTTGTAGTGATGGATAAATCCAGCAGCACAACCGGTACAGCAACCAAGACTATATATGTAGGCGTATCGCGTTCCGGCAGTACCAACCTATACCGCAGTACTGATGGCGGAACTACATTTTCAGCAGTAAGCGGTGCACCCACAGCCTATATGCCGCACCGTGCTACATTGGCCAGCGATGGTAACCTATATATCACGTATGGAAATGGCGCAGGACCTCATGGACACTGGGCGGTTCCGGAGCCGATGGATGACGGACAAATCTGGAAGTATAACACAAGTACCGGTGCATGGACCAACGTGTCTCCATCGGGTATAAATCGTGCATTCGGAGGTATATCGGTTGATCCTAACAATGCAAACCGCCTGGTTGCATCAACGATCAATACATATCTTCCGCAAGGCGGCCCGTATGGTGACAGAATATTTATAAGTACCAATGGCGGTGCAAGCTGGACAGACGTGATCGCGCGCGGATTCAGTCTCGATACAAACGGTATGTCATGGATAACCGGACATGCTATTCACTGGGCCGGCTCTGTGGAGTTCGATCCTTACAATACTAAAAAAGTATGGGTAACATCCGGTAACGGTATATTTTCTACAGACGATATCGATGCTACGCCTTGTGTATGGAAATTCCGTGTGCAGGGATTGGAAGAGACGGTGCCGTTGGATATAGTAAGTATACCGAATAACGGTCCGCTGGTTTCGGTTATAGGTGACTATGATGGCTTCAGACATACCAACGTAACACAATATACACCTGCCCATACACCGAGCACCGGTACAACTACCGGCCTTGCCTGTGCAGCACAGAATACAAATGTACTCCTGCGCGTTGGTAACAATATGTACTACTCTACCAACATGGGGGGATCGTGGACCGAGTGTACCAAGAATGGTAACAAAGGTAAAGTCGCTATATCTGCCGATGGAAATACATTTTTACATTGCCCCGAGACTTCAACTACAACCTATCGATCAACCAACCGCGGCACTTCATGGACTTCTGTAAGCGGATTAAGTATAAATGAAGCACGTCCTGTTGCTGACCCTGTAAATTCAAATAAGTTTTATGCGTACGATCCGGGAAGCGGATCAGTATATATCAGTACCAACGGAGGTTCATCATTCGCAGCAACCGGTGCACCGGGAAGCAATGGATCTAAAGTACTCCGTACAACTCCTGGTAAGGAAGGACATTTATGGGTGGCGCTCTATGGTAACGGGTTATCGCGATCAACTAATTCAGGACAGTCGTTTACAAAATTGTCGAATGTAACGTACTGCGGTGCAGTCGGTTTGGGTAAAGAAGCACCGGGTAAAACATATCCCACACTATATATATGGGGAACGGTAGGCGGTGTGTTAGGTATACATCGCTCCATAGACGAAGGTGCTACCTGGACACGCGTCAACGATAATGATCATGAGTATGGCGGACCTGGTAATGGAGAGTTCGTTATAGGTGATATGAATATATATGGAAGAGTATATATGAGCACTGCAGGTCGCGGTATAGTATATGGCGAGCCTGTGAGTTGTACATCCACTGCTATAGTGCCCTATATCCAGATCAACGGAGGCAACTGGCAACAAACTGCATCGGCTTCACTGGCAGCAGGCGGAACTGTAAAGATCGGCCCGCAGCCTACTACAGGCGGTTCATGGAGTTGGACAGGTCCGAATAACTTTACGGCAACAACACGCGAGATCACTATCTCGAACATACAAACTGCGCAAGCGGGTACCTATACCGCTACCTATACCAATGCAAGTGGTTGTCAGAGTACACAGGCTTTTAGCATCACACTAACAGGCAACAGTGCCATCGTTGTGCGCGCCCGAGGTGTGGCCGGTAGTGAGACGATCGATCTGCGTGTCAATAATACAACCGTAGCAACATGGACGCTTACAACAGCGTATCAGAACTTTTCCGCTTCCGGCAACGGTACGGTTACTGTTCATTTTACGAATGATGCCGGCACACGCGATGTTCAGATCGACTACGTAACCATCGGTGGCGTAACATATCAGGCAGAAAATCAGGCTACCAACACCGGTGTATGGATGAACAATACATGTGGAGGTTCCAACAGCGAGTGGTTGAATTGCAACGGGTATATCAGTTTCAGCACCAGCAGCGCGCGCGTGGCTGCTCCTGAAGTTGTGGAAGTGCCGGCAGAATCGGATTTGATTCAGGCCTACCCGAACCCGGTTCAGAATAAAGTAACAGTTCGCTTTCCGCAAGATCTGGAGGGCAGCGATGTGCTTTTTACCGATGTAACAGGAAAGGTCCAGCTTAGCAGCAAGGTTGAATTAACAGAACAAACTTTCGATTTGACGCATGCACCCTCCGGAATATATATGGTACAGGTAGCAGGTGCGAAGACCCGGTTTGTGTTGAAGATCGTAAAACAATAGCTGTGTTAAAGAAACTCCCTGAAATACATTCGGGGAGTTTTCGTTGTTTTCAATATCAATACACCCTTCTTTTTTATTGCCAACGTTTTTGTCCGCACTCATTTCGGTAATCCAGGCGTGCGTTGAGGTTATTTTTAGCCAGGCTTTCAGTTTAGTGATTATACCGGTTTGCCCGGTAGAATTTGGTCAGAGGAATTTCTCTTTCTGCCTTATCAATAGAAGTATAACCCGTAAATTCATAAAAATGACGATTCGGAAGGCAACCCTTTTTTTTAACCCTGCGTCTGGTGGAAGATTCTAGAAAAAACTTGGAGGACCCAAAGCAGATAAAAGTGCTGCTTCAAGATTGTCGCAAAGGCAGTCGAGAAGCACAGAAGCGTCTTTATGAGCACTTCTATGGGTATGCTATGAGTGTTTGTCTCCGCTATTCAAAAACAAAAGAGGAAGCCAAAGAGATCATGAACGATGGTTTTATGAAGTTTTTTACGCACATACATCAGCATGATGAAGGAGCTTCGGTAAAATCATGGTTGAGAAGAATTAT